>JBDLIX010000067.1:0-27627 GCA_039714655.1 Bacteroidota bacterium
AGACTATCCAAAGGCCTGATCCTCACCTTCGATCAGGAGGATCATCTCCAGTGGACAAAAGGTGAGATCATGATCCAGCCTGTCTGGAAATGGCTCCTCCCATAACTGATATTCCTGGCCAGCAGGCAATCGTAATTGTCCTCCAGAAAGACTGATCTTTCAACCCAATATCATCAAGATAAAGCCATTCACTCCTTAAAATAGTTAACACCCATCTGATCCAGCCGAAGGTAGTGGGCATCCATTCTTACACTGAAGCCTGTATAGTCGCGAGACTCCCGGTGGCTCCATACCACTTCAGCCAATGCACTCATCCTGGGCAGGGCCATGTACTCGACCTGCCCGGGTGTTTTGATCATTTCTGTCCAGACATTCCCCTGGGCACCCATGATGAATCCGGCCTCCTCGCTGTTAAGTGTGTCCGGAATCGGTTCATAGAGATAGATCTCTTCCAGGGAAGTGTATTCCCCGCAAGGAACTTTTGAGTCGGCAGGATCCGGTACCTGGCAGTGATTAAAGTAACAATGCGCTACAGGGGACATCACCACAGGGTGCGCGGCCCGGGCTGCCGAGATCCCACCCTCAATGCCCCTCCAGGACATCACCGCCGCATTGGGGGCAAGCCCCCCCTCCAGGATCTCATCCCATCCAATGATCTTCCGGCCCCGGGCATTGACAAATTTTTCGATGCGGGTAATAAAGTAACTCTGTAGCTCCCGGGTATTCTCCAAGCCCTCATCCCGAACACGCCGCTGACAATCAGGGCATACTTCCCAGCGCTCCTTGGGCACCTCATCCCCACCGATATGGATATACTCCGAGGGGAAAAGCTCCATGGTCTCGGTCAGAACATCTTCAAGGAAACGGAAGGTCTCCTCCTTTCCGGCACAATAAGGAGGCAGGTAATGGTGAGTAGCACCTTCAGGATCAAATGGTTTGCCTGAACATGATAGCTCAGGGTAAGCATCCAGTGCCGCCCGGGAGTGGCCGGGCATCTCTATTTCCGGGACCACAGTAATAAAGCGCTCAGCCGCATACTGTACTATCTCTCTGATATCCTCCTGTGTATAATATCCGCCATACACGGGGCCACCCTCTACGGGCGGTCCCACAAAATAGTCCCATCCTTCCATGGATCCATCCCGCCAGGCCCCCTTTTCAGTCAACAGCGGATATTTATCAACTTCCATCCTCCAACCCTGGTCATCCACGATGTGCCAGTGGAATACATTGAGCTTGTGCATGGCCAACAGGTCGATGTACTTTTTAATGAACTCCACAGGAAAGAAGTGCCGGGAAACATCCAGATGCATCCCCCGCCATGGAAACCGCGGAGCGTCCGTTATGTGAACCTGTGGTACTTCCCATGCCACATTCTTAACAAGACTGCTGCTGTATATTTCAGAAGGCAGCAACTGGAGGAGGGTCTGCATGCCATAGAAAATACCGGCTTCCTCTCCTCTGATCTCAATACCCGCACGGTCAACAATCAGTTCATAGCCCTCCGGATGATTATCACCCACAGAACCTTGAACCAGGCAGATGCTGTTTTTTATCTTCGGGCCACCGGAAACAACTGCCAGGCCCATCCCGGATGCTTTTCTGATTTGCTCCGCAACCCAGGCTGCAGTTTTCAGATTGGCTTCAACATCCCCATCAACCACGATCTTTGTCTCCCTATTGATCACAAAAATCCCCCTTTTCATCTCCATGTTTACGGGTTGAGGAATAATACTCACCTCCTCTTTCTTTCTGCAGCCTGTAAAAGTGGCTGCGATCAGCAAGAAAAACAGGATACTTGTTATCTCTTTCTTCATCATGTGCTAATAAATTTCAGGACCCTTTCGGCAGGTCCGGATCTTTAAAATTCACCTGTGCCAGTGGATAGGCTGCATCGAAGGTTGTTGATTTGAACCTGGGGAATCCGAAATTGGCCGGCTGGCGTCCTTCAAAATGGTGGTATTCATGATCCTCCAGCGGTCCCAGCAAGGCCTTTATCTTTGATTTTTTTCCCTGGGGTTTAACGAAGATGGTAAAGAATGGCGCCCCATTTTTATAGACGGGATAAAACCCTTTCCCTGGCCAGTTCATAATCTCCCAATCCCGCAAATCACCCTTCCCTCCGATGGAGACCGTTCCGGTACCGATACCCCCAAGGGGCATGGCAATTTGCGAAATATGGCCCTCATCATAATGTTTCAGTACAGGCCATTCATCCTGACCGGGCTGAGCAACCAGGGTGCAGAACCCTAACATTAATCCTATAACAGTAAGTGGGAAATACTGTGCTAATCTCCTCATATTTTTTTACTTAATAACCATGCTGCTGCTGGCTACATATTTTCCATCCACCTGCAGCACATAATGGTAGATCCCGGAAGGATACGCTCCCCTGTTGAAGGTTATGGAACCGGAACTCCTTTCCAGTATAATTCTTTCCATCAATCTTCCCATAACATCAAAAACCAATAAATTGTAGCTGCTCCCGCTCTGAAGTACCGATTTATCAAAGCGGATCAAAGTGTGGTCGCTAAATGGATTTGGATAATTGGTTAGTTGAACAATGTCAGATCTGTCGACATCCTCCACACCGGTCACTGGAGCTCCAACCACCACTACCGAATCAAGCAGTGCCACCGGAGTGAGATCCCCATAGGCGGAAGCAAGGTAAAAGGTATAGGTATGGTCCGGCTGAATCCATTCGATGGTCTCAGTGAAATTCAAAGGCGCATTTGACATTAGCTTCGGCTCTGCATGATCCATACTCACATATACCAGGGTATTTTCGCATCCGGTGGCAGACCAGGAAAGAACAACAGTTCCCACCATGGTACCCTCACCGTTATCCACAAACCGGGTGACCGTATCGGGGTCGGCTGTAATGGTTCCGGTGGCTATGACCAGATCCGGGTTTGCTTCCAGGATATAACTTGCGGTATTCCCGCTTTTATCATATGCTTTTGCGGTCAGCTCGGTGGTCTTTACACTCAGGGTATCGGTGACCAGGCTAAACTGGTAGGGAGGTTCGGTATCGGTAAAGATCAATTCTTCATTGACATAAAACTCAACCCTGGCAATGCTGCCGCTGTTGTCACTGGCCACGGCATGCAGGAGTTGTGGATTTGCGTATTCGCCGTTCCCTTTTGGGAAGGTCAGCACAACCAGCGGCTTCACAGTATCGGGGTCTGCAATTATAACGGGAGGGTTACCCAGATTGACATTGGCCTGCTTATACTTTTCGATGATAAAATCGGTAAATCCCTGCTCAATCTGAAAAAGAGTAAACTCATAAGTACTGAATTGATAAAAGTCCCAGATCCAGGGTGCACTGAACGGAATGTCCAGTTCTGCAATTTTATTGAACATATTCTGGGTAAATACGGCATTTGTATCCTGCTGTATCATTGGATCATAATCGCCAAACTCACCCATAAAGAGGAGCTTGCCTGCCTCGTCAGATGCTTGTTTTGCGTAAGTCAGGATTTCAGCACTGTTCCGGTCTGTGATCCCAAAACGATCGGGCCCTTCAAAGGAGCCATTGTAGATATGCATGGAGATCACATCCACACCCTCTTCCAGGATCTTTACATATTGCTTGAACTGATCCACATTGTCCACTGTCCAGTCTGCTCCAGAGGGGGAAAACGCGGGCTGCAACATCAGATGGTAGGCCGAAGGCCGTGGCATGGCATTTCCCGATGTAACCATGGCGGCAGGATCGAGTGAGCGGATAAAGTTGGCCGTACGTTTCTGAAAATCGCTTAGCTGGGCTGTGGTAAATTTACCAGTGTATGGCTCGCCTGTCCAGGGATTTGTTTCAATCTTCAGATCGGCATAGAGGTTGTACTCATTTCCAAGCTCATAAAAGAGCACTACATCTTCATCCTTATACCGGGTCACGAAATCGTGAATGAACTTCTTCAGCAACAGGTAAGACTGAGAATTGGAATTGGTCATATAATCTGTGACCGTCTCGTTGAAGTAATTGGAGAACTGAAACAGGTTCCACGCAAGGGACGGAATGATCTTCATCTCATTGGCTTTGAACTCGGCCATCAGTTCATCCATGGCGCTCCAGAATGCGACAGAATCATTGCGCAATACATCCAGTGTGGGTGAATAGAAGCCTGAAACCATCACCCTGAGGTATTGTGTACCTATTTCGGATGCTGAGATGATTGATTTGCGGGCCATGGCCTTTGATATTTTCCGATGCGCCTCGTTTTGATAGTCGCTGTTGCCCTGACTGATGCCCAGATATTGGGCAAATAGGGGAAAAGCATTCAGACCGATGGAGCTGTTTGGTAAAGGATCCGTTCCGGATACACTGATGCTGTCAACAATCATGCGACTGGTTCCGTTTGTTGTGTAGAGACGAAACAGGGAAATCGTTCCCTTTTGAATTGAATCTGCAGATGCATTTCCTGTTGCTCCTCCAGCTGCAAAATCCGTTTCTCCGCTACCCTGGTCGACTGTAAGCACACTGCTGTCGCTACCGGTCACCTGCCAAAACAGATTTGTTGTTCCCAGGTTGTTTTCAGTTGATACAGGCACAGTATACATTTCGGCCCTTAACCACTCGTTTTCCTGTGCCATTGCACCCACCACGAAGATGAAGAGTGATCCAATGAGCAAACTCATTCGCTTTATGTTCATAATTACCTGTTTTATCATTTCTACTCCTGATCATTCCACCATGAGACCCTGATATCATCCTTTAATTCTCCCCTGCGGGATCTCCATTTGATGATCCGTTCTTCGCCGGGAAGCATCTCAAAATAGTTATCTTCAAAATCGATCCCGTCGGCATAAAGATTGACCACCCTGGCCCATTTTTTCGATTTGAGATTAATGGTTCCCTCGGTTCCGTTATTCTCAAGTTTAATCTCCAGTTTGTTGACCGGGTATACCACATTTTGCGGCAGGCCGGCTGTCCAGTAACTTCTGTCATATCCGGTTTCATCAAAATTCAGCTCACAAACCAGAACCGCATCATTAGCAAGTATTGATTTCATTTCATCAAGGGGAAGTCTGATGGCCTCTACGCTGCTGTTGTCCGGCACCGTAATTTCAAGATGCTTCACAAACCTTGGTTTACCGCCATTGGTGGGCTGAACTTTCACCACAATGTTCACCTTTTTATCCTCAAACAGATCACTGGTGACAAACCAGATAATGTCATTGCCTTCCACATGCGAAGCTGCGATGACCGGGCGCATCCCGGCAGCAACTCCGTACCATCCTGCCTTTCGGTCTCCCCAGTAATCGACCACACTTAAGCCGCTTGCCGGCCAGCAATCGTTAAACATCCAGAGCAATATTCCACTGGTATAGAACTTCCTTCTTCGACTGCCTTCCATGCCCAGTCGGGCCACTTCGTAATGAAGGTATTCCATCTGGCTGATCCAGCGGTCGGTATCATCACCCGGATCGCCATAGAGGTTTTTGGCATTGCGTTCCAGCTGTTTGAAAAAGGTGGGGATCTTCTCATAAGGATTATTCTTGGTGTGAAACTCCAGCATTTCACGGGTATAAAAGTCCTCCTCGTTCATAAATTTCAACAAAACCTGTTTTGGCGGGGTTCCGGCAATGGGGTGTTCGCTCATAAATCGTCCCCCGCTCAGACTGTCAATCACATGCCTGTAATCTGCCCTCTTCACTTCATAATAGGAGCTCTTGTGGCTGTCGCCCGATATGGCTGAATTATTGGTGGCGGGATCGTTACCCATGGGGCTGGTGATCCTGAAGGGCCGTGACGGATCCAGTTCCTCGACAAGCGGTCCGGTCATTGTGAGATGCATCTGCTTGCCCGGCCAGTTATCGGCAGGTTTGTTGCCCAGTCCCAATTCATTGTCCCCGGCCCAGAAGACCAGGCTTGGATGGTTCCTGGTCAGTTTTATATTTGCTGCAAACTCCCTCTTCAGCATATCCACAAACTGCGGATCGTCATCGGGATATACCTGGCAGGCCAGCATAAAGTCCACGGAGATCATGATGCCGTGTTTGTTGCAGGCGTGCCAGAAAGCTTCCGGTTCATAGATGCCTCCTCCCCAGAGTCTTAACATATTCATACCCGCGTCTCTGGCCTGAACAATAAGCTGTTCGTACTTTTCAGGAGTGATCCTTGCCGGGAAAGGATCGGCGGGCACCCAGTTTCCACCTTTTGCAAAGATGCGCATTCCATTTACGATCATGGTAAATGAACTGCCGGGACCCTCCTGATCAGGGATCTCTTCAATGGATACCGTACGGATCCCGGTCTCTACTGTTTTGCTATGCAGCTTTTTGCCTTCTGCACTGAATAGTCCGGCTGTCAGGTAATACAAGGCTTGTTCGCCTGCCCCGTTGGGCCACCAGATTTGTGGATCCTCCAGGGTGAAATCAAATTCCATTTTATCCGGATCCAGCCCGGTCTCTTTTTGCCAGACCACTTTCCCTTCGGGTGACCTAAGCTGTATTTGTATTGTTTTCGCTGCACGGTTCCTGTTGGTTGATTCGACCTCCACATGCAAACCGGCTTTGCTTTCTGAAAGCTCTTTGGTGTAAAAGAACAGATGGTCAATCCTGGCATTCTGATAGGAAACCAGTCGAACCGGTCGCCATATCCCGGCCGTTACCAATCGGTGCAGCCAGTCCCATCCGAAGGAGCTCTGCATTCTTCTCACATAGGGCCTCATGGGAGCGCCGAATGCTCCGGGCAAGGGATGCAGCTGTGATCTCAATCCTGCGTATTTTGAAATGGGATAAATACGGACCTCAATCACATTTCCTTTTTCCGTCAGGTATTCATCGCTAACATCGTGCTCCAGGGGCAGGAACATGTTCTCTGAGGAGAGTATATGGGGTGGATTGATCTTTCGCCCGTTAATAAATACATCCGCATAGGTGTCGATCCCGTCAAACTGCAGGCTGATCCACTCCCCGTCCACAAATCCTTCAGGCAGATCGAAATACTTTTTATAACGCCACTCCCAGTTCTCGGGCCACTGGCACTGCTCGGCATTGTCACGCCAGAAAGGGTCGGGGATCAATCCTTCACGATGAAGATCGGGATGCACCTGTCCCGGCACAGTTCCCTTCAGAGTAATACGTTCAGATTTATCGGGGTTATACCCTGTCAGATCCCAGGTGCCATCCAGGCTGAACACTTTGGTACCGTCCGTTTGAGCATGGGAAAAGGTCACGGTAACCAGTATGGCAATTAGACTAGAAAGTTTTCTCAAAACATTGAATTTAGCATTCAAAAATCTGCATCTACCCGGATAATCCAGGTAAATACAGATTTCTGTCCGGAAAACCATCATGAAGATTTAATGCAGCCTCATCCGAACGCCGAGGTCCATTGTCATTCCATACTCCTGGATCCTTGCATCCCAATTGGCACCGCTTACAAGATCCCTGTCCTGTGCACTGGAGATATTGTTCACATTGCAAAAGAGTTCCAGTCCGGCCCATGGCAACTTTTGCCGTGCTGAGAAATCCCAGCGCAGGTAACTGGCGGTGTAGTTATTGAGTTCAGGCCAGAAATTGGGGGACTTGAAAATCCTGGTCTGGTAAAGCATTGAAAGGCGAGCAGAAAAACCCTTGTAGTCATACCCTATCTGCACATTGATAATATCATCAGGCTGGTCGATTAACTGTCCCACATAGAAAGAATCAATATTCTGGAACTCCGGGGCCCATACCGGAGTACCCGGAATCTGCTCAATGACGGTATAAGGATATTTTGCTTCCGAAAAGATGTGTGTATAGTTTACATTCAGGACGATCCCTTTTAAGAAACCGGGCAGGTACCAGAAGTTGGTCTGCCAGTCAAACTCCAGGCCCCATACCTTGGCCTGGTATTGATTGTTTATAGTAGAAACAATCCATTTGGAAAGATACTCATCGGGGAACCCATATTCTGCCGGATCTGTAATGATTCTCCTGCCGGTACCAAAGATCTGGTCATCAATCAGTTTGGCAAATCCTCCCGCGGTAAACAGGCCGATCTTATTGTGGTGAAATGAGAGGTAGAGATCATAGTTCTGAGAAGTTTCCGGTACCAGCTCAAAGTTATTGTAGGTAACCCATAGATCCCACATATCCATTCGGGGGACAAAATCCTGATAGGTGGGACGCGATAGGGTCTTTGTATAGGCAAGCCTCACATCAAACCAGTCCAGCGGAGAATATTTCAGGTGGATCATGGGCAACAGGAAGCCGTTTTCACGGCTTGCGGATGTATCCACATGATTATAGAAGCGCTCCGGAAAAATTACAGTGGTTATACCATTGGCAGCCGTATACTCTGTGGTGTTATGTTCATACCTCATACCGGGAGTGATCTTGATGCTTTTGCCTATGTTTAGCTCCGACATAAGATATCCTGCATAATAGGTCTCATCCCCGGAAAAATCCCAGAGTTCGGCGGTTCTTACATAGGGGTAATTGTCTGCAGCATCATACCAGTCTTTCTGTAATAATCCCAATATTTCTTCGCTCAGGTCCAGATCAATAACAGGGAATACCGGATACTTGCCCTTCAGGTAATTCCCATGATCAAAACCCTCATCATCAACAACTGTGAAAGGCAATCTGGAGTAATCGTCCGGACCGAAGCCAAGCTCTTCCCGCATCTCCGGATAGGCATCATAAATGGGTATGGCCCCGCGCCCTTCACCAATATGTGGATCGGCTCCCCAGGAGTCATAGATATCGTATCCTCTCTCTTTATAGCGGTACTTCCCACCAAATTTGATGAAACCATTGATCTGATTGCTGATTGAGAAATCGTAAGAAAGATCCAGGGAAGCCTCCAGTTGCCGCTCTTCCAGAATGGAACTCGCAACTGTAATTAAGGCCATCTCGGTGAATCTGTCATCTAATTCTCTGTAGTTAAGAACTTCATAGGGTGGAATAGAGCGATTCACAGAATCAGGATTGGGAAAAACCGGTCTCCATTGCCGGAAGTTTACATCCATCTGAGAAGGGACATAACTCTTTGAATAGGAGTGCGATGCCTTGGCTTCTACTTTTAACTTGCCAAAGCGCTGTTCATATCCCAGAATATTACTCATGGATGCAAGCCTGTTCTCTCTTCTTTGTGCGCTGTACCTGTGGGTTATATTAAATATATCATATTCATCATTATAGGTATCGGTATTGGAGATGCTCTGATTGAAGAAATTCATAAATTTGATCGATCCGCTATTCAATTTGTAATCGATCACAGCAGTGGCTCCGTACCTCCGTGTGTTACGGTAGATATCGGAAAGCTTGAAAGACTGGGGATAGACCGGGTTTTTAACTCCAACCTCTGCATCATTGCGCACATAATATGCTGCGCTCATCTCATTGGAGCTTCTGTTTCGTTGTTCAATATTACCCTGCAGATAGATCCCAAGTTTGTCATCCAAAAACCGGTTGCTGACACTCCCGGTAAACAGGTAGTCATTGAAGGTGGACTTCAGGTTGTTATATCCCATCTGGCCCACGAGATCATAATTCCATCCCGGATCAGCCTCCCTCAGTTTAAAATTGACCGCCCCCCCGATAAAATCAGCATCCTTGTCGGCTGTGACCGCTTTAAACACTTCAATCCCATCCAGGGAGTAGGGAGAGATCATGCTGATATTGGTGCTTCTGTCCCCATCTGAAGAAGCCATGGTAACACCTTCAATGGTGACTTTATTGTACTTGGGAGAGAGACCCCTGATAACCACCTTGTTTCCCTCTCCACCACTTCTGAGTACCGAAACCCCCGGAAGCCGTCCCAGGGTCTCGGCAGCATTGGCATCAGGCAGTTCCTGGATCCTCTCGGCAGCCACCACATTCTTAATGGATTTAGCTCTTAGTTGTTCGTTGATGGCATTCATCTGGCCGCGGGCCTGGGCTGTGACAACCACCTCCTCCAGATCGGTGGAACCGGCGTATTGAAGCTGAAAATCCACCTTCAGCTCTTCACCTGCCGCAGGTGATATGGATAGAGTTTGATTGTTATATCCAATATAGGTGGCTGTCAATTGGTATTCCCCGGGTGACACACCGGTAAGCGTATAGTTACCATTCATGTCTGCAGCAGTACCCTTGCTGGTACCCTCAATGTAGATATGTGCCCCGATCAGTTCTTCCCCGGTTTGCACATCAGTCACCGTGCCACTAATAGTTGCCTGTTGTGCAAATTGAGTGGCCGTGAAGCAGAAAGAGAAGAAGGCCAATATGACCATAAATTTCCCTGATGAAATAGTTTTCATAACGCTCGCCTGTTTTTGTTTTAGTATTTATTGATTGTCATATGTGCAAAGAATGAAACAGGTAGCCGGTGAGTATATCTCCAGCTACCTGTACATTTAAAAGAAGTTATCGATCTACTTCACTAACATCATTTTTCTGGTCTGAGCAAGACCATCAGCTTCGATGCGATACGTATAGATACCGGCTGGCATATCAGCTGCATCCCATCTTACGGAATATTCACCTGCATCGCGGTATTCATTCACCAGTGTGGCCACCTTCTGACTTAACACATTATAGACAGAAATTGTCACATCTGCAGCATTGGACAATGAATATCCAATCATCGTCTCATGGCTGAACGGATTGGGATAGTTTTGAGTTATACTGAATCCCATGGAATTCTGAAGCTGATTCTCAATCCCCACTCCAGGTTCACCAGGTAAACGGTATTGCGCCCTTAAAGTGGGATCCCAGTTCAGGTTCCCTACCGGCAAGCCGTCATGTCCCGCGGTTAGCAGGCTGGCCTCGGTAATCTCCAAATTTCCTTCTGCTAAAGGCCAGGGAACAATCAACAAATCCTGGTCAATACCGGTACGCGAATCATAATTCCGCATAGTGGAAGTAGTACCCCAGAATGCCCCTGGAGGATGATTCATAAATTCAGTTGCAGCATTTGCAGTCTCAGTAGTCATCCAGGTATCCATATCGGCGTCGGCAAATACCGGGTCTATCTCCACATTGTTCTCAGCTACAAACAAGGGATAGCTTGCATCATCATCAAACATGCCCTGTACCCTGTCGTTCATCCAGACAGGCCCTGTGAGTGTGTCATTGGCATCATAATGATCCTGAATAGCTTGCGGCGTATGCCAGGCATTGTTGGTTAACAGAATCGACCTGTCAGCCTCTGTGAGTCCTCCTGCAGCCAATACAGTATCTGCCATCGCATCAACAAGAATATGAGCCAGGGGTAAACCATCAGTGGTATACCATTTATCCCTTCTTGATATGGGATGATCCCCCAGCGCATAAACGCCATAGAGGAGATTGCTACGGAAGATAAGATTAACCGAATGCTCCAGGGCAAACAGAGTAGTCATCGTTACATAGAATGTATTGTGCTCGATTACTACATAATCAAACATGGCACTCCGGTGGTAGAGCCAGTAACCATTCGCATTGAATTGGGTACAGTTATGAATCACCAGGGTATCCTGATCCAGCGGGCCAAAGGCGATCTGTTGTCCCACAAACGGGTGGTCTGTATGGGTGACATTCCGCCATATTACATCCCTGAAGAAAACAGAGTTATTCGCTCCGTAAAAATCGGTCGAACGGCCTGTCCAGCCATTGAGAACGCATCCGTCAAAAGTTACCCGGGTATTATTTCCGGAAAACTGTAAGGCCGAGGTCCATATGGTCTGCTGCAGGTCCGTATTGATGGCCTGGAACATAATGTTTTCAAAAGCATACTCCTCATCATTACTAAGAAACTTCATGAAAGGCAAAACAACCGCTCCCTCTGCCGTCTTGGCACTGATCAGAAGAGGAGGTCTGCCATCGCCGTCTGTAGCAATCAGGCTGAATGAATAATCGGCAAAAAGAGTGGAGGTGATCATATAGATCCCGTCACGCTCAAGCCGGTAAACACGGTCTTCGCTTACCCGGTCTCCCGTATCTGTAGTATCACCGGCAATCACATCAATCAGGGGAAGAATTGCGGGGTCCGTGTCGTCCCACGGCGGAACATCCAGAATGTCCTGTCCAAAAGCCAGAACGCTGCTCATAAGGAGCGCAGTTAAAAGTGTAAAAGTTTTTTTCATACTGTTTAAGATTAAATGAATAATAAAAGGAATTGGTAAATATAAGGAATTGGTTAATAAAAGGAATTTTTTAATATAAATTCAAATAACTAAATCGATTTAGTGATGCTAAACTACGGCTAATTGAAATCAATTCCAAAAAAAAGTAAAATAATACAATATTTAAAGGAAATAATTCTGCAATTCTTTCAGCAATCAGGCCCTCAATCTGGTTGTTCATTAATCCCATCAGCAGCTGATCCTCCTTCTGTATGTCTTCATGGGTACTCCCCATAATCAACTGATATCCTTCCTCCACCAGAATATTCTCAATGAGACGGGCAATTCTTGCAAAGAAAGGGTTCCCAATATCAGGGACCAAGTATCCTATAGTATTTGATTTACCCCTTTTTAAAGCCTGAGCCAGTTTATTAGGCTGATAGTTCCATTTATCAACCAGAGTCAAGCTAGGAAACAATGAAAGAAATTCATAAGAAAAAGATTCGAATAGCAAATATGGATAAGTATATTTACCGTAAGCAACTGAGATGAAATATACTAATCCGGTGCTGATATTGAAAAACTGAAAATTGAAATATTATGATTAAATTTCTTTCTTCAATGGGGTTTTTTATTTGTCTCCTTTGCACATCCCTTGTAGCCCAATCACAGATGCAAACCAAATTGACATCTGTGGATAATGAAGCTGATGAATTTATAAGGGTAGCATCCGATGGATGGAATTTTGAAACCGCTGTCTCTCAACAACCTTTTATCCCCTGGGGAGTGAACTACTACGACCCGGCGACTTATCACAACGATCCATATCCAGCGTTTGATGTGATTGGAAAGTTTGACTCCACGCAAACAGACCGGCACTTTGCAAAACTGGATAGCCTTGGCGTTAACATCGTTCGAATCTTCCTCTCAGTAATGAGTTTTGAACCTCAGTACCTGCAGATCAATGAGTCAGCGCTCCTCACCCTGGATACCATGATCATGCTCGCCTCAAAACATAATCTGCGCATCATTTTCGACCTGGTCAACGACTGGGAAGGTTGGCCGGTATGGGCCAGCTGGGACCTCTATGCCGATGATCACACGATCCTGGGATATGAGTTCTATTTAAAGGCACTGGGGAGCCGGTATGCCGGGGAGCCTGCTATTTTTTCCTGGAGCCTGAAAAACGAACCCTATATCCGGGAATCGAACTCTGGTATCATGTTGCAGCTCTGGCCCCACTGGGTACAGTTTAAATATTCCACTGAAGCGGAACTGGCCGCATCCTGGTCTGATTATCCCAGGGAAAACGAATCCTGGGAGCAAATCAAAGCACCCTCCCTTAACGAATTCACAGTACTGAACAATCCGGGTGATCCACGCCTGTTCGATTTCCAGCTTTTCAGGGAAGATATTGCATATATCTGGACCCGCAGGTTAACAGATGCAATGAGGGCTGTGGATCCAAACCATCTAATATCCGTCGGGCTGATCCAATTTTCGGCCCCCATTAAGCATTATGTGGGTAACAGCGCAACCTACGCTGCTTTTAATCCAATAAAGCTTACCCCGCTCCTGGACTATACTTCCATCCATGCTTACAACTGGTGGGGCAGTAACGAAGACAATTTCATTAATGGAGTGGCAAGATACTCATATGCCTCAAAACCTGTGATGCTGGAGGAGTATGACCTGAAACAATGTAACTCTTCAGTGAATGGGATACTCGGTTCCATATCAGGGTGGCTTCACTGGGCCGCTTTTGCTGTTCCGGAATGGGACTGGAAGGATAATCTTTTTGATGTGAACGAGCAGGCTACTTCACTTGGAGAGGATTTCAACATTATCGCAGGCTGGATCAAGGAGGAGATCCCAAGCAGAGCGCCGGATGCCAAAACCGTTGGGCTGAATTTAGAACTGACATTGACATCCGTTAATGCACAGGAGGTTGTTTATAACAATTACATCAGGGAGGCAAATCTGGCCAGCGGTCCCGTGGGTTTCAATGTGATAAACTATAATTCACCGCTTTTCCTTGATCTGACTGCTCCCGCCGGAGGGGAACAGTGGACCGTCGGTCACCAGGTGCAACTTGCATGGGATGTCATCGATCTGAATATTCTCTATAGCATGACGGTTGATATACAAATATCGCGCGATGGAGGCAAGAGCTGGGAAGAGATCGCCAGTAGTATTGAAAACACCGGTTCTTATCAATGGAGTGTCACCGGGCCCCGGAGCGATTCATGCCTGATTGCAGTCAATGACCATGCTGACGGGAATGTCATCGGCATGAATTCACAACCTTTCTCGATAGATTGGGAGACCGGGATGGAGCTTCCGGATGAAGATCCTTCGGCTGAATACAAGCTCGCACAGAATTACCCGAATCCTTTCAATCAACAGACAACCATTGCATTTGACCTGCCACAACCGGGCATCGTAACACTTAAGGTGTTTGATCTGCTTGGCCAGGAGGTCGCGCTTCTTGAATCTGGCCACTATCAAGCAGGAAACTATAGAACAATATGGAACGCAGCAGGATTACCCGGCGGAGTGTATATCTATGAAATGCAAGCAGGAACATATGTTGAGAAAAGGAGACTCATCCTCTTGCGGTAATCCAGGGTATTGTGTATTCTGCAATATTATCTATTTTCGTCTGCTTTTAAGACGAGAGTATCACCTTTGACGCAGAACTTAACAAACCAAATTCCAACAATGAAGTACAGATCTTATCCACTTATCCTGATTATTGCTTTTTTTCTATCAGCCTGTTCAAAAGAGGAGCCTGAAGTCTTAAATACCGATCCGGCAAACGCTCCCTGTCTGGTAAGCAACATTTCATTTGTGCAAAACGAATCACCCGGACGTGAATATTTTAACGTGTACGAATACAGTGTTGATAATTTTATTACCAGCGAAACACACAGGAGCGGAATCAGGTACGAATACTTATACGATGCATCAGACAGGCCTCTTTCCAGGTACGACTATGATCTATATCCGAATCTCCCGGATCCAGAAGATACTGTACACTTTGCATATAGTGATGGAAGGATTGATGCTATTGATGAAGGGTATCATGGATTCATCGACACCCTCTCAACGGTTATTTTAAACACGAACGGGCAAGTAGCCCGCATTGAGATTAATTTCTATCCATGGTCACTCGATTCTGCGATCTCTTCCTATGAATGGGTTGATGGAAATCTATACAAATATCATTTCCAAACTTCTGATGATAGATATGTAGCAAATGAAATTGAGCTCCATTATACTTACACAAATCATATAAATCCCTTTGCATATTCCTCCGTGAAGCAAGTGACCAATCCCAGATCTTTTGGATACATTGGCTATTCCAACAATCTGGTTTCTTCCTACGAAGGAACAAAAACATTTCCAGGGTATGATACGACACTGAATGTATCCGGGATCTTTACCTACGAATTCAACGAGGATGGGTTCCCCACGAAAGCCATCCTCAACTGGGAAGACTTAAAGGTTGCTCAGCCCGATCCGCCATGGACAAACGGGGAGGTAAGTATTGGACACTATAGCAATACCTACACTTTTGAGTATATTTCCAGGTAAAATGCAACTGCTAGTATCAGGATCAGGATCTTTTTCATGACCTTGCTTATTTCATTTTTACTACCAGCTCGTGGCGTCTTCCATCCAAATATTTTATATCAAGAATGCCTCCGGTGTGGATCTGGTCTTCACCGTCAATGGTAAACACCTGTAGCCTGTCTCCTCTCCCTTCACTCTCCACATCGAACCAGGTATTGCCAATCCTGATTGTGCTTTTCACCTTTCCGATCTTTTCAGGAACTTGAGGTCTGAAAAACCAGGTGTCGGTATGTTCGTTATAGCCGAAGCCCGACATTCCCCTGATCACAGCATGCGGAAGGTAGGCAAAGCTAAAGAGGTTTAGTGTGGCCCTCCGTTTGGTCCCGTCAAGGGCTTCCACATCAGAGTTATGTTCGTATGCCTGAAGAGATACAGGCAGTTGGGCAAGATATTTGCTCAGGTAGTTCCAGCCCACTTCGGGCAGATCTGCCTCAAAAGCAGCGTGGGCAGTGGTTGCCCACCACATTCCCCAGCCCATCGCATCGCCTGTGGGATCTACCTGCATCAGGTAAGCTTTCTTAAAAGTTTCGTTGGTATAATTGAAGTAGGGGATGGTTGCCGCAAAGGACCAGGCATAACCAAAATTATTGATGGGCTCTTCTTCCCCGTGAGTAGGCTTCCCATTCCAATCGTTCATCCACTCTCTTGGCACATTCTTCAGGATATAGGGATTGCCGGTACTATCATATTTGATAAGGTGCTTATTTGCCGCTTCGTTCAGTTTGAAGGCCCGCTGCTTCCACAACGGTTTTTCATCTCCCATCTCCACAGAGAGCTTATAGGCCTGACTGAAGCCCACCACCGACATGAAATTCATCAGGGAATATTCGCCAAGGATATCACTCTCCCAACAATTGTCAACGATCAGTCCTGTTTCCGGATTGTACTTCTTATATCTCCTCTCTTCTCCATAATAGTCTGATGGTACGGCCCGCTCATAGATCAATTCACTCTCCTCCGCAAGAGCATCACCCACTTTGACCACAAAGGGCCAGAGTTCTTTCATAAACACGCTGTCTCCGGTATATCGAAATAATTTTGCCGCATTGTACAAATAGTATGACATGGCATCCAACTGTGGTCCGCCCATCTGATTGGTCCACTCGCCAGCTTGCACGATATCTTCCACAGGCTCCTGTTCCCGTGATGTGTAAGATTCTATCACCCTCCCCGAAAGGTGACAGTTCGCATGGATGCAGTTATTTCTTGTATTCCAGTTCATATGATCGGGGAAAAACCTGAGGATCTTCTTCACGTCGTCATAGTGCCCTGCATCGAGCAATACACTCATGGCGATACCGGCATCACGCCCCCACATGGTGGGTATCTGATACCTCCCCCCAACCAGGTGTCCACCAAGCTCTTCATCGAGGGCCACCTTGGCATACATAAGCTGGTTTTTGTAGGCATTGTCAAGTTTTTCATCCCCGGTTCTCACCACCGCGCCGCTGTCGAACCACTCCTGCCATCTCTTCTGTGTGCTGTTCACATCGAGTGCGCTGGCATCACAAGCTTTCATCAAGCTTTCTGCTTCATCCATCTTCCCGGCGAAAGATAGAATAAGGGTAAGTTCTCCACCCGTTTTGTTACACCTGTTCTCAAACCTTACTGAACCACCGCTATTTGCAGTTTTTTGGATGACCGATGTTTTTACCGATGACTCTGCAGATTTGATGACCACCTTTCTATACCGTTCATCCTGGTACTCCCACAAAACCGATTTGCTCTCGGCATTGTAAGTGAGCACCTCCTGTTCCGGGAAGAAATGGGAGACAGGGCGTTCGCGCTCATCGAATTTGTAAACATTATAAAGGTGCATTGCTTCTTCATCGTCGGAAGCAGGTGGTTTGTTAGAATGTTCTTTATATAGAGAAGCCTCCGTGTTGATGGTGTATTCGGAAGGGTTGCCTTCACTTGCGATGAACCTGATTCTGCGGATCAATACCGGTTTTTGCCACAGCCCGTAAGTCTCGGTGATCACCCTCCCGACCGGCAATGCTGTTTCCATAATAATAACCCCGTTATCATAGCGATAGTGATCAACACCGTGAACTGTCCACTTCTCTCCTGTCTTCCTGTTTATAATGACAGGTTGTAATCCAACTCCAATGGAAGGGGAAGATGAGTAGCCCAGCCACAACCTGCTGATCTTATCGTGAACTTTGTAAGCCGGATTTTCCGGCAATTCAAACGGGCCTGTAAAACAGCCGAAAACATATCCGTTTCCAAAACATATCCTCCCGTCAACCGGCTGCAGAGTTGTGTCGATGGTTTGAGCATGTCCCTGCAGGGCAAATAGCACCAATACCCGGAAAACAACAGATGTTCGCAAAAACAGGGTTCCCATTTTTTGATTCTGTATCCGTCAAAAGATCCTGACCGGCCCTATAATTCCCATGGAGTGGTAGGATTGGTTCACTGTCCAACGTTGTGCAGTGACATTTTCATCCAGTCCCTTCATATAATTCCCGATGATGGTGGTCAGCTTGATGCTCAATCTGTTTTCACCAATCTTCATAGCCTCACTGATGTCATATGTATGATGCCCATACCACCTGGTTCCCAACGACTTGCCATTCAATGACAATTCAGTGATTCCAGGCACCCTGCCCAGATCAATATGGGAAACATCCTTGTTGTCAACAGTGAAGGTATTTTGATAAGTTGCTGTACCTGCAAAATTCCGGGTGGCTTCATCTTCAATGAAATCCTTTAAACCATCCAGCTCTATCTCCAGGGTTTCGCCATTGATATGATCCAGTTTCAGTTGCCAGGTGCCTTTCAACTCTGTCCCTCCTGAAACCATGGGCAGCGGATGATACAACTCCCCTTCGGTTTCCTCTTCGAAAACGATCAGCAGGGAAGCGGCATGCGGCAAATTGATATCCAGCATATTGTTGGCCCCTGACACCGGATACCGCATTCTTTCCCCTGTTTCCAGGTTC
The DNA here is from genome assembly GCA_039714655.1 of Bacteroidota bacterium. Lineage (GTDB taxonomy): Bacteria > Bacteroidota > Bacteroidia > Bacteroidales. Next base: position 18,602 of record JBDLIX010000067.1, read on the forward strand.
CACATCCAGGGTTGGAGCTTCTGATCCACATAGAATTCAGCCTTAAGAACAACATCCTCATTTAAGCTGTGATTGGAAAGGAAGAACATATCATTGTTTCCAAGCCTGTAAGATGCCTGGTTTAAGTATTTACTGGGTCTGTCAAATGTTACATTGGATTTTATGCCAAGTTCATCCTGCAGTTTTCCATACCATTGCAGCAGATTCCCAACAGGTGCCGGATATTCGCTTACCCGGTCTGTATAGTCAGCAAACAACTTATCCACCAATTCTTTAATCTGCGAGTCATTTTCCTTCATCTCCTCATACGACGGGGACTTAAATGGCTTTTGCCCGATAAAAACAATGCTACCCCCGGCTTTCGCAAATTGGTATAAGGACTCTAGCGTGTTCCGGTCCAGTGTTTCTGTGGCAGGTAATAGCAGGGTGTCATAAGAACGGCTGTTATAGATCATCCTGCCACCTTCGAAAGTTGCGTTGTTGATGATTTTTTCACTGACATAATCACAACCTCCCCCGTTCTGGTGGATAGCTTCCCAGAGGTTATGAATGTAGTCGGGGTACCATTTCTCAGGGAACGGGTCCCGCTGTGGCCCCAGTTTCAGCCAGAGATCGGTAAGTGGTGGAAGGATGGCCACATTGGCTTTCAAAGTAGCATGTTGCAGAAGATAGGAGATACGTGCCTTATAATCGGACCACCTCCTGAACCAGGGCCACCAGGTATTTCTTTCGCTGAAAAATGTACCGTAGCGAACCCACCCGGGGAAGGCAGCTTCGGGTGGCGAATAATTAAAGCCGTGTAAAAATGAATGAGTTACACCCGAGATATTGCTCTGGTCCCCAACGATCTTAATATTCTCCAGGGTGCTCATAAAGGTGGTTTCTACATTGGTCACCTCTTCACAGCTCACTACCTTTTTCCCTGTGAGGGCTGCAGCCGAAGCCACCGCTTTATTGCACATCCTGTGCGCCCTTCCCTGCAGCCCGGTATCGGGATACTCCCGCCCCACATCTGAAAACAACCAGGTTTCACTATCCGGAAAGTCTATCTCCATGCTGGCTTCCAGCGGGTGCATTCCCCTGCCATAGGCCTGCATGCGCGATTTCATCCCGTTCCTGTGGCACCATTCGTTAAATGTGTCGATAAACCGCTCCTTAAAGAGTTCAATCCTGGTTTTGTAATAATCCAGGTCCACCCGCCTGATCCTTTCTGCTATCTCATCCGGGAATTTTGTCCCATACTCCCCTTCAATGGGATTCCCCATATGCCCCGTTTTTTTCAGGACAAAAGGGAGGTAGGGTCTGAGAGCGTAGCCTCTTCTCTTTTCAAATTCATCCAGCATATCGGCATTCCAGTTGGCACCTTCCAGTTCCATGCTGTCACAGAACATGGCCCTGATGTGGTTGCCCATATGCCCGATCTTTCCCGAAATATTGTCTGAGATCCAGTTCAGGTACCGTTCCACCGCAGGTTTGCTGTAGTGGTTCAGCACCGGGCCCGCAGCACCGGGAGAGCCATTTATCACAGCCGTTAATCCGGTTAGTTTTACCACATAGTAAAGTACATGCTCACCTTTGGGAACATCAATTGTCAGTGTCTCGTTGGCAATATTGCCCATCAGGTCCATACCCTCCATGAACTCTTCAGCGACTTTTGGGAGCAAACGCGCCATGATTATCTCTTTATAGTGCTTCTCATTCCGGGCATGTATCTCCGGATCCACCCTGGCAAGCAACTCATCTGTAGTGTATTGAAACTTTTTCCCTCCCTGCAGGTCGATGGTTTCAATGGTTACGATTTGAGACTGCTCCTCCTTCTCCAGGATCTCTCCCCCGAAGGGCCAGCCGGAACCCACGATCATATCGCATATCATCCCGCGTTCCTTGGCTCCCTGCAGTGCCACCTGCAGCATATCCAGCCACTTATCCTCGAAAATGATTAAAGGTTCGTAGCCAGCAGGATCCGAGCCTTCCGGAAATGCAATGGGATTGATCTCCACACCACCAATTCCGGCAGCCTTCATGACATCCAGTTCCCTGAGTATTTCTTTTTCTGCCAGCCTGTTACCATTCCACCACCAGCGCACAAAAACCCGGGAGGTAAGAGGTGGATCCTGGAATCCCTCATAGAATTGATCGATGCTGGTCTCCAGGGTGGCTGAACTGGTACAACCAAGGAGTGAATCTATAAAAAAGGCACCGGCTGATGCGGCCATTCCGGTCTTAACAAAATCTCTTCTTTTCATGATTCCATTTTTGAGTGTATATGTATATCATTTTTCTGGTCTGAGCAACACCGTCAGCTTCAAGCAGATCAAAAGAGTAACCGGCGAAGATAAGAATCCTTCAACTATCTTGTAATTAACTCTGGTTTAAGTATGTATTTATTCCTTGGCATTGCACTGTTTCGTATGGATTCATTAATTAATTCTGCAATTTTTATAGCAATCTGATCTATGGGCTGAGCCACGGAGTAGATCTTGGGTTTTACAAAATCAAACATCTCCAGATCATCAAACATAATCAGCCTGATGGAATCCAATTTTGAAGAATAATACGTATTCACCTGTTTAATAAGTTGCGGAGCTAACAGGTTATTGGTGGCAACTACTGCGTTGCATCCGTGATTGAGGAAGTACTCAAGAGAATGTGCGATATCCTCAGGGAGGAAGTCTTTTCGAACAATATGAATAAACTTTTCTTCAACTTGCATGCCGTTTGCCCGCAACCCGTCACAATACCCGTCAATCCTCTCCCTGATCGTATCCACTGTTGCCGGCAGGCTGATCAATCCGATCTTATGAAACCCCTCTGAAATGCATAATTGAACAATCTCTTGCATACTCTTCTGGTTCTCGATCCCCACAAAGTTTACCTCATAATCCTCCACAAAGCGGTCAAAAACCACAAGCGGAAAATCATTTCTTATACTTTTTCTGTACCTGTTCCCTGCATTTCCCATATGAGCCGGAGCGATAACCAAACCATCAATCTGATTATTTATCATTTCCTGAATCAGATGCGTCTCATTTTCATCATCATCGGCTGTGCTTCCAATAATCAGTTGATATCCATTAAGCCTACAATGGTTCTCCAGCAAGCGGGCAACTCGTGCATAAAACGAATCACTTATATCGGGAACTATATATCCAATTGTTTTCGACCTTCCCTTTTTTAAAGCCTGTGCAATTTTGTTGGGATGGTAGTTCCACTCTTCCACAAGGTCAAGGATGCGTTTCTGAGTAGTTTTGCTTATTTTTTTCTCATCACCCTTCCCGTTGATCACAAATGAGACTGTGGTCTTCGACACATTCAGTTCCCTGGCTATATCATTTATGCTTGCTTCGCGCATATAACTAAACCGATTTAGTAAAACTAAAATATAACTTAATATCATACCCTCAAAACCAGGAGTCTTCTTTATATAAGATCTAAATAATAATGGCTCAATAGAGAGATTAAGCAGTGGAAACGCTTTTGATCAATGCGTATATATTCTGTATATTGGCTACATACCTCCCGGGGAGACACTATTGATTATGAAAGAGAATATTACGATTGGATTTGTTACAGCAGAAGACCCTGAAGATAAGAAAAGTTGGTCAGGAATTTATTATAGAATGAAAGCATCTCTGGAGAATGAATTTCATAATGTGGTTCCTCTAGGTCCGGTTAAGTTATCTGTATTTCAATCATTTAAGATGACTTTGACATTAAAAATCACTTCTCTGTTGCACCTGCTCATATATTTCAAACGATATAATGAATTACATAATCATTTAAGAAGCAAATATCATGGGCGGTTTTTCGAAAAGAGATTAGCACAAGAACAAATAGATGTAATATTCGCTCCAACTGCTTCAGTTGAAATTGCACATTTGGAAACAGATATCCCTATCTGTTACTTCTCAGATACCAGTTTTGCTCAAATCAATGAATATTATGAGCTGTTTTCAAGGCTGTCATCAAGGTCTGTAAGAATAAGCAATGAGATTGAACAGCTTGCAATAGATAATTCGACAACTCAGGTATATCCTTCAGATTGGGCAGCAAATTTTGCCAAATCATATTATGATGCAAAGCAGGTTTTTATTGCAAAGATGGGTGCGAATATTGATGCGGAACCTGATGAGAAGGAGCTGGTGAAACAATTTGATTCAACGATACATATTCTTTTTGTCGGAGTAGACTGGCAACGCAAGGGAGGAGATCTTGTGTTTGACACAATCATGCAGTTAGACCAAAAAGGAGTGGATTTTCATCTCACAGTTTGTGGCTGTAAACCGCCAAAGAAACATCCGAAAATGACTGTAATTCCATTTTTAGACAAAAACAAATCCGAAGATAATCTCACATTTCTTAAGTTGCTGCACAACAGTCATCTGTTTTTCATGCCTACCAGAGCAGAGTGTTATGGCATCGTATTTTGCGAAGCTAACGCTTATGGATTGCCGGTAATCACAACCGATACAGGCGGAACGACATCTGTAGTTGAAGATGGTATTAACGGATTTGCTTTGCCATTTAGCGCGAAAGCAGAAGATTATGCAGCCCGCATTGAATATTTAACAGAACACAGAGATGTATTGGAGAAGATGTCAAAGACGGCCCGTCAGAAATATGCTGAGGAATTAAACTGGAATCACTGGGGTAAAAGAATGAAAGAAATACTTAGTTGATGTCAATTACTCTCGTGAAAGGTATTGTTACGGACAATATACACTGACATTCCCAGCACATAAAGCACACAGGCAACAAGAACAGTCATGCTGTAGATGGGACCGAATATATCGGAAATTATGCCCATCAGAAACGGAAAAATAGCTCCGCCACAGATAGACATGATCATAAGTGCTGAAATTTCGTTGGAACGTTCCGGCATTTTTTCGATGGCTAATGCAAAAATTACAGGGAATAAATTGGCAAACCCCAGGCCAATTATTCCAATCGAGATATTCATTGTAAGCATATTGAATGCCAGAAATATCCCTGAAAAACCAATGAGGGACAGAAGCAATGACCAGAACAGAAATTTGTCAGGACGCACTCTTCTCTGAATAAGTGCCCCGATCAATCGGGCAATGATCAGGCTTGCAAAGTACACCTTGATCCCCACACTGGATTCCTCCACCTGCAATTCGAATTTTTCAGCCATGATTATGGCAATATTTGTATTAATACCTGCATCAACGCCAACTCCTGCCATGATCCCAATGACCATTATCAATATATATTTGTTCTTTAGCAAAGAGAGGGTGGAAGAAAAAGTTACAGCCTCACGTTTTGGTCTAATCTCATCTATGGAGGTGAATTTCAACCACAACAAAGAGATAATTGAAGTTAGGGCGAAGACAAGGAAGATCAGCCGCCAGTTTCCAAAATTTGTAGCCATGAACGTTGCAATGATGGGTCCCAACAGTGCTGCTATGGCTTTGATAAACTGGGACAGGCTCATGTTGCTGGAGTAGGTCCCGGGTTTAGAGACATCATATAAAAGGGGATTTGCTGAAACCTGAATAATAATATTACCAATCCCTATCAGCACAAATGAGAGTATTATAAATGCGTAACTATAATGGAAGAAGGGGAGAAGCAAGGCCAGGAAGGTTATTCCAATGCCGATATTCAAGGTTCTTCGCTTCCCGTACTTATCCTGGAAAATCCCAACAGGTACCGATACCAGTGCAAACCAGATGAATACCATCATTGGCAACAGGTTGGCCATTGTGCTGGACAATTGAAAATCGCTTTTTACGTAGGCGGTTGAGATTCCCACCACATCAATAAAGCCCATCACAAAAAAGGCCATAAATACCGGCAGGATCCTGGTATTATTTTGCTTGGTATTCATAGATCCCGAAGGCTTCATAGAGTCCGTAGTCCAGAAGGAAATAGTCCTCCCCGGCAGGTTGGCTGGGTTTTCCCACAAAGCTCATGGGAGAGGTATAGCCGAGCTTATTCCTGGCCCATTCGGACGGGTGGTCCGGATCACCATGGTGGGGTCCCAGCACATTCCGGGTGGAGCCATAGAGGTGGACCTCCACCACATTTTCGCCCGGACCCACTTGTTCAGTGATCTCCAGTTCATGGGGTTTCCAGCCTATGATCCCGGCACGCTCTCCGTTAACCACCACCTCTGCCACGCTGCCTTCCCACCTGTTCAGTTTTACCTTATACGCGGTGGCTGAAGGATCGGCAGAAAATTTCTTCTGGTATATTAGGTGGTCTGAGTAGAAGGGCATGCCCTGTTCCTTCCATGATCCGTACTGCAGGGCCTGGACCTTTTGGATCTTCCATCCTTCCGGGTAACTCTCCAGCGAAAAGTCTCCCAGAAGGTAGACCGACTCAACTTCGGTGAGGATGGTCATGGGAGCAGGCTCAAGCACCAGTTCATTCCTCCCTTCCACCAGGCAGGGGCCGATCTCAAAAACCTTGAATGAGTGGTCGAGCCACCACTTCCCCTCATCCGGATCTACCTGGTGACCGTTGACCGTAATCGTGTAGAGGTGGCCCCATTCCACCACTGCCTGCAAGGAGGTGATCCCGGCTCCCTCCCCGATGGTGAAGGGGTAGGCCAGTCTGAAAGTGGCATCTTCCGGAATCTCTTTCTCCAGGTCAAAGATGTTGGTCCTGTACTGGACACTTGTGGTCCAGGGATTGTGATTCAGGCCTCCGTATTTGGTGTCCAGGAAGGCCTCATAGATCCTATCCTGGGCATCCAGCACGTAGATGGACTCGGAGGTCTTTCCCTCCAGCTCCAGCTTACAGTAATCCAGTGTCAGCACATTGGGCCCGCTGCGGGTAATTGCAGAAGGCGCACCTGCCACTTCCGTTTCAATGGCAGGCAAGGGTTTCGAAACCCGGTCAAAAGTGGCCTTCTCCTTGTGAATAAAGAACAGGCTGCTTCCAGCCACTTCCAGGTCTGCTGTCAGGCTCAGCCATCCATCCTTCTCCTCGAAGGGGTAGGACTCAATGTGGCCGGTAAGCGCATTCAGCAGGCTCACATCCTTGCCCCGGGCAGTGAAGGAAACACGCACTTCCTTCTCCTCGTTATAGTTGGTCCAGAATATCAGTTGACCATCCTCAAACTCGCGGCGGTGGTGGAACACCTTTTCCTCCATGGATTCAGGATGAATGACCCGGAACCGGGAATTCTCAGTAAACAGGGCCAGCTGATCTTCAGGTTTTTCCAGCCGGATCCATTGTTCAGGATAGTCGGAGGCCAGTTTTTCTATCTGATCTGTTTTTTCTCCATCAATAAATGCCGGGGGAGCTGCAAATGAGACCACTCTTCCGCCATTCTGCAGGTATTGCTGAAGCAGGGTAAAGGTAGTCGGCTCGATGTTCTCCATGTATTGTGGCAGAACCACCGTTGAATACTCCCGGGATCCGACCACAAACTTATCTCCCTTAATTTCACCGTTCCGTTCAATGACATGCTCGCTTCCCAGGTCGTATTCTATCTGAAATCTTTCAAGCTCCTCTACCAATCCACGGAAACTCTTCCCAGCTTCCTCCACAAATCCTTTGTTTGCATAGGGGTAGGCATGGGGATCTGTTTTCAGCGGGGAAAAGTGCATCCAGACTGAAGTGGTGGGCTCGATGACCAGTACCTGGTTCATTTGCTCACCGGAAGAGAGGGAGAGGGACAGCCTTCCGAAATAGTCATTCAGCACCCTGTACTGCTTCCACCAGGGAGAATGGTGGGTAAAAGAAACCGGGTGATCCCTTTTTCGTCCGCCCTTAATAGTCATGTAGGACAAATGCTGGTTTAGAAAATTCACCCCCAGCACATACTCCCAGTCCCCCTGCCGTTTCATGTCGGCAAATGAGATCTCCCAGCCTGCCGCACCATAGGTTTCCGACAGGGTCCTTGGTTTATCCAGCTGATTGGCAATACTGCCCAGCTCTTTGACTGCGAATACATTGCCGAACTGATCGGTACGTGTATTATCGTTAAAGAGCATATCAATGGCCGGCAACTGGTGCCACTCATACATGGCCATGTTATCGGGCGCCCCCATCACATAGGGCCAGTTATGTTCCCAGTAGTGACCGGTCCAACGAAGCCCTTTGCTTTCGGTATAGGCATGGTAGGGCTTGCTCCAGCCATCAATAAACATTTCCAATTGCAGTTTGAAGTAGTCATGCCGCACCTTTCGCCAGTCACCCGTCTCTTCAAACAAAAGGGGCAGCCTGGTTTTCAAATCGTAGCCCCATCTTTCACTGAAGCGCTCATAGAGCTTAGGGGTAATCCGGATTTCATGCACCCCGGGAGGGGGCACCTCGGGTTCGTCGGAAAAGATCCCCGGAACCACCGATCCAAACTCCTCATCGCTGATCACCTTTTCATATCCCTTGGTCATGGTGATTTCCAGAAACTTTTCTGTCACTGCCGGATCCAGCAAATCCACGTATGTGGAGCCTCCCAGCCAGCCCATTTTCGGAGAGAAAGTCTCCATAAACAGATAGAAATTCCCCTCTGCTCCGGGTTCAATCCCCGGGCTTACATCGCTATACGAACCGCCCTTTTCTTCCAGGACAACAGAGGCCTCAGCAATTTTCTCTGCGGAGAGTGTTTGATGTTTCTCCATGCGCAATCCCACTGCTCTGCGCTCCAATTCAGGCATTTCCCGGGTTACATGCCCCCCTCCGAAACCACTGGGGTATGAATTCTCATCGTACAACCAGACCAGCAATCCCAGCTCTTTAGCCTTATCGACAGAGTAACGGACCAGCTCCAGGTACTCCTCCGACAGGTATTCGGTAATTAAACCCGGACGGGGATGAATAAACACACCTCCCATGCCCATCTCCTTCATCTCTTCAAGGCTGGTCAGGATGTTCTCTTGGGTCATTAGATCATTCCAGACCCACAGTGGGGCACCCCGGTAACTGTTGGGCACCTCCCTGAATCGTTCCGACAATTCAACAAATGTGGTGATATCGGGCTCTTCATATTCATAGGTCCCGGACATTGTACTCTCCTTCTCGGTACTACAGCCTGACAAGAAAAGCAGCAGGCC
>JBDLIX010000068.1:0-27538 GCA_039714655.1 Bacteroidota bacterium
TATCCGTTTCACCCTGAGTGGGATGCCATCTCCATTGTAGAGAGAATCAACAAGGCAGGCGGTGGCGGCATGTGCATTCAGCATATTGAAAGGATAACCAGAGAAACAGCCTGGTATATAAGAAATATGTTGATGATAATGATGTATTGAACCAGTAATCATTCTTTTAGCAGTTTCAGGTCCATTTTTGCTTCGATTCCGATGGATTTGTTGATTTGGGATCAATCGCCACAAAATAATAATCATTAAATTGGGGAACACCGACGAACCCGTATTAACAGAGACAAGATGAAACAATTGAAAAAAAGAGAGTGGAGCTTGATATTATGCGCTCTATTGTGGTTTTGTTCAGTAACTTATGCTTCAGCTGGCGGAGAAGATAAAGTCAGAATCTGGAAAGAAACCATAACACTGCCCACCTATTTTACAAATCAGCCGGAGGAGTGCCCCCTGTTCTTTCAGCATCAATCCTACCAGGGTGCCTCCAGGGTATCTTATCCATATCCTGTACAGGATAATCTCAGCATGGAAAAGGGATCTAAGGAATATACAGCTCTGTTTATCGAGAACGAATACATTAAGCTTTGTCTGTTACCCGAATTCGGAGGAAGGTTGTTCTATGCAACAGATAAGACCAATGGTTATGAACTTTTCTACAGGCAGCATGTCATCAAACCCATGCTCGTCGGAATGCTGGGCGCATGGATATCCGGTGGCGTTGAGTTCTGTGTTTTTCATCACCACAGGGCTTCTACCCATATGCCGGTGGAATACCGGTTGACTAAGAATGGGGATGGAAGTGCCACCATCTGGATCGGGGAATTTGAACCCAGGCAGAGGATGAGATGGAATTTAGGAATAAGCCTCTTCCCCGACAGGTCATGGGTACGGGTGGATGGTACCCTGATCAACGCCACCGAAAACACCCATTCCATGTTATACTGGGCGAATGTTGCGACCCATGTTAATGAGAACTACCAGGTAATTTTTCCGCCAAATACACAGTATGCTGTTTTCCATGCTAAGAACAGTTTCAGCCACTGGCCCGTTACCACTGAAACCTATAGCGGGCATGACTATTACCAGGATAGCATCGATGCCAGCTGGTACAGGAACCACCCCATGCAGGGTTCATTTTTTGCGCATGACATAGATGTGGGTATCCTGGCCGGGTATGATCACGGCAAACAGGCAGGGACCATGCACGTGGCCAACCATCACATAGTCAAAGGTGCAAAACTCTGGCAATGGGGGACAAATTCAACATTTGACAGGCAGGCACTCACAGACAATGATGGACCCTATGCTGAAATCATGGTCGGTGCCTACTCGGATAACCAGCCCGATTACAGCTGGATCAAACCCTATGAGGTGAAGCAGTTTCAGCAAACCTGGTACCCGCTCAGGGAGACACGGGGAATGAAGCACGGCAACCTGGATGCCACGGTTAACCTTGAGCTACTTAAGAGTGGAAATGTCTTCCTGGCTGTCAATACTACCCGTCTCTTCCACGATGTTAAGGTCATCCTGGAAAACGCTGGTGAGATTGTTTTCGAAAAGATCATTGAGATAGGTCCTGCTAACCCTTTTAGTCATGAACTAAAACCAGATGGCGATCTGAAGAGAGAGAATTTGAAGATCGCTCTGTTAAAACAGGATGGTACAGAGATCATCTCTTACCAGCCAGAAATCATACCCTATGACCCGGAGCTTCCGCCTGAGGTAGTCCCCCCGGGCGATCCTTCAAACATCGCGACCAACGAAGAGTTATACTATGCCGGGGAAAGGATCAGACAGTTTCATAATGCCAGGGTTAACCCTGCTGACTATTTCCTTGAGGCACTCAAACGGGATTCTCTCGATGTAAGGTGCAACACGGCCATGGGCATCATCCACCAGGAGGAAGGGGATTTTGAATCGGCAAAATTCCATTACAGAAAGGCCATTTCAAGGATCACTGCCAACTATACCCGGCCCAGGAACTGCGAGCCCCTCTACCACCTGGGTGTGATCCTCAAACAGGAAGGAAAACTCAGGGCTGCCATTGACACACTATACCGGGCGGCGTGGGACTACGAATTCAGATCTGCCGCCTATTTCCAGCTGGCACAGATCCATACCATCCGGCACGATTATGTTTCCGCCCTGGATGCTGTTGACAATTCACTGGTGATCAACGGATTCAATCTGAATGCCCTGAGCCTGAAAACATCCCTGTTGCGTTTGACCGATCAGTCAGATAAGGCGCGTGAGAGCGCCCATATGATTCTGGGCACAGACCGCCTGAATGTCTATGCATTCAACGAATTGCAACTTCTGTCAGCCACACCGGGTGAAGCGGGGTACAGAGATACCCTGCTTCACTTATTGAGGGACAACCCGGAAAACTATCTTGAACTGGCCGCATATTACATGGGATCTGGTTTGTACAGTGAAGCAACCGGCATACTTGAGATGGCAGTGAATTCAGATGTTAAGAGGCTTACCAGCTATCCTACTATCTACTATTACCTGGGATATCTCAGTCATTTGCAAAAGAGAAATGAAATAGCCGAAAACTATTTCGCCCGGGGGATACAGCAACCAATCAAATACTGTTTCCCTTTCAGGTTAGAATCCAAAAAGGTCTTTCAGACGGCCCTGATTTACAATCCCGGGGATTCGCGGGCCTGCTATTATCTGGGGAATCTGTTGTATGACAGACAGCCAGAACTGGCCATTGATTGGTGGGAAAAGGCTGCAAAGCTTGAACCTGAACTTGCCATGGCTCACAGAAACCTGGGGTGGGGCTATCAGCAGACTTATGCAGATACAGATCGGGCCATCAGGGCTTATCAGGAGGCGATAAAGCATGATCCTTCCCAGTCAAGGTATTATTCAGAGCTGGACAGACTGCTTGAAAAAGCGGGTGAGCCCATCGAAACAAGATTGAATCTGCTTACCGCCAACCATGAGCATGTGAGCAAGTTGCAAGGTGCGCTTATGCGGGAGATCCTGGTTCTTGTTCTTGCCGGGGACTATGACCGGGCCATTGAATTGATGGATGGCAGAATGTTTTACAGGCAGGAGGATGTGAATATTTTGCATGACATTCATGTGGATGCCCATGTACTAAAAGGGAAGCAACTGCTGGAAGCGGGGGATCCGGAGGCCGCACTGAAGGAGTTCCTGATCGCAGACACCTATCCTGAGAACCAGATGATCGAACGGCCTGCAAATTATAACAGGAATCCCAGGATTTTCTACTATTCAGGAGTGGCCCAGGAGGCCGCAGGTGATAAAAGGGCTGCAGGAGATCTCTTTGAGAAGGCATCGGCCGGGAAGGGAATTGAAGGCGAATTCCTCTATTACCAGGCGATGGCCTGTACACAAACCGGAAAAAAGAAAGAGGCTGACACTATATTTGAGCAGATGATTGCACTGGGCCAGGAACAACTCATGGAGTCAGGAGAGGTGGATTTCTTTTCAAAGTTTGGCGGGGAGTTGACTGAAGATCAGCGAAAAGCCCGCTCTTATCATATTATTGGAATGGGGTATATGGGACTGGGCGATACGAAAAAAGCGAAAGCTTTCTTCACAAAATCGGTGGAATCGGATGTGAGTCAGCTCTGGTCCAGGAGATATCTTAAGGAGTTATGATATTGAGGGCTATGTAAATCAGGTACGATTTTTTCAATTGACTCTTGAATCCCTTAAGTAATTCTTATATTACCGATAAATAGAGATAGTATATAAGTATTCAACCACCATGAACCCGATTAACAAAGCACGATTTCTCCATGGAAAGTCATTAAAAAATCCATTCAAAGCCATACTGGTGTTAGTTCTGTTCTTTCTGAGCGTTAATCTATTCCCGCAGCCCATAACAAAAGCTGACTCCTTAAAGATTGACGCGGGGGAGATGTATGAGAACGGTTTTGTGCACATGCTTATGAAAAACGGCGAAAGTGATGTGATGCTCTTCGATATGGACCTTATTGAGAATGATGCTCCGGGTTCAGGAAACAGCGATAAGGGAGTCGACTGCGATACCATCTGGGGAGACACAATGGCCAGGAAAGTTTTGACCATCGACGATCCCAGAGCCCACAACGCCTACCTTGTGGTTTACAATTACAGGAATGGTGACTATCCACTGACGATTGAGATCAACGGCGAAAAAACCACTATGGAATCCTGGAACCTGGGACAAAATTATCAGGGTTATGCCTGGGGAGAGTTCCCGGCAAAGTGGCTGAAGAGAGGCGACAACGTATTTACCATATCCTGTCCCGATGCAGAGAATGCAGAGGAGGGATGGGCGGTATACCTTTCCAGGGCTGATGAATTCGAGCAGGGAGGTGGCGATCCTGCACACGTGGGTGAGACATCTTTTAAATCGACCAATGGTGGGAAATCCTGGAAAGAGAGCCCCTTTGGTCCGTCGGGAGAGACACGGGCGGAATATGCTATCCGTCTGAGCATGGACCGTCATGTGGATGAAGGGTGGCTCGCCTCTCCGGTCATCGACCTCTGGCGCAGCGAATCGGAAGATTTTTATGTCAAGCAGCTCCAAATCAGGAAAATTGAGATTGGCCTTGAGGCGGAGGTACCCGATGGTACAAGTATCCAATATTATATGAGGAAGGGAACAAGCCCCGATCCATACTCAGAGAAATGGGAGGATTACGTGCTCATTGGAGAAGGCGAAGATTTGGAATGGAGTGCGGGAGAGGAATTTCTCCGCCGGTATCTCCAGCTTCGAGTGGTACTTTCGACCGATAATCCGCTCACAAGCCCGCTTTTTAAATCAGCATCCATACGGGTGGAACACCAAGCGAGCTATGTAATTCCCAAAATAAAGAACATCCATATACTTAACGTTCACAATCCTGAGATCGAGTACCCTTCTGTCAACTGGGAGTGGGAATCCTGGGACCGCCCGGAGTATCAGATTCTGCGCGAGCGGGAAGATCTTGACGAATACCTGGCCGGGGCCCAGACCCAGTTTGAGAAACAGGTCAGGCTGCTGGAGTATGCCTCCGAGCGATGGAACTGGACAGTTCCCCAGCCCGAATATCCTGCATGGGACGCCCTCTCTATTGTGGAACGGATCAATAAGGCAGGCGGCGGCGGAATGTGCATTCAACATAACAATTTCCTGGCCGGGATGTGCATGGCTTATGGCTGGCAGGCACGCCATGTAAATATTGATTCACATGAGGTATGCGAGGTGTGGAACGACGATCACGGCAAGTGGATCTATCTGGATGCCTCTTACAACCATTACCTGTGGGATACAGAAAGTATCGAACCATTAAACTGTCTGGAGATTCACCAGAAATTCCTGGATTATTACTATCCTGGTGAATCCATAGAATGGAAAACTTTTACCGGAGCCAGGTTCGATCAGGTTGCTGAGGAAGCCGGACTTAACCGGGGTTCGCTGTCACATTTTCACCGTCAATATCTTGGCGGTTTCGGCAATAGCTCTTTCATTCGATATATGCCACGGAACAACTATTACGAAAAGACGGATCCGCGGCCACTCACTCATGGACAGTCTATCTGGCCATGGAATGGTTACATCAACTGGTACGATCAACGGACACCCCGTCTGCGGCAATATAGCTGGCATACCGACCGGAAACGGGATCTCTGGCCAACGCTGAACACTGTGCACATCCATGCCACTTCCGGTCCACCCAAGGATCGCCTCTTTCTGGAGTTCGAGACCTACACTCCGAATTTCTGTCATTTTGAGGTCAATACCAATGAGACAGGCTGGCGCGAAGCTCCGGCCAACTGGACCTGGATACTCCGTTCAGGCAGAAACAGCCTGCAGGTTCGTGCGGTCTCAAAGATGGGAGTGACCGGAAAACCTTCAACAGTCGAACTCAATCATGCAGATGTTCAGTTTGAGACTGGCTTCTTTTCGGATTATGAAGAATGAAATGATCCCCGGTTACAAATAAACTTAACTTAATACGTTTTTATTCACTCATAAAAATATGATACAATGACCAACAGAAGAGATTTTATCAAACAAACTGCACTGGGAACTGGCGGTCTGGCTATTGGCGGTCTGGGATCAGGACTCACCCTTAGCAGCTGTGTTACGAAGCCAACAATGCAATTCGGCCTTGTTACCTATATGTGGGGGGCAGAGTGGGATCTGCCAACCCTTATTGCAAATTGCGAAGAGGCAGGGTTGGCAGCTGTTGAGCTGCGTGCTCATCATGCCCATGGTGTGGAGACCTCCTTAAGTGCTGCACAAAGAGAAGAGGTGAAAATGAGATTTGCCGACAGTCCGGTTACATGTGTGGGATATGGATCCAATTTCGAGTACCATATGGCTGACCAGGCTGAACTCCGTGAGAATATTGAGCAGACCAAGGAGTATGTAAAGCTTGTGAAAGATATCGGCGCTTCCGGACTCAAGGTAAAACCCAATAAACTCCTTCCCGATATGCCAAGGGATAAGACCCTTGCCCAGATTGCCACTTCGCTGAACGAAGTGGGTAAATTTGCAAGGGATGAAGGAATGGTGATCAGGGTAGAGATACATGGACACGGTACCCAGGAGCTGCCTGTTATGAAAGATATCTTTGAGCAGGTTACAGAATCGAACGTCAACATGTGCTGGAACTGCAATCCCACAGATCTGAATCCTCCCGGACTGGAAGGCAACTTCAATATGGTTAAACAGTGGATCGGTGATGTGGTCCATATCCATCAGCTTCATCTGGATGACTATCCTTACCAGCAACTCTTTAACCTCTTATCCGGGGTAGACTTTAAGGGATGGCTGCTGTTGGAAGACGGCAGGATCCCTGAGGATATCGTAGGTGCTTTGAAAGACCAGGTCCCCGTTTTTAATGAGATGGTAACCAAAATCCCCAAATAAAAACCGGCAAAGATAGAGAACCAGGGAGCCAACTGGGGCCTTTAGTTTCCATTGTAGGGATAAGCTACAAAATCCCTGCCCTCTTCATTATTGAACAGCTTCAATCCTGCAGGAACAGTAAACCTGTTATCCTCACTTAGAGGTTCTACCTCTTCATTAAACAGCTGCAGTTGTGCGTTTTCGTCATAACCGGCAGTGATAACCGTATAGATGTTGATATGTGCTCCCTCTTTCTCATCCTGAGGGAATACATGCATCCATTTTACCTGGTTAAAAGAACCACTGGCCATGGTCCACGGTTTATCATCATCATTTTGCCTTGGATGCGCACCCCAGCTACCCTCTCCAATGAACATGGTACCAATCCGGTCATCACGCACATAACCCATGAAACTGTCTTGGGAAATAGTATCCGGTTTGACCGGATAGGTGATCTTATGCATATGGGAATCAGCGTCAAGAGAGATGTTCAATCCATATTTATGAAACAGGAAGGCCCACTGTCTGTATTGATAAGCGTTCTCCCCTTTGCGAGAAGTATGTGGCCAGAATGGTTTATGGTATGCGGCCACTTTAAATGTAAATGGCTCATGATTTTTCAGATCCTTCTCCAGCCACTCTTTTTGCGCCCCACCCTCTTCAATTTGAGAATTCAGAGCAATCAGATGAAACAGATCTCCGCCAAATGAAAGAGAAAAATAGATGTTTGAAGAATCATTTGATTGATAGGGCGCATCAAATATGATATTGAGGTTGCCCTTATTTCCATCTTCATGATTCCCATGCACCGGAACAACAGGGATCATTCTTCCATCCCGGGTTGTGGTCATTTTACACCAGTCTGTCAGCCACTGTTTCCAATTATCAGGATCTGTCCCGTTACCACTGGTAAAATCACCATTAAACAAGACAAACAGGGGTCTCAACTTTGCCACAAGCCGGTTTGAAGCCCGACCCGCTTCCAGCACATCTCCATCGCTTTTTGTATCACCTCCTGCTATAAATGTAAAAGGTTGTGGCTGGTCGGGTGCTGTTCTGAACCAGTATCTTGCACTGAGGCCCGCACTATCTTTTACGACAAAGTAATAGGCTTTGTCCGGTTGTAAATCCTCAAGTTTCACATAGCGGGTATTCATCCCATAAAAATCGTGTTTGCGATAGGGAGATTGTTGGTGTGCATATTTCCAATATTTCCGGTCATGATCAATGGTGTCATAATAGAGTACAACTTCCTCACTCTCCATCCCGTCCCAGATGATACTCATGGTTGTGGATGGATCATCATTCCAGACCAGCCTCATGGCTGACAACCCGGAGACCTCCTCAGGCATATTATGGCATGATAGAATAGATACAGTGGTGATTGTCAATAAGATAACAAGGCGTAATTTCATAATTTTATTCATGTTTGATTGTCGAAGCACCGATCCAATATACCTCTTTTTTAGTAGATAAGTCATCATTGGCAATAATGACTGCTACCCATGGCTTAACCTTTGAGTCCAAATGAACCTCCCAGCTAACCTTCGCAGGGGTCTCCCCTCCAAGCTGAATCATTTGAACTGGTTTATCCACTGAGATATTAAATCCACGCAACTCAAACTTCGCCTTACCACGGCCTGCCGCAGTAACCAATATCTTACATTCATCATTTTCTAAAATCTCTGTGATGACAGAGAAATCCACTTCATTTTTCAGGTCTACCTGGTAATCCATTCCAGGCAGCAATGTATGTTCCCTGGATAAACCATCACTGATAAACCGGTAGGTACCAGCCGGAAGCTCCAGACCGGGCTTTTCCTGTTCGTCCGTCTCAATACTCAATTTGTTGCCGGTATCTATATCAGTTATTTCAACTGACTGTCCGGCTCTCTTTGGAAGAAAGGATACCCGTGAAGCCCCGTTTACTTCTTCCATCAGCCACAGCCACCGGTTTGTTGTATGGGTCCATATCTCCTTGTAATTGTAACAATTGGAAGCAGGCCAGTTTGGAATGTCATTATTACCACCTGTCTGTATGCCACATGCCAACGCACCTGTAATGGGTCCTGAGGAGACAAAATAGAAGGGTGCAAAATCATACCCTTCACCATACATTGTACTTTGTGAAAAGGGATTGCGTCCGACAATCCAGTGTGCCTGGCTCTCTGCAAGATCAATACCGGCCGGATCATTTCTGAGGTGTGAAGCAACTGCCAGGCCTTTTGCCTGTGAAAGCTGCATGCCGGCGCTACCCCGATGCGTGTACCAGACCGGAAACGTACGCAGATAATGACCCTCCCCTAAAGACAAACCACTCATAACCTGTTCTTTATATTGCGGCTCTTTCTCTTCGTACTTTTCATATTTGGCCAACGTTGATTGTTGAAATCCGTAAATACTTGGTTTGTGGATCTCATTCAGATGATAGATTGAATGCGGGATCATCCGGAACGGATTTGATAATTCCGCACTCTTTTTTACATATTCGGCATAGAGGACAATGGATGAATACCAATCCATCCATTTGGGGTGTTCCGGCAACAATTCGCAGAGACTTGCCAGGGCAAGTATGGGTGCCTGGTCCATCCCGATCGGATTATAACGAAGCACCTGCTCTTTGGTGGTATCTTTATAAAAGAATCCCACAAGGGGAATGTCCCATTCCGGATAGCTCTGCTGTTGACTGTTTATCAATATATCTGCCCATTCAACTGCCTTTTGCAAGTAGATAGAATCCCCTGTCAGCTTAAACAGATTCACCGATGATATGGTTGCATTCCCACACAATTCCACATTCAGACTTGTTATTCCCTCCACTGCATATACCCAGTCCTCAATAGCTGCAATGCGACATTGCCTTGCCAATGCATCATCAATACCAGTAAAAAACAGAGCCGCTTTTGATATTGTCATGGCACTTAAAAAGTTTTCATACGGAAGATTTTCGGCTTCAAAATAGATATCATCGCCTGTCCCGATGATACCGTCAGTCCACTTGCTGATACCTCCGAAATAATGACGGTACCCTTTACCGAACCGGGTTTTAAGCATCCAGGCGAGTCCCCATTTCGCTTCACTGACCAATGCATTGTATAAATCCGGATCCCTTGAGCGTACCTTTTGTGCAAGGCTCAGCATAATGTATACGGCATCTCCCGTATTATAGATCATTTGTGTTAAGTCCCCTGCATCATGCCATCCTCCGTTTATGACTATCTTCTTATTGCCTGAGAATGCATAAACATCTCTGTGGCAATTATCATGAATACCCGGGACCTCTTCTCCACATCGTTCGGATCTCCAGAAGTTCAGGTTTTTCCAGATTGTTCCACTCCATACATCATTGCTGATGGTAAACGGTCTTGTTTTAATAGTGTCGGCCTCAATAAGATACTCCCCCTCTATGCGCAGATCTGAAAAATCCATCAGCTGGAATTCACCGAATCGTGTAGGAGTATTCTCAATTATTCCCTTATAAGCAATCCCTCCGGTACTTGCATCAATGATTGAAAACTCCTCAGCATCTAAATGATTTGCAACCGCAGTTTTATTACCACCGGTTGAATACCCTGTATGACTGAATGCAATTTTTCCCGGGGCAACCTGCCATCCCTCCTCATAATCAGCAGTTACCTGTTGCAGTTCAATCTGATCAACATATATTCTCAGGCTATCCCCCGTACCAGAAAAGGTTTTTCCATTGATGGTGTAGACTATGGCAAGGCTGCTTACCTTATCTCTTGGCAGGGCAGGAATTTCCCATACCACCCTGTTCCACCTGTTGGTTTCTACCTTAAAGAAATTCCTTCCTTTCTTTCTGAACCTGTTCGGCACCTTCTCTTTTCCACTGTTTCTCAGGTCAAGTGATAAATAGGCAAATTCAGAGTTCTCACGCTCAGCATAGATCCAGGCCGAGATCCTGTTATAATCTTCCCAGTCACCATTGCTGATTTCCTTCGTGATGAATGAAGTGGGATAAGGGGCTGAGCTATCTGATGAAACAACAGATGTAACAAATCTTATGGAAGCACCACCTTGTTTTTTACGTGTATTGTCCAGTGACATTGTTGCCTCACCACCCACACTCCAGCTTGTCAGCTCCTCACAATAATCAAGTGGTTTCGATGCAAATACCTTCTTTTCCAACCAGCCTGATTCCAGGGAGTTCCGCATATCGGCCTGCAACAGTTCATTTGAGCCTGGTTGTGCCGAAACAACCTGATGCAAAGTAAGAAGGATCAGAAATATTTTAGAAATTTTACAAATATCATTGTTCATTGGATAATTATTTATTTAGCATTATAAAATAAAGCAGCTGCACCTAAAACTGCAGCGTTAGCTTCCTTGCTATACTCTATTTTCAACTTTTCCATAATATGTCCATTGGGGAAGGTCTTCAAGACTTCATAAATTGATTCTTCAAAGTATGCTTTAGCTTTAGCAATTGAACCACCAATAATAATTATCTCCGGGTCAAAAGCCAACACAAGTGTATAAATTGCTTCACCCAGGTTTCTTCCATATTCATTGAAGATACCGATGGCTTCTTTCGACCCTTTACGGGCAGAATGATGAACATCTACCGCTGTGGTATTGTATTCATTTATAAAAAACTGACTGCTGCAATAATATTCCAGATTGTGACTTTTGTATTTTATGGAACAAAAGTCACCAACGCCACAGTTTCTACCTGCGTATAGTTTTCCATGAACAACCACACCCCCTCCAAATCCTGTTCCAAGCGTCAGGCCAATGATATCTTCAAATCCTTTTCCGAGTCCAAAGTGCTTTTCCCCCAACGCAAAACAATTGGCGTCATTGTTTAAATATGCCGGAACATTAAACTCCTCTTCCAGTATTCCTGTTAGATTCACATCATTTAATATGGACAAGGCATTTGAATTTCGTACCACTCCACTTCCAATATCGACTACTCCGGGAAAACCGATGCCGATACCATCCAACCTTTGATCAGCAACCCTGTCAATAGCCTCTTTAATTGCATCAATCACTCTGTTTTTGTCGTTTGTTTGAGGTGTTGCTCCTCTAAATTCAGTTGCAACTTCATCACCGACAACCAGACCACTGTGAATTTTCGTGCCGCCCAGATCTACTCCTACTATTTTGTGTTTGTGCATGTCACTCATAACTCCCATATTTTTTCGCTGCTTGAATAAATGCTTCCACATTTTCCATTGAGGTATCACTTTGCAAAATGTGGGCCGGTGAGATGATATAGCCGCCGCCTTTGCCAAGGATCTCTATTTTCTTTTTTACATCCACTTCAATTTCTTCCGGGGTTGCTCTTGGCATAAGGTACTGCTGATCAATGGCACCCCAGAAAGAGAGCCGGTCGCCAAATTCTTCTTTAAGTTCCTTTGGATCATGACCTGGAACATCAGGTTGGACCGGATTAAAAACCTCTACTCCAACTTCGATGAAATCATTTAGAAGCGGGGCTACTGCACCATCGCTATGTTGAA
Source organism: Bacteroidota bacterium (assembly GCA_039714655.1). Taxonomy (GTDB): domain Bacteria; phylum Bacteroidota; class Bacteroidia; order Bacteroidales. The sequence continues at coordinate 12,352 of JBDLIX010000068.1, forward strand.
CGATGATGATAGCGGAATTGACAGCTTTAATACCTGCTATCAGCTCGGCCATCGCCGGTTTATAGAATGTGCGGAATGTCTCCTCACTCATTAATAAATTGTTCTGAGCACCGTAGTCATCTCCAAACCAAATTGCATCCACACCTCGTTTAGCTAATTCTGTAGCAACACCGAGACTGAATTCTTTGGATTTTCTGATCAATACCGGCAGGTACTCTGCTTCTACCATCATATCAATCATCAGTTTCTCCATCCCCACCAACTGACGCACCATGGCAAACAGGGTTACTTCAACATCACCGACGATGAAATACTCATCTTTATATTCCGCAATATCTTCTTCGGCCTGCATATATCGTGAAGGGTCAAAAGGATCAGGAAACTCATAAGCTTCAGCTTCCTCCGCGGTCTCTATATTCTTTAAAGGTGCGTCAACAACGTCCACATAGAGAGGTCCCTGACGCATTTTCATCCCAAATTCATTTACAAAGGCTCCTTCTTCGTCCTTCACGATTTCAAAATCAGAAGCAACTTCACCTCCCACCACCACCACATCACTTCCCATCCTGGTACGAATGGAATTAGCACCAATTCTGAATGTTAAATCCTCGTAATATGATTTTTTATAGTCTACCGGAATACCATATTTTTCACCAAATTTTTCTATTAAGGCTTCGCACAAGTCAAATTGGATCGGGACCCTGTCCGGCAATTTATCCCTCTTTATAGCCCTAAATACTCTCTCTTTTGAAGTCATTTCACACACGTTTTAATTCTACAATTCAAGTTTTGTTCCTATTCCCATTTGCCTGGCTTTATTATAGATAAGAATTGCCGTTGCCATATCGTCCAATGCCAGGCCTAAATTGATACTGATGATTCGCTCATTATCACTTTCACGCCCTGCTCTCTTTCCGGCAACTATTTCACCCAAATCGGCATATGGTTTCGGAGTCTCCTTAAAGTAACCAGCTTCCCGGTAATATTCCATCTGACCATGGTCATCTGTGGCCACTTTATCGGCCTGTTTTAGTGCCGCTCCCTGCCAGTAAGAATCGAAATCAACTGCGCTTGCGAAAGCGCCTTCGGAAAGCCAGTCTACTTCAATGGCAGGTGATGGATTCTTTAATATCGGACCACTGGTTATAACCAGGTCCAGACCAGCAACAGCTTCCTTGGGAGTTTTGACAATCTCATAATCCGCATCCACAAAGCTGCGCATTTCATGAATAAATTTTTCTGCCACCTCTGGATAAACATCAAAGGCTTTTACTTTTTTAATATCAAAAACAGAACTCAACGCTTCGAGATTGCTTCTACCCTGCACACCGCAGGCCAGAATACCAACGGTTGAACTCTCTTTTCGTGCCAGATATTTTGCTGCCAGTGCAGATGCTGCGCCTGTGCGTTGAGCAGTAATCCAGGTTGCGTCCATTACACAGATCGGAATTCCGGTTTCAGGATCATTGAGAATAAGCAAACCGGTTATGTAGGGTAGATTTTTCTTTTGATTTTCCGGATATCCGGAAATCCACTTTATCCCTGCTGATTGCATCCTGGGTATGTAAGCAGGCATGGCATGAATAAAGGCATCTTCCTGCGTATGGATTCCGGGTTTAGGCGGCATTTCCACACGGCCTTCGCCCTTTTCTTCAAACATCAATTCCAGTGAATCGATAATTTCCATCATCGATAAATTCACTGCTTCCACATCCGAGCGGTTTAAATATAAAATCTTTTCAAAGCTCATGATTGCCTGAAGTTTTATTTAAAATTCAGCTTTAATGAAGTGATCCATAAACCAAAAACAGTCAAAGATCCATTTATTAACAGGATCTCAAAACCGAACCTATAGCCAAATAATCTTTCAGAAAAGAAATATAACAGCAGGGATATAATTGGGGAAAGTACTGCTACATATGGTACCAAAGCATCTGTCACTTTTCTTTTAGAAAACATCCCAAATGTAAACAGACCTAAAAGAGGACCATACGTGTATCCGGCAACCCGAATGAAGGAGTTGATCAGGCTATCATTATTAAGCTTATGAAACAGGGTTATTACCAAAAAAATGAGCAATGCAAATCCCAGGTGAATGAAGGTTCTTTTTCTTTCCGAGATGGCTTTCCCCTCTTTACCCATACTTAGCAGATCAACACAAAAAGAGGTGGTTAAACCGGCAAGTGCAGAATCGGCACTGGAGTATGCCGCTGCCGCTATTCCGATTAAAAACAGAGCTCCAGTAAATGTTCCAAGGTGTTTCAGGGCCAATAAAGGATAAAGTTCATCTGTTTGCTGAGGAGTTTGAATTCCATGCTGTGAAGCATACATATAAAGCAATAAGCCCAGGCTCAGGAATAACAAATTAACCACAAGCAATGAGCTGCCAAACCAATACATATTCTTTTTTGCATCCCCGATGGTCGGACAGGTCAAATGTTTCTGCATAATACTCTGGTCAAGTCCGTTTGTTATGATCGTGAGAAACATTCCTGTAAAAAACAGTTTAAAAAAGTTCCGGTCACTGACCCAGTTCCAGTCGAAAATTTTTGATTTTGGATCTTCATGCATGTTGGTTATCAGTTGGACAAATGAGTCATCCAATCGATTTGCAATGACTATGATCGTAGATATTGCTGCAATAATTAGAAAAGCTGTTTGCAGGGTATCTGTAATAACAATCGTTTTTATACCGGCCCGATAGGTATAAAGCCAGATAAGAAACAGGGTGACAAACACTGAGAATTCAAAAGGTATCCCATAAGAATCGAAAAAGGCAAGTTGCAACACCGTGGTCATCAGAAAGAGCTTAAAGGCCGCGGTCATTGTTTGGGATATTATAAAGAACACTGCACCTGTTTTATGTGATATCTTTCCGAAGCGTTGATTAAGATAGGCATATATGGAGACCAATTTCAACCTATAATATAAGGGCAATAGTATCCAGGCAATAACAAATACGCCGGTAGTATAACCCATCACCATCTGGAAATAGGTGAACTGAGAATTACCTACTTCACCCGGTACTGAAATGAAAGTGAGGCCTGAAAGGGCAACCCCAATCATTCCGAAAGCCACAAGAATCCAGTTAGAGCCTTTATCTGCAGTAAAAAAAGTCTCTGCACCAGCATTTCTGGATGTTGCATAGGAAATTAACCAGAGCAGGCCAAAGTAACTTAAGACAATGATTATGGCTAAGTTGGGAGTCATCTCAATTTACAAAGTGCAAGTTAGACTTCCGGGGAAACAATAACAGCTTCAATATGAAGAAAATCTGCAATTTGTTTGATTGTATTCGCTTTATGACCAATACCCAGTGCGAAATGATGGGTCGGGCCTTCGGCAAACCACCGTTTTAGAAATGTTTTAATATCAGGCTTAAAAAAACCTCTTGTATTCGTGTTCCCAATTGGTGTGACCGGTCCTTCAACGGATTGGCCTTCGGCAATAACAAACTTAAATTGGCCATCAGCTTTGGTTGTAATGCCAAGCATGGTAATTGGCCCTTCTTTAATCTTAAACTCTACACTGGCCCCACTACCTGGCTTTCCGTGATATTTAAGTAAGCTTCTGATTTGAGGTTTACCCTCTGCAATGTTAATGTGATGAGGCCCGTCATGGCCCACAATCACAAAACCTTCATTAAAGTCAACAGGGTGAAATTCAGCAAAACTACCTCCCATGTCCAATCTATCCATAATCATCATTCCGATGTTTGTCTTAAGATCAGACTCCCCACACATTGGGAAGCCGGCAGCAGTTAAAAGAGAGTTACCAACAATTAAATTTGTAACCAACCTTCGCATATCACTACCCTCTTTGGCTTCATAGTAATATGCAAGCCCATCCAGCTTCTTCTCCTCTATAAATTTCTTAAGAGCAATACCAGCTCTGGCGGCTTCAAACAGATCTTTATCGGTCAATCTTACTGTTAAAGGATCTGCTTTTGGTTCAGGTACATCGAAAAATTCTAAGATCTCGTCGGAGTGTTTTTCAATCTCTTCTTCAGAAACATCCTTATAGTGTGCCATGATATCGTCTGGTTCTGTTTGAACAATATGGCAACCAAAAGCAGAAGTAAACATGGTTGGGTCAGAATGCATATCCAACATGGCTTCAAGCGGATGACCAAAATGACCGATCCGTGCACTCTTCAAATCGTGAAGCACTTTGGCAATTTGACAATACTCCGCAATCTCTGAATCTGCTTCCTGATCATCGAACAATGTTCCAATTACAGAGGGTGGTATTTGCTTACCCATTCGTAGCGCAACAGATGCAAATTCCGGGATTGCACAGATATCATCATTGTACAATTGCATAAACGTAGTGGCATTTTCATAATCAAGAGCTTTATCCGGTTGTAATGCAACCATTACCATGGGGAGATCCACCTCTTTGAATATGATTCCAATTGTACTGGATGTTGCATAAGTGAGCATATCAATAAAAAGCAAATCCAGGTTTGCAGCCTTTATTTCCGGCAATACTTTGTACGCACTTTCTGCATTATCCCCGACACCAAAATTTATCACTTCAACTCCATGGGAAGCAATCCGGTTTTCGAAAACATCCATCTTTTCCACCAGCTTATCCAATAAACCTTCGAATTGTCCCCAGTAAGTGTGATGGCCCACTCCATAAATGCCAACTCTGGCTGTTAATGGCTTAAGTCTCTGTATCTTCCTCTCTTTATGAAGCACCTGTTTATTCGTTTCAATATTCATAATTGTAAATTTACAACTTAACGCACTAAGTTCCAAGCGTCAAGTCTTTTTTTCCTTAAGCTTACAAAGGTATTTGTCTTATTCAACCTTGAAAAGCAGTGAAGTTATATCTATTTTTTCCCTATTCCGTTGTTTTAGCCAGAACATACCTCTCTTTAAACATTATTTCGAATTCTTCCAGGGAACCTTCAAAGAAAATTAGTTCTCCAGATATTGTTTGGCTTTCCCCGGGTTTTAAGTTATTAAATACCGGGTCGGCATGAACGCATGGGTGGTTTAGATTTCCAATAAAAGAATATGTATCATCAAACCATGTCAGTGCAAGTATGTGCCGCTCAACTTTTGATTTTACGACCACAACCGGCAGGTCAGAAACTTGAGCCCCTTCATTTAGCCAACCAACCCTCCAGCCATCTGTAACAATCTGCATCCCTTCTGTGTCGGGGAATGAGAGCCATCCTTTATCAGGAGTATGTACATATTTGTTTTCATTTGTCTTCTCATTAAACTCTTTAATCCCATCCAGATAAACACAGGTTAACAGCATTACATCTTTTAACTCATTCTCGCTTCCGTTTGTAATCCACAGTTTAAGTTCTGCAATATTTTCTTCTCGCCTGGTGATTTCTCCGCCAAAACTAACCCCATTAGGTAAAACCTGTTCGTAGACTATTCCATTCTCCAATTTGCGCCAGGGAACTGACTTTTCTGTTGGGAAAAGGGTTGGGAAACGCCTGTCAATATGCCCGAGGTAAGCCAAATTTCCTTCTACCCATATGGCTTCAGGGAAATCGAACCAGACATATTCCTGGCTCTCCCAGGGTGGACTGATCCATGCCACCTGTTCACTTTCAAACATGGGGCGCCACATTCCGGGTATGATATGCATCTTATGCGTAACAATATCAAATTGCTGATGATTAATTTTTATTAATTCCTCATTCTCAGGTTGTGCAAACAGGCTACTGCTGAACATCAGGATTAATGTCAAACTGAAAATTGAGACTCTTTTTATGTAGTGTATAATCCATTGTACGGCAAGAGGAGCACCTTCAATTTGATAGCTGGAGGTGGAGGTTCCCCATACAAATCCTTTTGGAAATTCTTTCACATTCACTGATTCTTGTTTTTGGCGTATAAATTTTGAGTGCAACCACAAACATGCAATTGTGCCCAAAACTACTACGTACTATTCGAATCTGAAAGCTATCTAAGCAAAAACATCTTTCTGGTCTCTTTCACGTGATCCATCTCCAGTTGATAGAAATAGATTCCGCCGGGCAGCTGCTGTCCTGCCTTGTCTCTCCTGTTCCACATAATAGAATGAGAACCTGGTTGTTGTTTTTCATCAACAACTGTTTCCACTTGCTGCCCCAACATGTTATAAATAGTCAGCTTCACCTCTCCTGTCTTGTTCAGATGGTATGCAATCGTCGTGGAGGAGGTAAAGGGATTGGGATAATTCTGTCCCAATTCAAAATCCTTTATTGGGGACTCAGGGTCAATAATCCCTGTGTTGGCACTGCACCCATTCGCCTCCCAATCTTCCAGTTCTCCTCCGGAAAACCAGTTGAGGTCACCAACCGGAAAACCGCATTCCGCTCCGGTTAACAAGGTTTCGTTGGTATAGGAAAAGTCCTCTTCAACAGGCCAGGTGATGGTGAAACGATTGCCATCAGGATCCGGTCCCCAATAGGTTCTGGATGCATAGTTTCTGTCTTTGGTCATCCAGTCGGTCATATCCGAAGTTCCCTGCACCACCTTGAGCCCCGGGTCCAGATTCCTTGTATTAAATTCTTGAAGACCGGGCCAGTCAGTGTCATTATCAAACATCGCCTGGGTTCTGGAGTTCATAAATGGTTCATAGGCAACTCCAGCGTCAGAAAAGGAGTCCCAGTAATCGGTAATCTCCTGGGAATAGAACCAGCTGTTATTGTATACCTCAACTTTACGGTCTGCTTCAGGAAAATTGTGGCTGGCCAGCAGCGTATCCGTATTGACTATTCCAAACAAAAGCCCGTCAAAATCTTGTCCCGGCAGATCGTTAGGCCCCTCTCCAAAGCTATGTACATTGTAAAACAGGTTGTTGGAGATCTTTGCATTGGTAGCCCATTGCCACTGGATCGGCCACTTGACGTTATTCACCAGGGTATTGTGCTCGAATTGAACATATTTAAAAATATTTTTCCGGCCATCCAGGAAAAAACAGTGGCTGTTATACCAGGTATTGTTGGTCATAATCACAGTATCAACCGGATTGTCCCGGAACGACAGAAAGCGGGAATTCCACCTGCTGGTAGGGTTGGAAAAATTCTTAACCACGCAATTTTTAACCGTCACACTTACGTTATCGGACATTACCATCACTCCAACCCATTCACTCCATTCGAAATAACAGCCATCAAACAGGTATTCCCCACCATCTTTCAGTATTTCGATATCGACATTCACATCAACCGTTCCATTGGGGTGAGCACCCAGAAAGTAGATATTTGTAAACTGTGCATCTTCATAGAGGATGAAATAGCGCAGCAAACGGTCTCCATCCACCAGGTCTGCCATGACGATAACGGGCGGAGGATTATCATCATCCGGTTCATCCGCAATAAGACGCAACACCTCACTGGTCTCAATGGGACCGCTTAGCAGGTAGTATTTCCCCCGCTCCAGCTTGTAATAGCCGTGACCCGGGTTCTCCGAAAGGAAAGTATTCATAGCTCCATAGTAATCGCCATCAATATTATCAGGTACTAAAATAGTATCTGTCTGGGCAATCAGGGCAGAACTGAGCAACAGCGTAAAAAGGCTGGTGCTGATGAACTGTAGTAATAGTCTTTTCATAAGATATAGTTTTATGTTTAGTCTGAAATTTTACTAAAACAAATCGGATTTAAAATTTATATCGCACCCCGATATCTGCTGTAAGTCCGTAATATTGCTCTCTATCCGGATAGCCTCCTCTCCCCTCAATCAGGTAGAGGTCAGATGCCCCGGTTATATTGTTGAAATTGGCAAAGAGCTGCATTCCCTCCACAGGCAGTTCCTGCTTCACGGAAACATCCCAGCGCATAGATGCAGCGGAGGTGGACTGAAATGCAGTATAATAATTGGCCACTCTGAATATGTCATCCGTATACAACATGGATAGTCTTATAGAAAATCCTTTGTAATCGTAGCCCAGTGTTATGTTCACAATATCATTGGGTTGCAAGAACAGGCGGTTGGTGTAAGCAGTATCCGTATAAACTGTTTCAAACGTAGCAGGCGGAGTATAGACCGTCTCCTTATTTGTACGTGGATAGTGTGCCTCGGAGAAAGTATGTGTGTAGTTGATATTGAAGACCAGCCCCTTTAATGCACCAGGCAAATACCAGAAATTAGTCTGCCATTCAGTTTCTATTCCCCACAGGTCCACCTGATATTCATTGTTGATCCATCGGGTTAACGGTTTACCACGTGCATAGTCCGGCAGTCCGGTTGATTCAAAATCAAAATTTCCTGTGGGTTCTGTACGGAAAATCATATCATCAATTCTTTTCAGAAATCCACCCAGGGTAAACAATCCGATACGGTTGGTATAAAATGAAACATAAGCATCATAATTGGAGGCTTGGGAGGGTTTTAATTCTGGATTGTTCCATGAAATATCGATCATGGTGATGTTCCATGACGGAATGATCTGATTGAAATTGGGCCGGGTCAATGTTCTGGTGTAGGCCAGTCTGAAATCCAGCCAATCCACCGGTTTGTACTTTAAGTGAAACATGGGTAACCAGAACCCATTCGTTCTGGTAGTAGTGGTATCAATATGTTCATAGGCATCGTAGAAATTGTTAGAAGATGCATTACCCCTGATACCATTGTATTGGGTTTGGTTGTACTCATACCGTACTCCGGGAATGAATGTTATCTTATCACTGAATTTGATTTCCGACATCAGGTAAGCAGCCCTGTATTTTTCAAAACCGTTGTAATCATCTTTTAAAGAGCTTACATAATCATAATAAGAGGTGTCGAGTTCGTGCATCAGATCTGCAACACCATTGGCCAGATCAACATCCGGAGCATTGCTGATGCTATAATCATCACCTGGAAACTGCAACCGTTCATAATCAGGATCAATAAACAATGTATATGGAAGATCGGCCGAACCCAGATAGGAGTCCTCAAAAAATTCATTAACAACCAGGTCATTCCACCTAAAATCCCAGGCAAAAGGAGTTCGTTCAGATTCAATGTTAAACTCTTTGCCCTGATTTTTGAGCATGGCCCCGGTTTTCACCAATGCAGTTATCTGTTTTGAGAGACGGAAAGTATATTGAAGATTGATATCTGAAGCCACTTCATAAGCCTTGTTAAAAGAGTTGGCAAAACGCACATCTGACAATAAAGCTTCGGATAAATCTTCCTTTAAATAATTCATCACCTCACTGGGGTGTTTATACTTAGCAGTTTGGGCAGAATCTCCAAAGGCCTGTTTATCCATTCCGCTGAAATCTACTATTCGGGGGACTCTGTTTTCTGAATAGGAATATGACAAACCTGCATTCAGCTCTAAACCGTTAAAATTGTTTTCCAACCGCAGCGAGTTGGTCATTACTGTCAGATCATTATTATTATGGGACAATTTATAAGCATGTGTATTACCAGCACCCGGAGAGAGTACTTCCGTCCTGGCAATCACCTCTTTTTCGATACGGCTTAAAAAATTATCAAATCTGATCTTTCCGTTGGGAAGCCTGTAATCGAAGATAAGGGTTCCTCCATACCGATGAATTTCCCGGCTCACATCTTTCAAAGCCAGACTGGAAACATAAGCTCCCAATTCATCATACGTAGAATTACGATCTTCAGGGTGCTCACCTTTACCATATATAACATCCGCTTCAAAAGAGCTGCGATTGCGGTTCTCAATATCAACCAGAGCGAACACTCCCAGTTTCTGGTTGAAAAATCGATTGCTGCCGTTGACAACAAACTTATAGTCCCCAAACTGGTTTTTCAGACCGTTGTACCCTGTTTGGGCCATTACCTCAAAATGTAATGAGTCGGGAGCTTCTTTCAGGATAAAATTGACTGTTCCCCCCATCACATCAGCTTCCTGATCAGGCATCGCTGCCTTTGTCACCTCGATGCCATCCAGCATATATGGAGAGATCATGCTCAGATCGGCACTCCGGTCACTATTATCTGTAGAGGCCATCTGCACGCCCCCGATGGAGACTTTACTGTATTTGGGGGAGAGTCCGCGAATGACCACTTTTTGTCCTTCACCTCCCTCCCTGAGCAGTGAAATACCGGGTAAACGTCCCACTGCTTCAGCGGCATTGGCATCAGGTATCTCCTGAATTCGCGCGGCCGAAACCACATTCTTTATGGAGCGTGCTGCCAACTGCTGGTTGATGGCCGCTATTTGCCCCTGCGCCTGGGCCGTTACCTCCACCGCTCCCAGCATCACCCCACTAAAATCGAGTTCAACATCAACTATTGTCTCTTTTCCAGAGGAGACTGTGACTAAGACCTCCTTTTTTTCATAACCAATATAGGAGACCATCAAGGTGTAATCTCCCGCTGGAACATTATGAAGCACATAGTTACCATCCAGGTCCGCAATGGTCCCAAAACTGGTACCCTCCAGAATGGCATGTGCCCCGATCAATGTTTCACCGGTTTGTGCATCAGTTAGTGATCCTTTTAGAGCACCATTTGCCTGGGCCATAAGGATTCCCTGAGATACAGATAACAGGAGGCTTATTAACAATAATATTTTTAAACCTGTGATCTTATGATACATAACTATGAAATTTCACCAGGTGTTGGATTAAAGGAGGCTGTTGAACAATTTCAACAGCCTCCTAAAAGAAAAACTACTACTACTAATCAATTATGATCTCACCTATTGCTTCACAAACATTTTTGAACCTTTGCTATTTGCTGTAGAAACATACATTACATATACTCCTTCAGGCAAAGATGAAACATCCAGGGTTGGGCTGAACTGACCCTCTGTGGATTCAACGATCATCTGCTGACCCAGCACGCTATACACTTCTAACTGAAGCACCTCTTCGTCTGAAGAAACAAACAGCATATCGTGTACCGGATTTGGGTAGAGACCGAACTCATGTGAACTCATATTGGGTTTCACACTTTCTATAATATCAGCATCGAACTGGTCATGCAGCCATGTTTCAGCAGAAGCAGACTGATCTGCATAATATCCGCCGAAGAGTACGATAAGTCCTCCGCCATTAATATGCGACTCGGCCAGGCCATAGAATTTGGCTGTGGTCGGGATAATGGTGGTGGTATCTTTCTGCGACCAGCTATTGGTGGCACCGTCAAAGATCCATGTTCCTGTTGCTCCCATACCAAAGGCCATTACCTTCTGCTGACCCATATAGGCAAGTTCGCCATATTTAATACCGGATTCATTGATGACATCCAGTTTGGTCCAGGCCATGGTTGCAGCGTCAAATACCCACATTTGATTATCGATATTGGCACTGGTCACAAGGGCCTTCCCATTTCCGAAGTAGCTCATGTTCGGATAGATCATCCCACCGGGACGATCGGCTGAATCGGCAACGATATGCGTCCATGTATTATCACTCAGGTCATATACATAGGCACTATCAACAGGACCACCACCATCAGCTATATCCCAGTTTTTACCGGCATACAACAGCACTTTGTCATCACCCAGATAAGCCATACCATTATAGACTAAATAGGGCGGTGAATTAGTAGGCTGCATATCGGTCCAGGTATTATCGCTGAGATCATATACCCAGGTGGTGTTCCAGTTGCTTGCAAGGTCACTTCCACCAAACATGATTGCTTTGTCATCTCCAATATGAGCCAGACCAAATGCTTGCGCCGGAGGAGGTGAAACCGCAGGCGCCATGTCGGTCCAGGTTCCTGTTGCCACATCCGCTACCCAGGTAGCAGGCGCTGCGATGGGACCCCACTTGGAATCAGCTTTACCACCAAAGGCCAGTACCTTACCATCACCCAGATTGGCCAGCTCATTGTAACAGGTGGCCGGTGGTGAGGTGGCCGGTACATAGAGTGACCAGTCACCCGGAACAAGATCTTCTTTTCCTTGCGGATGCGTCCAGGTTTCAGCAGAGGCAGACTGATCTCCATAATATCCGCCAAAGAGGACCACATCTCCTCCTCCACTCATCTGTGTCTCAGCTAAACCATAGAATTTGGCTACGGTTGGAATAATGGTTGTGGTATCCTTCTGCGACCAGCTATTGGTTGCTCCATCAAAGATCCAGGTTCCTGTTGCTCCCATACCAAAGGCCATCACTTGTCCCCGGCCCATGTAAGCAAGTTCACCATAGATCACGCCACTGCCCACAGTATCCACCAATGTCCAGGACATGGTCTCAACTTCAAATATCCAGGTCTGATTATCAATATTAGCACTGGTCACAATGGCTTTACCGGGACCAAAATAGCTCATGTTCGGATAGATCATGGCACCGGGACGATCGGCTGAATCGGCTACAACATGAGTCCATGTATTATCACTCAGGTCATACACATAGGCGCTATCAACAGGACCACCACCATCAGCTATATCCCAGTTCTTACCAGCATACAGCAGCACTTTATCATCACCCAGATAAGCCATTCCATTATAGACTAAATAGGGAGGTGTATTAGTGGCCTGCATATCGGTCCAGGTATTATCACTCAGGTCATATACCCAGGTGGTATTCCAATTGCTTGCAAGGTCACTTCCACCAAACATGATTGCCTTGTCATCTCCAATATGAGCCAGACCAAATGCTTGCGCCGGAGGAGGTTGACTGGCAGGAGCCATGTCGGTCCACTCTTGTGTGGCAGCATCATAAACCCAGGTTGCGGGAGCTGCGATGGGACCCCACTTGGAATCTGCTTTACCACCAAAGGCCAGCACTTTACCATCGCCCAGATTGGCCAACTCATTGTAGCATGTGGCCGGAGGTGAGGTCGCAGGCTCTAACATTGTCCAGTCGCCAGGTACCAATGGCGGAGGATTATTAAGTGCCCAGTCGGCTCCACCAAATTCAAAGGTGACATCCATGGCATCTCCACCGGTACCTCTGCCTCCAAAACTAACTAAATTACTACCACCGTACATGGTTGTTTCACATAGTGTTACAATCATGTTTCCTGTGGGAGGTGTTTCTTCAGGAGTCTCTTCTGTCCATGTGTTATCTGCAACGTTATAAATCCAGGTTTTTGACTCACGTGCAAAAGCGGCATCATAACCACCATAAAGCAGCACATTCCCATCGCCTAAATAAGCCATACCTTGCCCGTCCACACCAGGAGTATTTGCTGTGGTCATTTCAGTCCAGGTATTGTCACTCAGGTCAAAAACCCAGGTTTCAGCCTGCTTTCCATACAACACCACTTTATCATCCCCTGCATAAGCCATACATGCAATCATCGCAGCAGGCTGACCGGCAGCACCTATAGCAAAAAGTTCAGTCCATGTATCGTCTGACACATCGTAAACCCAGGTATCATTCATATCACCAGATGCATCGTTCCCACCAAACAACAATACTTTGTCATCGCCAATATAGGCCATTGCAGTCTCCATTCTTTCAAATAAAGTAGCTGGTGCATCAGCTTTCTTGGTCCATGCATTATCACTTAAATCGTAAATCCAGGTATCACCAAAATAGCCGGATGCGGATGTATCACTTTGTCCGCCAAACACAATCGCTTGATCATCACCGGCATACGCCATGCCATGTCTTCCCCTTGCAGGTATAGCTCCAGATGGAGCCATGTCTGTCCATGTATCGGTTTCAGTATCATAAACCCATGTAAGATCATCAACATGTGTATCATACCTGGCGGTATTACCTCCAAACAACAGGGCCTTACCATCTCCAAGTGGTGCAATCTCGCCATAACCTCGTCCGGCTGGTTTCACATCACCCACAACCGAAATCTCATTCCAGTCGTTATGGTTTTCTGGTATTACTGCAGTTAAATTACTGATCACAATATCACCAGGTTGACCACCCCAGGCACCACCAATAGCAACTTGTGTTGCCAGGTTATTCAGTTCTGTTGCAGCAACGTCTCTAAACTCATGGCCGGCTATTAAAACTCTATCAGTTAATGCTCCACCTGAAACGGTGGCAGTGTAAGTATGTGCAGCAACATCTATATCAAGTGTAACAGTGTATGTTGTGCCAATTTCAAAAGCAGGCTTATCCTGAGTAGGCCAACCAGTAGTCCCACCTTTACCAACACCAATCAAGCCACCTTTTTCAAAAATAACATATGGCCCATAGTTAGTATACGCACCAACTCCGCTTGCATCCTGGGTTAAACCAACTGCACAGTCTGCGCTATCCATAACAGGTGTAGCATCAAACGTTGCTGTGAATACACCTGTCTGTGCATCAATAACACTGTTATTGGCAGCATTCAAAGCATAACTACTATTTCCTGCACTAGGATAAGGATCTTCCACAAACGGATCATCCATAAAAGAGCATGCAAGCGTACTTCCGGGTATACCTCCCCATGCTTCAAGCTGACCGGTTACCATGATCAGATAATTCAGGGTATCCTGAGGATTGTTGGTCCGGAATGCATAACCAGTAGCTATAACAGTGGCAGATGTACTATCCTCCGGGGTTACTGAAACATCATACGTCTGTGCAACAACATCACCTGTTATCTCAATGGTGTATGCCTTGCCTCCCTCATAAGGTAATACATTTACAGCTTCAAAACCAGTGCCATTTCTGGCTTCAATCTCGCCAGCCTTGTTGAAATGGACATAAGGTCCCATTGCTTTCCATCCTTCGGCAGCTGCCTCAGCTTTTCCTAGTCCGCTTGCGCAGTCCATGGTATCACTGCTGGGTGTTACTGTCCACGTAGCAGAAAAATTACCTGCCATTGCAGCAGTTTGCTGGTTGGCAAAACCAGGGTCCTGTGCAAATACATAATCCTGGGCGAAAAACATCGCCACAAAGATCATGAGCCACTTTGTAAATTTCTTTTTCATAAGTCTGTTGTTTAATTAATAAATAGATAAGTATTAGTGTTTTATTAGCTTCTTAGAGGCTGAACCTCTCTTTGAGGTAATACGCATAATATAAACTCCTTCAGGCAAGGTGGAAACGTCAACCTGCAGGGTGCTGTTACCAGATACAGTTTGATTGATCTGTTTTGTTCCTGTAATCGTGTATATTTCAATACATTCAATCCCTTCTGGAGAACTGATGGTTAACATATCCTGTGCCGGATTTGGATAGAGGCTGAACTCAGGTGAGTAAACCTCCTTTAGGCCCAGTGCAGGTTCGTGAGGTGCCCTGTATTTTGCTCTTAAAGCCGGATCCCAGTTTAAGTTTCCGATGGGCAAACCATCATGCCCGGCGGTTAGCAATGCAGGATTTGTAATTTCCATATCTCCCTCCGGAAGTGGCCACTGT
>JBDLIX010000069.1:0-26171 GCA_039714655.1 Bacteroidota bacterium
TAACCACTAACCCACTAACCCACTAACCCACTAACCCACTAACCCACTAACCCACTAACCCACTAACCCACTAACCCACTAACCCCTAACCTATGGTCGTTATTCAATCCTATTTCATTGCGGTCCTCATGTGTGTGATCACCATGTTCTGCTGGGGATCCTGGGCCAATACCCAGAAAATGGCTTCCAAAAAATGGGCTTTTCAACTATTTTACTGGGATTATTCACTGGGAGTGCTGATCTTATCACTCATTCTTGCTTTCACCATGGGAAGCAGTGGAGAAGAGGGAAGAAGCTTTATTCCTGATCTGGCACAGGCTGAGGGGAAAGCCATTGGTTCAGCCCTGCTGGGTGGCGTTGTCTTCAATCTTGCCAACCTGCTGATCGTGGTGGCCATTAATATCGCCGGAATGGCAGTAGCATTTCCCATTGGAATTGGTCTTGCACTGGTCATCGGAGTGGTTGTTAACTATATGGCCGATCCGGTAGGAGATCCTCTGTTTTTGTTTGCCGGAGTAGTTCTTGTAGCACTTGCCATTATCCTGGATGCCATAGCCTATCGGAAATCCAGTACAGGAAAAATGTCAACCACCACAAAAGGAATCATTATCGCTATTCTTGGAGGCATCCTGATGGGCTTCTTTTACAGATTTGTAGCTGCATCCATGGCCACGAATTTTGCACTTCCTGAGGCTGGAAAACTGACCCCATATACTGCTTCTGTGGTTTTTGCGGTGGGATTGCTTTTATCCAATTTTATCTGGAACACATTCTTCATGTACAAACCCGTGTCGGGAGAGAGGGCAACTTATGCAGATTATTTCAAAAAGGGTGATATGCGGTTACACCTAATCGGCATTCTTGGAGGGATTATTTGGAGCCTGGGGATGACATTTAGTATCATAGCCTCAGGTCAGGCCGGGTTTGCAATATCCTATGGACTTGGGCAGGGTGCAACCCTGATCGCTGCCCTTTGGGGAGTATTCATATGGAAGGAGTTTGGAAAGGCTGAAGGTTTGAAGGGGATTCTGACCACCATGTTCCTGTTATATCTGGCTGGTCTGGCACTAATCATTGTGGCCCGCCTGTTATAAATTGTGACCAGCCTGATATAATTAATATTGACCCTTTAACTCTATCCAGAATGAAGAAAATCCTCGTTATAGGAAGCTCCAATACAGATCTGATTATTAAAGTCCCTGAGATTCCCCGGCCCGGAGAGACACTACTGGGTGGCATATTTCATACTTTTGCAGGAGGAAAAGGCGCCAACCAGGCAGTAGCTGCTGCGCGTGGTGGGGGAGATGTAGTATTTATCGCTTCGGTGGGAGATGATACCTATGGCGTAGAAGCTGTGAAAGGTTATAAATTTGATAACATCAATACTGAAAACATAAAAATTTGTAAAAATAGTCCATCCGGCATTGCGATGATTACAGTTTCTCATAAGGGTGAGAATGCGATCACAGTTGCTTCAGGAGCCAATTCATTATTATCACCCGCTGATCTTGATGAAGCTGAGGAGGCCTTTGATGAGGCAGACCTTATGCTGGTACAACTGGAAACCCCTATAGAGACTGTTTCAAAAGCTGTTGAGATATGTAATGATTTCAATACCAAAGTGATACTAAATCCTGCTCCTGCAGCGGTGCTGCCAGATGAGATCCTGTCGGGAGTGGAGATCATCACTCCCAATGAAACTGAAGCTGAAAGCCTGACTGGCATCTCCATCAAAAATGAACACGATGCAGGAAAAGCAGCAGAAAGATTACATCAGAAAGGAGTCCGGACAGTGATCATTACCATGGGAGCCAGCGGCGCCTATTTGTCAGATCCTGATTCAGAATGTAGAATGATGGTTCCCGGATTCGACGTGAAGGCCGAAGATACCACAGCTGCCGGCGACGTTTTCAATGGCCAGCTGGCTGTTGCCCTTGCCGAAGGTAAATCTCTTCAGGATTCAGTGAGGCTTGCCCATGCAGCAGCAGCACTCTCTGTACAAAAAATGGGAGCTCAAAGCTCAATTCCCAGAAGAGAAGAGACCGACTACTTCCTTGAGGAAGAATTTAAAAAAACATAGCAAAGCAAGTGTTCAGATCATATCACTTCAAACGGATGAAAACAGGGATAGTAATGTTAATCGTGGGAATCTCCTTTTTGGGATGTACCAACCAGGAAAACAGATCTTCAAAGAGCAGAAGTGCAGATGTGATCATTTACGGGGGAACCTCTGCTGCCGTGACAGCGGCTGTACAACTCTCAAAAATGAACAGGTCCGTGATTATTGTCTCACCGGACATCCATCTTGGGGGACTTACCTCTTCCGGTCTGGGATATACGGATACCGGTAATAAAGAGGTAATCGGCGGATTGGCCAGGGAATTTTACCAACGCATTTATGACTATTACCAGGAACCGGAAACCTGGAGATGGCAGCGCATGGAGGACTACGGAAACAAGGGTCAGGGTACTCCTGCCATCGATGGTGACCTGAGGACTATGTGGATATTTGAACCACATATTGCAGAGCAGGTATTTGAAGATTTCATTCATGATTATAATATCGAGATTTACCGTGATGAGTGGCTGAACCGGGAAGAGGGGGTGACAATGGTGGATGGAAAAATTGAATCTATAACCACCCTCAGTGGCCGCATCTATGAAGGGAAACTTTTTATAGACGCCACCTACGAGGGAGATTTGATGGCAGCCGCCGGTGTGAGCTACCACGTTGGAAGGGAAGCAAATAATATATACAATGAGCAATGGAATGGGATTCAGGTTGGAGTTTTGCATCACGGCCACCATTTTGGTGGGATGAAAGTCAGTCCCTACCTCATCCCTGATGATCCCTCAAGCGGGGTTTTGCCACGCATTTCAACTGACCATCCGGGTGTGAGGGGTGAAGGCGATCAAAGGCTGCAGGCATATTGTTTCAGAACGTGTCTGACCAATGAAAAAGAGAATCGGGTTCCATTTAATAAGCCGGCAGCATATGATTCCACACAGTATGAACTACTCATCAGAATATTCCAGGCCGGCTGGCAGGAAGTGTTTCACAAGTTCGATGCCATCCCAAATCTGAAAACGGATGTAAATAACCATGGGCCATTTAGTTTTGATAATATCGGGATGAATTATGACTATCCGGAGGCTTCGTACCAGAGGCGGAATGAGATTATCCATGAGCACGAGGACTATCAACAAGGATTGCTCTATTTCATTGCCAATGATCCAAGAGTTCCTGAACCTATTCAAACTGAAATGAAAAAGTGGGGCCTGGCAAAGGATGAGTTTCTTGATAACGGACACTGGCCACATCAGATCTATGTGCGCGAAGCCCGGAGAATGAAGGGTGAATTTGTAATGACCGAAAATGAAATCTTCGGGAAAGCTCCGGTTCACCAATCCATTGGTATGGGATCCTATACCATGGATTCACATAATACACAAAGGTATATTACACCGGAGGGGTATGTGCAGAATGAGGGAGATATAGGAGTGCACCCTGAGAATCCTTATAAGATTCACCTGGGCTCCATTCTACCAACGAAGGAGGAGTGTACAAACTTACTTGTACCTGTGGCTCTCTCCAGCTCCCATATTGCCTTTGGATCCATCCGAATGGAGCCGGTTTTTATGATACTTGGACAGAGTGCTGCAATTGTAGCTGCCATGTCAGTTCAAACAAACCGGAGCATTCAGGAGATTTCCTATGATGAGATCAGGATCGCCTTATTAGAGAACGGACAGATACTGGAGCTAAAGTAAAAAACCCATATCTTTAAAGGAAACATTCACCAAACGTCAACCAAACGTCAACCAAACGTAAACCAAACGTAAACCTTATGAAATACCACACTATTTCTCTGATTGGCTTTCTGCTGATAGCCTCAGTTACAATGAAGGCAGAGCTTACAGTTACCTCATTAAAAGTCGATTATAAAATCAATCCCATGGGGATTGATAATCCGAAACCAGCATTGAGCTGGATTATTCATTCAGACCAGTTGAATACCATGCAGGATTCATACGAGATCAGAGCGGCCCTGAGTATAAAAGATGTTGTAAAAGGCCGCAATCTTCTTTGGAAAACCGGGCAGGTTGCCACTTCAAAGAGTATCCACGTGAGTTATGCTGGTGCACCTTTAAAGTCATTTCAGCGCATTTACTGGCAGGTGCGGGTGAGGGATAACCATGGTAAAACCAGCCGTTGGAGTGAGGTGGCATTCTGGGAAATGGGTTTTATATTCGGCACAGAATGGAAAGCGGCATGGATCTCACCATCCTGGGAAGAGGATATTACCCGTTCCATGCCATCCCCTTATCTGAGAAAGGAGTTTAAACTTGGCAAAGAGATTAAAGATGCCAGGCTGTATGTCAGTAGTCAGGGATTATACCAGGTTGAAATCAATGGTAGAAGGATCGGCGACCAGGAGTTCACGCCGGGATGGACCAGTTATAATACCAGATTGCAGTACCAGACATATGATGTAACAGATAACCTGAAGCAAAAAGGAAATGCCATAGGGATCATCCTTGGGGATGGTTGGTTCCGGGGAAGCCTGGGATGGATCGATAACAGAAACATCTGGGGTACTCAATTGTCGGCCATCGCACAACTGATGGTTACATACGCCGATGGGTCTCAAGAGATGCTTTCAACTGATGATACCTGGCGAGCCAGTACCGGACCAATCCGGGAATCAGATATATACAATGGAGAAGTATATGATGCCACAAAGGAACTGACTGGTTGGAGCAGTCCGGGATATGATGATTCGGGATGGAAGAATACCCAGGTTGTTGAGATCTCTAAAAATAAGCTGATCGCTCCTGAGGGTCCTCCGGTCAGGATCATCAATGAGCTGGAACCTCTCTCCATTGTGAAGGTCGGTGATGACTGGCTGGTGGATATGGGTCAGAATATGGTTGGCTGGATCAAAATACAAGCCAGTGGCAAAGAAGGTGATGTCATTACACTAAGGCATGCAGAGATACTCGACAAAGAGGGGAACATCTATTATGAGAACCTTCGAGCAGCAAAACAGACCAATATATACCATCTCAAAGGAGGCAGCGAGGAGACATTTGAACCCCATTTCACCTTCCAGGGATTCAGGTACGTGATGGTTTCCGGTTATCCGGGCACACTTGATGCTGATGCAATCAAAGGGATGGTGATCCATTCCCATATGGAACCTGCGGGTACATTTACCTGCTCTGATCCAATGATCAACCAGTTACAGCACAATATTGTATGGGGTTTAAAAGGTAATTTTCTGGATGTACCCACCGATTGTCCCCAGCGGGATGAACGGTTGGGGTGGACCGGTGATGCACAGGTGTTTGCTCCAACGGCCTGTTTTAATATGAATGCGGCTTCATTTTATACCAAATGGTTGAAAGATCTTGCCGCAGACCAGGAGGAGGATGGCAGCATTCCCCATGTGATCCCTAACATTCTGGGTCATGGTGGAGCCACAGGCTGGGCCGATGCCGGTGTGGTGATCCCCTGGGTGATGTACCTTGATTACGGGGATGTGACGGTACTGGAAAACCAATATGAAAGCATGAAGCGATGGATCGGTTATATGAAACAACGTGCCGGGGATGATCTAATCTGGGACGGTGATCAGCATTATGGTGACTGGTTATCTTTTGCTTCCACCAGGTCCGACTATATGGGGGCATATACCGCCAAAGAGCTGATTGCCACGGCCTACTTTTCCTACTCCTCCCGGCTGGTCTCCAAAGCTGCAACTGTCCTGGGAAAGGAGAATGATGCCAACTATTACCGGGAGCTCTCGGATAAGGTTAAAAGTGCTTTCAATGATGAGTTCGTCACCCCCAATGGTTTACTGGTGGCACACACCCAGACGGCCTATACCCTGGCCCTTGCTTTTGATCTGCTGGATCAGGAAACTGCCGCAAAAAGTATTGATTACCTGGCAAAAGATGTGGAGAGTTTTGGGCACATCACCACCGGATTTCTGGGTACACCGCTCATATCGCTGACTCTCACTGATCAGGGCAGGAACGATCTGGCTTATAAACTGTTGAACCGGAAAGAGTATCCTTCCTGGCTCTACCCGGTGACCATGGGTGCTACTACCATATGGGAACGATGGGATGGTCAGAAACCCGACTCGACCTTCCAGGATAAGGGGATGAATTCATTCAATCATTATGCCTATGGCGCCATTGGAAAATGGATGTACCAGGTGGTGGCTGGTATCGGGATTGATCCTGACCATCCTGGCTATAAGCACATCATCATCCATCCTCGTCCTGGAGGAGGCCTCACTTCAGCCAGGGCAACCCATCATAGCATGTATGGAGAGATCATATCGGGCTGGAAACTGGAAGATGACCAGCTGACCATGGAGGTGAAAATTCCTGTCAACACCAGTGCTACACTGCATATTCCAGGTGCTCCCGATGAGATATTGATCAATGGGGACAACATGGATGATTCGGGGATAGAATTTAAAGAGGCTGGCGGGAAAATGGTTGGTGTAACTGGCTCGGGAAGCTACTCCATTGTAACCAAACTGGTACAAACCGGGGAGAAGAATTGAAGGATGAATAGATCGGGTTATATCCAACTATTATCGCTTCTGTTGATCATTGTATCCTGCAGTGGTGAACCGGGTAAGCAACAGGAGATCGATACCCCCAACATCCTCTTTATTGCTGTGGATGATCTTCGGCCAGAACTGGGTTGTTATGGGATGGACCATATCCAGTCACCCAACATCGACAGGCTGGCAGCTGAAGGGACCCGTTTCGATCGTTCCTACTGCAACATCCCCGTTTGTGGAGCCTCACGGGCAAGCCTGATGACCGGCCTTCGACCGGCCAGGAACAGGTTTCTGACATATTACACCCGGGCAGATGAGGATGCACCAGGGATCACCACCCTGCCACAACATTTTCGCAACCACGGTTATCATACCATAAGCAATGGAAAAATATTTCACCACGATAACGATGCTGAACAAAGCTGGGATGAGATCTGGCACGCGGAATCGGGTAGCAAATCGTGGAGGGATTACGCGGTTCAGGAGAACATCCTGGCGGATACGTCGGATCGGTTCAGGGGTCCTCCATTTGAGCGTGCAGATCTGACTGATAACACTTACAAAGATGGGAAGTTGGCAGAGAAAGTGATCAGTGATCTTCAGAAATTGAAAAAATCTGAAAAACCTTTTTTCCTGACTGCAGGATTTCTGAAACCTCATTTGCCATTCAATGCACCGGAAAAATACTGGGCACTTTATGATGGAAAGGTGAGGTTGCCGGATAACAACTACCCCCCCGAAAATGCACCACCCCAATCCCTTCATACTTTTGGAGAACTCAGGGCTTACAGCGGAATTCCAAAAGAGGGTCCGGTTTCGGATGAGATGGCCCTGGAGCTGATTCATGGCTATTACGCATGTGTCAGCTATACAGATGCGTCAATCGGGAAGATCCTTGATGAATTAGAGCAGTTGGATTTGGAGGAGAGTACCATTGTGATCCTGTGGGGCGACCATGGCTGGAACCTTCGGGAACATGGCCTGTGGTGCAAGCATTGTAACTATGAAACTTCCTTGCATACCCCTCTGATTTTGAAGGTGCCCGGATCAAAACAGGTAAAGTCAACTACGGAGATTGTAGAGTATGTGGATATCTATCCCACATTGTGTGAACTGGCTGGTCTTGAATTGCCCGATCACCTGCAGGGAGAGAGCTTTAAGGAGTTGTTGTTTAAGAAAGGAGCCACCAGTGATGGCATTGCTGTATGTCAATGGTACAAAGGAATTACCACCATCAGGGATAACTATTTCTATACCGAATGGGTCGATGATGGTGACAGCGCTTTTGCAAGAATGCTGTATGATCATGCGGTGGATCCTGACGAGAATATCAATATTTCGGAACAGCAGCAAAATGCAGGGATTATTCAGCAAATGAGTCAGGAGATGCGGCGAAGCAGGGCTGAGAACTACTTCCGCGTACCATGATATTGATTAACTATTTAAATAGACACAGATGAAAAGAGTTATTATTTTACTATCCCTCATTGTGATTGGCAGTTCAGGTATTGCGCAGAATCAGATTCTTCCACTATGGGAAAACGATCCTCCCAACTACAGGGAGACGGGTGAAGTGACCATATGGGACACATCCGATATTGTAAGGGTCAGGCTGGTCCAAAAACCCGATATTGCAGTTTTCCTCCCCTCAAAGAAGAATGCCACTGGCGAGGCTGTGATTATCTGTCCGGGTGGGGGATACCATATCCTTGCCTATGACTGGGAGGGAAGTGATATTGCCCGTTGGCTCAATTCCCGTGGAATAGCAGCCTTTGTTCTGAAATATCGCCTGCCCGGTTCAAAAAATAATGTGATACCCCACAAATCGCCGCTGATGGATGCACAGCGAGCCATGCGGCTGGTCAGGTATCATGCAGAAGGATGGAACATTGATCCGGCCAGGATAGGAATCATGGGATTCTCGGCCGGTGGCCATCTGGCATCCACCCTTTCAACCCATTTCGATGGAGGAGATCCTCTCAGTAGTGATCCGGTGGAGCAGGTAAGCTGTCGACCCGACTTTTCTGTACTTATCTACCCGGTAATCTCTTTCACTGGTGAATTTTCCCATTTCGGATCGAGAAAAGCTCTTATAGGTGAGAATCCGGATGAGGAATTGGTGAACTATTTCTCAAACGAATTGCAGATTACGGCTGATACTCCCCCTGCCATACTCATACATTCTGGCGATGATAAAGTTGTCCCGGCGGAAAACAGCATCGTTTATTACAAGAGACTGTTGAAGAATCAGATTCCTGCTGCGTTACATGTTTATCCTTATGGAGGACATGGTTATTCACTGGCCATCGGAAAGGGTCACCTCTCCAGCTGGCCGGATCGGGTGTATGAGTGGATTCATTATCTATCTGAAGAATAATGATTCTGTTTCACGGAAGGAAGAGCTTTCATAAACCTTACTCCCAGTAGCCGGTAAATCCACCATAAGGCTCCATATGGATGGAGATTTCACCTCCATTGTACTGCATGGCAGTGCGCTGGAGATTGCGTGCAGAATTGTTATCTTCAATCAGATGTATATCAGAGCCTTCAAAATCTATGGAAGTTAAATCAATGGTGAGTTCTTTTGCAAGATTCTCTCCATTGATCCCGGCAATATACCATCTGTTCCCATTTTTCCTGGCAATTACTGCATCTTTACCGGGATATCCTGCGATGTACCTTGTCTCTTCCCACACCACCGGGATCTCCTTAAGAAACTCTGTCACGAAGGGTGGTAATTCCTTGGTTTTTTCCGGTGTATCCATATAATGCATCATTCCGGATTCAAGGAGAACAGGAAGGGCCATCTCAAAACCAAAGGTAGTCAGGTGGGGATATCTATTGTCCGAGAATCCTCCTATCGTATAATCAACCGGTCCAATGGCATTTCTCGTGTAAGGCAGGATGGTGAGGTGTGATGGTGCCATTTTAGGGAAATCACTGGTAAAGATGTAGTTCTCTCCACCTTTGACAGCCTCCATGGTGACCAGATTGGGCCAGGTCCGTCTCCACCCTTTGGGAAGGGTACAGCCATGAAAGTTGACCAGCAGGTTGAACTCAGCCGCATCTTCCAGAATTTCAATGTATTGTTTAATGATATCCTGTTTATCCGACTGGAAGAAGTCTACTTTGATCCCTTTTACTTCCATTCGGCTGATCCGTTCGAACTCTTTCCGTCTGGTTTTGCGGTTGTTCAATAGATCGCGGGGTTCTTCGGTCACCACATTATGCTTTCCTCCGGAGTTGTACCATAACAACAATCCCACATTCTTGCTTTTAGCGTATTGGGCCAGCTTTTCTATGCTGCCGTTCTTCATGCGATTCCAGTTGGCATCCACCAGAGAGTACTCCCAGCCCATTGCAGCCGCAAAATCCACAAAAGGTACAAGCCGGTTATAATCCTGGGGACTTTCACTGTCGGACCACCAGCTCCAGCTGGATCTGCCAGGTATGATCCAGGTAGTGTTCTGTAATGTTGAAGGAGCAGCAAGATCAGTGGCCAGGGATGTTTCTACAATCTTATTCAGAGTTTTACCTATTGCAATAAATCTCCATGGAGTATACCAGGGCAGGGAAGAATGGGAGGTATTCTCATAATAACCTTCAGCCTCTCCCTGTTCTGCAAATTTGATCATGTACTTTCCATTTTCACATTTGGCGTGAAGATGACTGGCCCCATAGGTGCCATCAAACCCGGCTTCAGATACCAGCATCCATGTATCTTCCGACTCAATCAGGAGAGGGAATGCCCAGCCGTTTTTATTCCGTGGGGCAGTAGATCCAATTGCTACAGGCCCTTGATAGTAGGTTTCATAGGCGGGATTCCACTTGGTGAGTGTGTCATAGGGGTGCCCCCAGAAGTTTCCCTCTTTGAAGTCGAAACCTGTATGCTCCCTGATCACCCTTACATCGCTTTCACTTCTTCCGGTAAAGAGATAACGAAAGGCGATTCCACCATCATAGGCACGAAAGATGAAGGAGACCTTTTGCTTATCCAGGTTCTTGAATGTTAAAGTGATGGTATTGAACCTGTTTTGGTGGTTTAGATTTTTACCACTCACCAGACTATATTGATCTTTTTGATTGGATTTTATTTCTGCAGAGACAAATTCCAGGTTTTCCACGAATCTGCTATCCTCCCGTTCAATTCCAAGTGGTGATGGATCTGTTAACTGTATAAAGGATCTGTTTTCTTTCCTGTATACCGAATAGAATAACCTGTTGGAGGAGTTAAGTTCCTGCTGATGGATATTAACCCGAATTTGCTGGTCAGGTGATTCCAGCTTCCAGGACCCATCATCCGGACTACATTGAAACAGTGTAGTAAGAAATGTCAGGCCAGCAACGATCCCGTACATGAGCTTGGTCATAGATCTGTTTTTTCGTAGATAAAAGTAGCCACAATACTTTGGGCGGAGGTCCTCTATTTTTCTATTTTAGTATGATATTTTCTTGAATAAGTAGTGCCAGATGTGAATATAGTTAACTCTTTTTTACAGTTATTGAACCAGTTTGATTTTTCATTTTAGCAACTTTGAAATAAAGAATTTGACCATGCTGCAAAAAGAAAGGATCATGAACAGAAAGAGGAGCATCCCCTATAAAATAACCTTTTTTATCATTGGGATTGCATCAACGGTTTGGTTCCTGGTCAGGGTGATTCCCAAACCGACCAGAGCAGGTTATCCCTGTATGAAAGCAGCTGCACCATTTATGTCAAGCTTTGTGATCTACTTGTTATCCGTTACAGGTTCAGCGCTGCTGTTTAAACGATCTCGTCAGTTTTTTTACAGAGCCAGGTATTTCATGACTGCCGGGGCTTTTCTGGGCGCCTTGGTTCTTTTTGCGCTCTCCTCCAATATCTTCCTCGGGAAACTGAATGCTGCCAGTAAAGGTTCAGTAGCTGAAGATTATCCGGCCAACCAACCCATAGGTGAAGAATTGGGCATATTTCCCGGACGGGTAGTCTGGGCATGGGACCCGGATGCCACAGATGAAAATTGCACCAATGAGCCCGATCACACAACCCGGGGTGAAGATGGCTATTTTCTGGCCAAGAACAGTGATCAGGCAGTGATCAACTCCATGATGGATGATGTGGTGCTAAAGCTGACCGGTACGTACGATGTGCAAACTGCGTGGGACAGTCTTTTCATAGATTTCAACATGAGGAAGGGCCTCGATGCAGTCTCCTACCAGGATGGACAGACCATCTTTATCAAAATAAATATGGGCACTGGAGATTGGCTGACAAATAGTAGTCTGGAGAGGGTGAAAACAGGCTGGCAAATAGATTATTACGGGATCTCTGAAACTAGTCCGGCCATGGTTATCAGCCTGCTTGACCAGTTGGTTAATCATGCCGGGATCCCCCAGGAGAACATTTATCTCGGCGACCCGAAGGCACATATTTTTCAGGATGTATATGAGCAGATGGCCACTTTTTTCCCCGGTGTGAAGTATGTGGACAGGGACGAAAAGAGTGAGTTTGGGAGGACAATGATCCATAAGGCTGCAGATCCAAGTATCAAATGGTCAGACAAGGGAGCAGTAGTGGAAGACCTGGAAGATCTGCAAAATCCAAATGATACAGCTGATTATTTATATGCTGAAATGGAGGATGCAGATTATCTTATTAACCTGGCGACATTGAAAGCTCATGCCAGGGCAGGGATTACCCTGACAGCTAAAAACCACTTTGGTTCCCATACCAGGAATAATGCCACTCACCTCCATCCCGGACTGGTAAGTAAAGATAACGATGTTCCCTACCGGACCGAATACGGTATGTACAGGGTGTTGACAGATATTATGGGTCATGAAAAGCTGGGAGGAAATACAGTGCTTTTTATTGTGGAAGGTTTGTGGGGTGGGCCAGAGGCCACATTACAACCTGTAAAATGGAATTCTGCTCCGTTTAACGGGGACTGGCCCAATTCCATCCTGGCCTCTCAGGATGCTGTAGCCCTTGAATCGGTCTGTTTTGATCTTCTGAAGACCGAATTCAAGGATCCGGACAGACCCGGAGCGGCTCGTCCATGGTTTGGCGCTGTGGATGACCATCTGCACCAGGCTGCAGATTCAGAAAACTGGCCCGAGGACTTTAGGTACGATCCGGAAGGGGATGGAACTCCCATGGGAAGCATGGGTATCCATGAGCACTGGAACAATGAATTTGACAAACAATATTCCAGGAATCTGGGATATGGCTATGGCATCGAGCTGGTCCCCACAGACAAATCACTTATATCCACTGTCATTTCTGCCCTGGAAGCTGTTTCAACACCCGTTATTGACGCAGATCCCTCAGATCAGTGTTGGACCGATGCCAGGTGGTATTATATGGATGAAACTTGGATCAAATGGGGTGAAGAGATTGATAGTGCGGATTTTTATGCCAGATTTAAGGTAAGCTGGTCAGAATCAGAGAATCTTATTTACTACTTTATAGAAGTGACCGATGATTTTTTTGTGGATGGTTATCTGTTTCCAGAAGAGAATTATCCGGATTTTGATATTGTTGAGATATTCATCGATGAAAACAGGTCGGGCGGTCTCCATGTATTTGACGACAATGCCCAATGGGGAGACAATGCTGAAAATGCGTTTTCTTACCACCTGGCCATGAATGCCCCCGCAGAAGGAGAGAGCGTATCAGATTTCTTTGCATGTGATATCGCAGGGACCAACTGGCCGGCCACCATCATGGATTACGCTGATCATTTTCCAGAAATGAACATGAGAAAAGTGGGGAACAGGTACCTCTATGAGCTTTCCATGAAGGTGTTTGATGATACCTATGATGATATAGATCCAGAGGCGTCGAGGGTTGTCCTGGTGGAAGGGAAAGAGATGGGATTATCCCTGGCCTATTGTGACAATGATATCCCCGGTACGGAGAGAGATAATTTCTTTGGTTCTGTCTGGGTGCCGGAGGAGGCTTACAATGACCACTGGAAGAGTGCCGATGGATTTGGTTCTGTCCGGTTGGTGAAATCGGGCACCACCCTGAACCACCCGGTGGAAGTTGTGGGAAGTATTGATGATTTTCAGATCATAGCCCTGGAGAGTGATACGACGATCCATCACAATATCAACGAGTTGTTCAGTGATCCGGATGGAGACACCCTGTCATACACCGTGAATTGCGAAGAGCACCTGCTCGCCTTTACAATTGATGGAAATCAACTGGAAGTAAATGCCGGGACCGGTTATAAGGGAACCACAAATGTTGAACTGGTGGCTTCTGACGGTGAGTTTGAAGCGAAGATTGTATTTAAGGTATTCAGGAATATCACCAGTAGAGATGACAGGAGCATTGTTGAAGTTAATTTCAGATGCTATCCCAATCCGTCTACCGGTCTGCTGTATGTTGAACTGGATGCCGGTGGCATGATGTCCGGTGATGGGATGGTGGAGGTGTATAACCTTGATGGCCGGAAGGTGGTTGCAGAAATCATCAAAGGCGTGACAGGTGGGAGATCGGTGGTTTCACTTGACCTCTCAGGAGTACTTTCCGGGTATTATATCGTGGAACTCCGGTTAAACGGGGTCATTTACAGTCGGATTATCCATAAGATATGAGAAAGGTTCTACGAAAAACAATTCTATTCCTGATCCTTTCAGGCGGCTCCTTTGATGCCTGGAATTTGGGCTCCGGGAGGCTTATAACCGGCAACAATATTCCATTGGTGGTGAGGGCGCTCCTTGTGGACAGTCAGGGTATTAAATGGATCGGTACTGATAGGGGACTCTACAGGTATGACAATACCAGCTGGATCCATTATAGCGAATCGGACGATCTGGCGGGCAGCCAGGTTACGGCCCTGGGATATGAGGATTTTGATATGGGACCGGAACTTTGGGTAACAACCAACAGGGGAGTTACGATGATCTCTTATAACCTGGACGGGATTATTGAAACCAGCAGTTACTCCTCCGGGGATGGATTGCTGGATGACAGCATTACCTCTGTGGTCATGGATTCCCATCACAGGAAGTACTTCGGATCTGCTTCAGGGATCTCTGTATTCCAGTCAGGTTCCATGGCATACCTGCTCTACGAAGAAAACCCTCTAAGCATGGTGGATGCGCCGGTGGAGAACATGCACCTTCATAACGACACACTCTATGTGGGATCCGATGGTGGTATTGGACGGTTTGTAGCTGGTGTAGATGCGATTTCCGGAGCCACCAGGTGGACCAATGAGTTCGGGATTACTCCGCTGTCTGACAATATAAAAAGCATATGGGTGGATGTGGAGGGACATCAGTGGTTTGGCACAGATGCAGGAGCAGAGGAACATATCGGTTTTGAGGCAAAGCAGAACTGGTTGCTCTATACTACTTCCGAAGGACTTGTGGACAATCATGTGTTGGCCATCACCGAAGATGAAACCGGGGGAATGTGGTTCGGAACCCGGGGAGGAATTTCTTACCTAAAGGACCAGACATGGACCAATTATACCACTGCTGACGGACTGGCCAGCGATACCGTGTATGCCATTGCAGTGGATCCGGACGGATCGGTCTGGTTCGGGACACACAGGGGATTGTCCCACCTGGAAGGTTTAGAGTTTAATAACATTTTTACGGATATTCCGGCAAGGGAAGCAAGGGGGTCGGATATGACTGCCTGGTATAATCAACTTAGCAGGGAGATTATTATCCGGTTCCATGCGCAAATCCCTTGTCTGGTTATGGCTGAGCTCTATTCCATTGAGGGGAATTTATTGCTGAGGAGCAACCATTCCGGTCAGGCAACCGGAGTGCAGGAAATAAAGTTTTCACCCGACCAGCATGGACTATCCTTTCCCACAGGTATTTATATTCTAAGGCTAAGAGGAGAGGGAGTTTATGGGGTTGCAAAAGTCTTGGTTTACAACTATTAACGATTAACTAAACAGCATGCAAAAACTCATTGTTCTTCTATCAGGGATCCTCTTCATGTCAAGTGTTCTTATGGCTCAGACCACTTCCTATAATACCGATTTTAGCTCGGGACATCCTTTTGGGAATGTGTATGACTGGGCCAGCGGTGAGATCAGTGCCTCTGTGGAGGGTGAAGAGATGAAAGTCATCTATGATAAATCGGAGGATAAGATGTGGAACCGC
This sequence comes from Bacteroidota bacterium, assembly GCA_039714655.1. Lineage (GTDB taxonomy): Bacteria > Bacteroidota > Bacteroidia > Bacteroidales. Next base: position 15,699 of record JBDLIX010000069.1, read on the forward strand.
CTGGTATTCTGGGTGAAACCATTTGACATCACCCTTTCACCCTATTGCAGGTTTAGTATTAAGGGGGACAAGGATTTTCAAATGACACTCGAATTCAAGGATGAGACTGGGGCTGGGATATCCCGTATTTTTGGGGTGACTACAGGGTACCAGGAGATCGAACTCGACCTCAGTAGTGACATGGGACAGCTGAGCTCTAACATCCTTTCCGAGTTGCAGTGGGATGTAGGCTTCAACAATGACAGTGGTACATTCTGGCTGGATGATTTTAAAATGGGAACCGCAGCGAAGCCAGCCGTTGGAGACAGAGAGAGAGTCACCCGTTTTGTGGATGACTTCAATGAAGGGATCGTACCTGCCTACTGGAAGGAGGATGAGAGCTATTCTTTCTCCAATGTGAACAATACACTGGTGATCGATATCAATAAGGGATACAATGAAAATGCCCATAATTTTTTTGTGGAATTTCCACCATTGATTGACATGACCGATTCGGCCTATATGTCACTGGATGTGAAAGTCTCCAAATCAGTCCTGATCTATTTTACCCTGTATGATTACCAGGATCGCCCGATCCGTTCACTACACCGGGTATTAGATGCAGGACAAATGACTCCCCTTTTCCTGGATTTAGGAGGTTCCGGTGAGGTGGACTATACCACCATCAGCAGGATGGAGATCAATGTGGGAATGACTGCATATGATTATACAGGGGTTGTGACCCTGGATAATTTGAGGCTGGGAGGGGTGGTTACTCCCCGTGCCAACATACTTCCTATACCCGACCATCACTATTTTATGAATACAAAGGGTGCGACCCTGTTTCTGACCGATATTGAACATGCGGAAAATGTTGAATTCACAGGCGCAGAATCACTGGTGGAGAATGTGGTTTCCGGAACGGTGAAGTCAGGCCTTGCCACCATAACTTTTGATTGTATTGATGGTGTTTTCGGGTCCGACACCATCACAGTTATCTCAAGGGGAGTGGAGGGATATCAGGACGGATTCGTAAAGACCTTACTTACGGTAGAGGGAAACAATCCTCCTGTTATCAATCCTTTGGCTGACCTGGAGTTGGATATCACCGACAGCATTGTACAGGTAAACTATGATGGAATTCGTGACAACAACATTTCCCTGGATCAGCAATTAACCGTGGAAGTCTTGTCGCTGGATGAGTCGGTGGTTAAGATTGCGGACCTTTCCTACAACTCACCCATGCATCATGGAAGCCTGCAACTAAAGCTTCTTCAGAGCGGAACTGCAGGAGTGGTGGTAACGGTCACAGAAGATATAGCAGAGGCGGGAAGTACCAGGGATACATTCAACATCAGTATATTCGAGGGTTTTAACCATAAGCCAACGGTGGATCATCCGGGGATTGTGAAGTTCTTTACCGGTCAATCATTGGATACACTTTACCTTACGGGGGTCACCGACGGAGACCAGGGAGTAGAGGGACTCACATTTGATGTAGCCACCAATGATCCATCTGTGATTGTTCCGGTTTCTGCAACCGGACTTTCCGGAGATTCACTCATGATTGTATTGGAATCACAGGCTGTAGGTTCAACCACCGTGGAGGTGACTGTGAAGGATGACGGCGGAACTACTGAAAACAATGGGGATCAGGAGATTCGGATTGGGTTTACAGTCAATGTAGTAGATCAACCAGTGACAGGTTATGTGGCTGATTTTTCGGATGTGGAAGGAGATGTTGCCAGGGGAGTATGGGCCGCAGGAGGCGTGTATGCACTATCTACGGTAGATTCAAGTGCAAACGGGTTTTATGCCATGAGGGTTGATGTAACTGGCAAAACATACTGGGATGGCAGCAATCTGAATTTCCTTCCGGAAGGATTTGAGCTGGACCTGTCGGAGCATCCCTATTTCTCCATGGAGATTTACCCACTTGATGATAATACCCTGCACTGGCTCTGGTTCTACGATTATACCAATACACGCAATGATTTGAATAACCGGACTGTTGATAAGCTGGTCTGGGCAGAGTCTGGAAAATGGAATGACGTGAGTTATAAATATAGCGGGGAACTGGACTGGAGAAACAAGGAACAGGGGTATGATATTGATAACTCCCGGATTGTAAAGATCCTTTTTGATATGCATAATGCTGAATTTACCTGGCCGCCACCACCTGATTATACGGGCAGTTTCCTGATTCGGAACCTAAGGATTGGTAGCGAGGTGCAACAGCCTGCTCCATCTGCAGTAATGCCTACCATAGATAAAATGACCATAGATCCTGTATTGGAGAACACGGAAGGTAATCAGGTGATGCTGACCGGCATAACCGACGGGACAGGGTCCACAGAAGGAGTGACTGTTTCAGTGATGAGTTCGGCTGAGAATATTGCTGAGATCATATCGGTTAAACCTGTGTCGGACGAGGGGGTATCCGGGTTCACTTTCCATGCCAAAGAACCGGGTACGGTCCAGGTGACGATCACCATTTCAGGTGGGAACTCTGAAGAGGATCTGGTTGTCAGGGAATGGGTATATATTATTTCGGCTCAATATAACAATGCTGTGGTGGTGGGCATTGATGCTGCTCAAAAGCACCAGACCATCCGGGGATTTGGCTCATACATGGATTCAAAGAATGGAGAGATTTATACCAAGGTGATGAATGCCTCGGCTGTAAGACTGGGATTGATCAGCAATCAGATTGAGTGGGAGAACGATAATAACGATCCCCATGTGTTGAATATGGAAGCCTTTGACGACAATGCTTTTGACTGGACTTACTTACGGCAGCTTAAGGAGGACGGAGTAGAGAGTTTTATCCTTACAAGCTGGAGTCCCCCGGCCTGGATGAAAGATAACCTGTCGTTATCCCACTGGCAAGCCGACCATAGCCCCAGTTCCGATGAGGTGATGAACAGGCTCTCTTACCACTATTACGAAGAGTTTGCAGAGGAGATGGTAGCAGTAATCAGGATGTTCAAAGAGAGGGCTGGTATCGATCTGACAGGGATCGGACTTCAGAATGAGCCTGCATTCCATGAACCTTACCCATCTGCCATTCTTGATCCAACCCATTTCAATGATTTGATCAAGATTGTTGGACAACGTTTCGAGCAGGAGGGGATCAACACCTTGCTTTATATGCCGGAACAGGTTTTTACACAGGGGTATCCGTCCATGGCTGACTACATTGATATGCTTCAGTCAGATGCAGAGGCAAACCGACTGAGCGAAGTGATTGCCTCGCACAATTATGCTGAGAATGGCATCGATGTTGCAACACCCGATCTGAGTGAATGGACCAGGATGTGGAACAATTCCCAGGAAGGAGACCATCCCAAGGAGCTTTGGATGACAGAAAGCACACGTGAATATAGGAGCTTCAGTGATGCGATCTATATAGCTGCTGGAATACAGGGTGCATTGCTTGGCGGGAATGTTAGCCTGTGGACCCAGTTTTCCTTTGCGGACCAGTTCCTTACCAGTGGGAAACCCAATTCTATGCTTTATGTCATGAGGAATTTTTCCAGGTACATCAGACCGGGAGCAGAGAGGCTGGAATCCTCCAGCAGTGAAAGCCCTTTAATGGCCTCTGCTTTTAAACACCCGGAGAGCGATGCCGTTTCCCTGGTGATTGTCAATCTTTCTGATCAGAACAGATCGGTCGATATAAGTGCCGCCAATCTCCCTTACCTATACGACTCCTACCGGACATCATCCCATGAAGATTGTAAATTTGTGGGGGAAACGGATATTACCAGGTTGGTTGTCATTCCCTCCAGATCTGTTACCACCCTGTATGCCTTAGAAAATTCCATGCTGACCATGGAGAGGATTGATAATATGGTAATTGAAAAAAACAGCGGGGAGCAGGAAGTGGTAATTACAGGCATCGGGAATGGGAATGAAGGTGTGTCTGGTCTGACCATCCATGCTGAGACCGATGATCAGGAATTGATTACGGGACTTACTTCTGCTTCAATTTCAGGAGATGGTATGTCTCGATTGACATTTATTCCGGGAGCTGACCGGACAGGTATGGCCCGGGTGATTGTAACTCTTTCTGATGGGGAGACAGAACGTAAAGAATCATTTTATGTGAATGTACCCGAATCCCAGGGTACAGGTGTTCTTAATGATCATGCTGGCCCGGGATTCAGAGTCTACCCAAATCCGGCAAAGCATACACTTATGGTGAAGAGTAAGGATCCTATCCAGAGGGTGGAGGTAATCACGGTGACAGGGAACCTTCTGGCAGCACAATCAGGGGTGAATATGAATGAAATCACGATGTATGTCAGCTTTCTTAAGCCGGGGCTCTATTTTATCAGGCTTACCAATGGCGCCGGTGATGTGGGATACAGCTCCTTTGTCAAGCAGTAAAAAATAGCTAACCCATTTATTAAAATATCAAACTTCCCCTTGCTAAACATGGCTTAAGTTTGTTTGCAGTGAATTACTCATGTTTAACTAAATCCTATTACCAATGAAAAAATTTTACTTATTATTTGTGGGAGTCATGCTTTCAGCCATGACATTTGCCCAGATACCAACAGGTTGGTGGTCATATCTACCAAATGATTTTCTGGATAACCCTTATGAGCGGATGACCGTGCAGGTTCGTCAGGTGGATGACGCGTACGTTGCCGACGCAGCTTCCCTGGAATCACTCTGGGGGGTTATCAATGATGTTTTCAAAAATCCCCTGGATGCATGGACTAATACACAAGTAACTGACGTTCAGCCAGATTGGTCTGCAGTCACAGTTGATGTTCCCGCTCAGGCCGCAGAGGGATATGAGGGACATTTCGCACTTCTGGCCAGCTCCAATTACCTGGCCCTGGTATGTAAAGTATCTGATGATGAGGTTGATTTTGAATCAGGTGATGGGTTTGAACTGGCAATAGCGCCCTATGGAGATGCCTATGACCCGGGACGGACAATTTACCCGGATACTGCCGCCGCAGAATATGATGCTGATTCATCCATGTATATGTGGGGAGCTTGGGATGGATGGTATAATGCGATCCATCCTGATACCCTTACCATGATGGCCCAGTATGGCCTCTGGGGAGAGACCGGTGCTGCTAAATTTGCACTTGTCCCGGAAAACAGTGATGCCTATTATGCTGCCAAGAATATGGTGTTTGATGATATCCGCAATTTTGGGGATACCCTTGATACTTCCCCCGGAGCAGCAACTTCCACCGTTCCCTTTATTACCATGGTTGAACCCTTTTCTGAGGGTAGTGGATATTACTACCTCTGCGCCATGCCGTGGCAGATGTTCACCAATGACTTTGTTCTGGACCAGGAGGGGGAAACCATGAGTCTGGCCGTACAGGGAAGGGATTTTGACTCTGATAACATCAAGTATACCGACTGGAGCATGACAGAGGTAGATTATGTATATACTTACTGGGGCGGTACCGATGACAATTCAGCTTTCTGGGCAACGGCATTTTATGGAGCCAAAGCAGAGTTGGTTGTTCCTGTTGGATTCAACGAGAAAGCTGCTGAAACCCTGGGAGCTTACTATGCCAACAACCGTTTGTTCCTGGAGCAGACCGTGGCGTCCATGGAGATATACAGTGTTACCGGTTCCCATGTAAGGAGCATGTCACATGTTTCTGGTACAGTGGATCTGAATGACCTGGAGAATGGACTTTACATTGCCACCATGAAGGATGAGCAAGGAGCACTGGGGACTCTCAAATTTGTAAAGTATTAGAATAATTCTTAAAAGAAAGCGGGTTGTTAAATAGCTTAACAACCCGCTTTCCTGTTTTTAATCGGTGTAAATGGTGAACCAAACACTTTTCGAAATGATCTCTCAGAAGCGATTACTAAAACGACAACTCTATATCATACTGGGCCTGCTCCTCATTCCGATGATATCTCTGCTGGCGCAACAGACCGTTACAGGGACGGTGACTGCTTCGGAGGATGGTACTCCGTTGATCGGTGTGACCGTAAGGGTGGTGGGAAGTACCTCAGGAACCATTACAGATATAGATGGTAACTATTTCATTGAGGCTGTATCGGCAGCGGATATGCTCAGTTTCAGTTATGTGGGGTACAATACAGTTGAGATTGTTGTGGGCAATCAATCAACGATCGATGTCTCCCTGGAGCTGGATATTACCGAGATGGATGAAGTGGTTGTAGTAGGCTATGCGGTACAGAAGAAAAAGGACCTGACCGGGGCCATCAGTGTGGTGACTGCAGAGGATATGGCCAAATCCAATGCAACCTCTCTCTCCAAAGCGATGCAGGGAAAGGCGGCAGGAGTGACCATCATGTCCACCAGTGGTCGTCCCGGTGCAGAAATGAATATTCGTATCAGGGGAGTGGGTTCCATCAACAACGATGCCCAGCCACTGGTGGTGATCGACGGGGTGATTACCAGCTCAGGCGCTCTGAATGGGATGAATCCCGAGGATATTGAAACCATATCCATTTTGAAAGATGCGGCCGCTGCAGCTATCTATGGTGCTCAATCTTCCAATGGAGTGATTCTTGTGGAGACTAAAAAGGGAAGTTCCGGAAAAATGAGTGTGGATTTCAGCAGCCAGCTGACCCTTTCCAGTATTCCCAGGAGGATGGATATCATGAATGCTGACGAATATGTGGCATACTATACAGAGGCATATGACCTGCACAATACTCGCTTTACCAATAATCCGAATCTGCAGATCACATTTCCCAGCGCCTATACCGATGAGGTGAGGGCCATGTATGATTACAACCATACCGATTGGCAAAACCTGGTCACCAAACCCAACGCCCTTGGTCAGTATTACCGCCTCGGGATTTCGGGAGGGAATGAAACGGCCACCTACATGGTGTCGGGAGCATTCCGGAGCGACGAAGGGATCCTTCTGAACAATAATGCACAAAACACCACCATCAGGGTTAATACCTCCTTTAAGCTAGGGAAGCGGATCACAGTGGGAGAGAACCTCTCATTTGGAATGGATAACTCCAGGGGAGTGGCGGCCTGGGGTAGTTTTTTGACCTCGGTGATCACCTCTCCGCTTATGCCGGTTTACAACGAAGACGCCCTGGGGGGATACCAGGGTCCAGGTTCTCAAATTACAGGAAACAACGACCGCACCAATCCTTATGCAGAACTGAAGATGAATGAACAGTACGGTAAGGGGAACGGGGTGTTCGGAAGTGTTTTCGGGGAGATCGAGCTGCTGAATGGCTTGAAGTTCCGGACCGTGGTGGGATTGAGCTACGGCACCAGCCTCGCCACTAGCTGGTCGCCCAAATATGACCTCGGGGTGCGTTCAAATCCAACTTCAAGGTTAACAGAGTCTGTATATCTGTATAATAAGATCCAGTGGGACCAGATCCTTACCTATGACAATACCTTCGGGGCACACCATGTGGGAGTTCTGGCAGGCCATTCCATGGAGGACATGTTGGGAAATGCCATTTCAGGATCTGCGCAAAATTTCTCCTGGCCCAACCTGCGGACACTTACCAACGGTGATCCCGATAAAAATACATCCTCCCAGTGGAAGGATATTGTGACGGGGGAGTCTTATTTTGGAAGGCTTACTTACGATTTTAAAGGAAAATACCTGATGACCGCCACGTTGCGGCGGGACGGCTCCTCTAAATTTGGTCCTGAAAACAAGTGGGGCCTGTTTCCTTCCTTGTCTGTTGGATGGAAGATCACCGAGGACTTCCTGCAATCGGTGGAATGGCTCACTCTCCTGAAGCTTCGTTTTGGGTATGGAAAGAGCGGGAACACCCCCGATGCCGCTTTCCTGTATGACACCTATATCGATACTTATAACCAGCATGTATATACGCTGGGAACTGGTGGTAGTGCCAATGGCACCCATATTTTCGGAGCGGCTCCATTCTATAATTTCGGTTCTCCCAAGTTGCAGTGGGAAGAGTCGGTTATGACCAATATTGGTCTGGATGCGGCACTATTCGAAAACCGGTTGCAATTTTCAGCTGAGTATTATATCAAGGACGTGTATAAGCTGCTAACTTTCATGCCTCTCCAGGATGTTTACGGACTCTCCAACGATGCCAATCCCCCGATGGTTAACCTGGGGGATGTAAGCAACAAGGGATTTGAATTCAATGTGAATTTCAGGAAGCGGGAGGGACGTTTTAACTATTCGCTGAATGCCAACCTGACAACTGTTAAAAACAGGGTGGAATACCTGCCCCAGAACCAACAATTTAACGAATCGGGAGTCAATGTGGCAAAGGTAGGCCATGCTATAGGTTCCTACTGGGGTTATGTGGCTGAACGGATCCTGACCAATGATGATTTTGAGACCGATGGAAATGGGAATCCCATTCTGACTGAACAAGGCAGATACAATCCCCTGGTCCCCGCACAGGAGTACTTCACCGGTCCCGGAGATATCAAGTTCAAGGACCTGAACCATGACGGGAGGATAACTGCAGCGGACCAGACCATTATCGGGAAACCAATCCCTGACTTCAGCTATGGACTGGGCATTGACCTCTCTTACGGTGGATTTGACCTTAACCTGCACTTCCAGGGGATGCAGAATATGGATCTTTACAACCAGTTCAACTCCCGGGGAGGTCTGGCTTCAGGGGATGAAACCACCAAGGATGAGAACAAGCTGAAGACGGTAAATAACTACTGGACACCGGACAATCCGGTGGAGGGGCAGACCGGTATTGCGCTGACTGATTTCAACCGGAACGTGAGGGTGTCCTCATGGTGGATAGAGGATGCCTCTTTCTTCCGTCTGAGAAACTTGCAGTTGGGATATACACTCCCCGGAACCCTGATAAGCAGGATTGGTATTGCTAATCTTCGCATCTACGTTGGAGGAGAGAACCTGTTTGTGATTACAAAATACACGGGATATGATCCGGAGGTCTCCAGTACAGACCCGCTGGGAGGTGAATCAGGTTTGATGGATAGTGGATCGTACCCGGTTCCCAGGGTTCTGTCAATGGGTTTACAGGTGAATTTTTAGTAAAAGATGGTTATGAAAACGATAAGCAAAATAATAGTTGTTGCCCTTCTGCTGATCATCAGTCAGGGCTGTTCCGAGGATTTTCTGAACCTTGAGAATGTCAATAATCTTACCACTACCAGTTTCTACAGGACCGAAAAGGATTTTGAGGATCTGCTGATCTCTACCTATATGCCCATGGCTTTTCACCAGATGTGGGGGATCAAGGCACACAGGATCGGTTTTGCAGTGGATGACCGGAGCATCCATGAGCGTTTCAACGACTCACAGTTGCAGTATGATGCCACCAATCCCGATATTGCCGAGATTTACTGGTCCCTTTTCACCGGAGTGTTTCGGTCTAACCTGTTTCTACAAAAGTGTACTGATGACGCCGGGATTGATGGAGTGAGGAAACAGCAGATGATCGGGGAGGCATATTTCTTGCGTGGGCTCTACTATTTTTACCTGGCTACCTATTTCGAGGTCCCGCCCCTGCTCCAGGAACCGCCGGATGATCCACTGGAAGGACATCCAAACGCCACGCAGGATGCAATTTACGACCAGGTTGAGACAGATTTCGCCACTGCCATGGAATTATTGCCCGATTTGTGGGATGAGAAGAACCTGGGAAGGGCCACCAAGGGAGCGGCCATGGCCTACCTTGGAAAAACATACCTCTTCAGGGCCAAGTTTTCAGAGGCTGCCACAATCTTGAAGGAAGTGATCGATTCGGATATCTACTCCCTGAACATGCCACAGGCGACCGACTCCCTGGATTATGTCTGGGCCTACCTCTCGAACTTTACCCCAATCGATCTGCCCAACGGATCGAATGTTTATGATTCTGAGTTCAATTCAGAATCCATTTTTGAAGTCAATTTCTCCCTCGCCTTCGATCTGGGAAGAGATGCCAGTCAATATTTGCCCGGTCGCCGTTCTACCGGAAGTCACCAGACCTGGTTTAACGGCTATTCCAATTTCACACAGGGATATGGCAATCTAGCCATAGATGATAAATCATTTCCTGATGCGTTCGAAGCTCCGGGTCCGGCCGGATTACAAAAGGACCCGCGCTATTATGCCACCTTTATTGCTCCTGGCGATACTCTTGACTGGAGGACGTCGATACTTGACCATTATGAAACCAATGCAGGAACCCGGGTATTCAGGATCTCGGATCTGAACTCAACCCTGGGAACCAGCCTGGGCATGAGAAAGCACCTGTGGCCCTTCCATAATTCTCTGGTATGGTCCAACGCACCATTTCAGGATCCCAACAACTGGAGGTTGATGCGTTATGCTGATGTGTTGCTCATGTATGCCGAAGCAGCCTTCCGTGAATCGGGTAATGAATTCCACCCGGAAGCATTAATTGCCATCAATAAGGTCAGATTAAGAGTAGGGATGCCGCTTCTTACTGCTCTTTCCAAAGAGGCCATTGTACATGAACGGGATATTGAACTGGCCCTGGAGCATAAGCGTTTCTGGGATTTTGCCCGCTGGTACAGGGATG
>JBDLIX010000070.1:0-26143 GCA_039714655.1 Bacteroidota bacterium
GGGATATGTTCACCGGATTATGGCCGGGGTATCTGACTGATGAGTTGCATGTGGGATATGTGACCAACGGAGTACATCTACCAACATGGCTGGGCCCGGAATGGAAAAAACTATACGAAAAGAGCTTTGGTGAGAATTGCTATTCCAGGCAGGAAGACCGAATGATGTGGGATAGGATCAAACTGGTTTCCGATGGGGAGATCTGGGACCTGAAATCAGAGGAAAGAGAGGGACTGATTGACTATATCAAGGAGCGAATTTCTGTGGCATCCACCCGGATGATGGACAATCCCGGGCAGATGTTGGAGATCTCAACAGCCCTCAATAAGGCTGCCCTGACCATCGGGTTTGCCCGAAGATTTGCCACCTACAAACGTGCACATCTGCTTTTCAGAGACCTGGAACGACTGGCCAGGATTGTAAATAATCCTGAAAAACCGGTGCAGTTTGTTTTTGCAGGAAAGGCCCACCCCAGGGATATTCCCGGACAGGATCTGATCAAAATGATCGTGGGGATTTCAAAGAGACCCGAATTTATTGGAAAGATTGTATTCCTTCAGAACTATGATATTCAGCTGGCCAAGAGGCTTGTCAGGGGTGTGGATATCTGGATGAATACACCCACCCGGCCACTTGAGGCATCTGGAACAAGCGGCGAAAAGGGCGTGATGAACGGAACCATGCATTTCAGCGTACTGGATGGATGGTGGGCCGAGGGGTACCGTGAAGATTCGGGTTGGGCATTGCCCATTGAACGCTCTTTTGCCAACCAGGAGTTACAGGATGAATTGGATGCGGAGCGCATTTATACCCTTTTGGAGAATGACATTACTGAAAAATTCTATGGAAGAAATGAAAATGATATTCCTGAGGATTGGGTGGGAATGATTCGCAATACCATTGCCCATGTTGCTCCTGAATTCACCATGAACCGGATGCTTCGCGATTATATCGACAGGTTTTACATGAAGCTGTATGAACGATCGTTAAAGCTCCGGGAGAAGGATTACCAACTACCAAAGGAGTTGGCCCGCTGGAAGCACAGGATCCTTACACATTGGAAAAATATCAAAGTACTGGAATACGATATCCCGGATGTGACCCGTGAAGAGTTTAAGGTTGGAGAAACCTATACAGGCCGTGTGGTACTTGATGTGGATGGTTTGATAGCGGGAGAGATCGGAGTGGAAATGGTCCATACTAAAACTGCTGGTGGGAATGAAAAATCAGTATTCGGTGGAACACAGGAATTTGAATGTACCAGAAGTGAAGGTTCAATCGCTGAATATACTTTTATGCTGAAGGTGGATGAAACCGGATTATTTGATATTGGATTCCGGATCTTTCCGAAACACAAATCAATTCCCCACCGGATGGATTTTCCCCTGGTGCGATGGATCTGATGGATTTGTACCGGACTTAAGGTGCCTGGTTGTGTTATCTGATCCTGGGGATATCCTGGTGCTGCAGTACAATTGCCGTTCTTGAGGGAAGATAAAGTTTCAGGTTGTGTTTCAGTCCGAAAGACCGCTCCATCACGGAGCGGTGGATCATATCCGTATCAAATCGTCCAAAACCGCCAAATTCGAGCTGGTCTGAACAGAGCAGGGTTTTGTACCTGCCTGCATCTACAGCCAGTCCGTAATCGGTATAGGAGTTTTCCGGGTGAAAATTAAATACAAATAATAATCCATTCCGTTCGAAAGCAATCACCAGATCTCCCTGGTCAGATTTCAGATGATTGCAATGGGCACTGTAGATACCATATTGCACAATCAGCCTGATCATTTCCCTGTCGAAATCTGAAAGAAAGTGGTATCTGAGATCGGGGTTCTTAATGAGGCTCCACTGGCGCCGGGCGTACTGGTAGGACCAGTTATTTCCTTCCCTGGGAAAATCGATCCATTCGGGGTGACCAAACTCATTGCCCATGAAATTGAGGTACCCGTTGCCCGCAGTGGCTGCAGTGATCAGCCGGATCATTTTGTGAAGGGCCATCCCCCGGTCCACCACCAGGTTTCCGGAATCTTTGTTCATGTGCCAGTACATCTCCTTGTCGATCAACCTGAATACAATGGTTTTATCTCCCACCAGGGCCTGGTCGTGGGATTCGGCATATCCCACTGTTTTTTCATCGGCTCTTTTGGAAGTCAGCTCCTGGAAAATCTCCTGCATGTTCCATTGCTCATCCGGTCGCTCTTTGATGGTTTTGATCCAGTAATCGGGAGTCCCCATGGCAAGACGAAAATTGAATCCAATCCCTCCCTGTTCAACAGGTACGGCCAGGCCCGGATACCCACTCATATCCTCTGCAATGGAAATAGCTCCGGGTCTGATCTCCTGCATCATTTTGTTGGCCAGTGAAAGGTATGTGATGGCATCTTCGTCCTGTCCCCCGTCAAAATAGAAATCATAACTGGTGAAGTCCCGTTCCAGTCCATGGTCATAGTACAACATACTGGTGACCCCATCGAATCTGAACCCGTCAAACCTGAATTCAGTGAGCCAGTAATTCACATTGGATAACAGGAAATGCGACACCTGGTTTTTTCCGTAATCAAAACAGAGCGAATCCCATGCCATATGTTCACGCCTGTGATCCCCATGAAAGAATTGTGCAGGATCACCATCAAACCTACCCAGTCCTTCCAGTTCATTCTTAACGGCATGTGAATGGACAATATCCATAATCACAGCCAGGCCATGTCTATGTGCCTCATCAATAAGCTGTTTTAGCTCTTCCGGAGTCCCGAACCTGGAGCTGGGAGCAAAGAAGTTGGATACATGGTACCCGAACGATCCATAATAGGGATGTTCCTGGATGGCCATGAGTTGAAGGGTATTGTAACCTCCATGCACAACATGGGGAAGTACTTTCTCTCTGAACTCTGAATAGCTCCCCACGCGATGCTCCTCAGTAGCCATACCGATATGTGCTTCATAGATCAAGGGCTGGAGGTTCGCAAGGTCAGGCAGGGGATGTTTCCATTCATAGGCTATTTCCGGGATCCATACCTGGGCATCAAATCCTTTTGTCTCCGGATCCTGGACCACCCGGTTGCACCAGGCGGGGATGCGTTCTCCTTCTCCCTCTTCCCATCGTATGAGAAGTTTATACCGGTCTTCATGGGAGATGGTACCCGTTTCAAAGCGAAACTCCCAATTTCCATGCTCAAGCTTTTCAAAACGGAAATTATCCTCTACCTGCCAATCGTTGAATGTTCCAACCAGGAAGATCTCACGGGCATTGGGCGCCCATTCACGTATAACCCAACCATCACCGGTCTGGTGCAGACCAAAGTAGAGATGACCACTGGCAAAGGATTGCAGGGAACCTTCGCCGGCTAATGCTATTTCTCTGGAGAGGGTTCTTTGCTGGCGCTGTTCAATGGTGGCCCGGTAGGGTTCCAGCCAGGGATCTTTTCGTATGAGATCGAGAGCATTCATAAGGGTTTCTTAAGATTTACTGTTTTGATTCCAAATTTTCGACAACAGAATCGGGCGCATAATAGATCCCTTTATGCTCCCAACGCTTTTGTAAATTTGGCAAAGATGACCTAAAGCTCTCGAAGTTTTTATGCTTTTTTTCAGTCCAGCCCACTTCGGCATAGGCCGCTATCCTCGGAAATACCTGGAAATGCATGTGTCCGTTGGTTGGAATATGTTCACCCCACATCTGACAGCCGGTACCTATCACTTTATCATGATATTTCGGGTCAAGTCCCACCGGAATGGGATCGAAAGCATAAGCCTTTGATAATGGGATGGAGCTATAACTATAGTCCAGGTACGTATCGAGATGCAACGAGTTCACAATCTCAAAACCATTGCTGGCTGCTTCAGTAGCCAGTTTTACATCTCCTTTCCAGAAGTGTACAACGGTCGTTTTGGCCAGTTGCTGTTTGGAATTGGTATCTGTTTCATCCTGATATTCATGCAGATTATGTCCCATTATTTCATTCCAGCCCATCATTCTTCTCCCTTTACTTTGTAAATATTGAGAAATGCGATTGGTGAAAAATACCTGCAATTCGGCAGGTGTGGAGAGTCCGGTTTCCTTCATATATTCTTGAACAGAGTCAGATGCTTTCCAATGATCGTATTTAACTTCATCTCCCCCAATATGGATCACTTGCGAAGGAAACAATTCCATCACTTCGTCAAGTACATCGGTGAGGAACTGGTACACTTCCGGGTCGCTCACATCATATACGTCTGTACCGACTCCCCACCTTATGGGAACTTCGATCTCTTTCTTTGCAGTACCCAACCAGGGGTATGAAGCAATGGCTGCACTTGAGTGTCCGGGCATCTCAATTTCCGGGACAATGGTTATATATCTCTCTTTTGCATAGTTCACAATCTCCTTTATCTCCTCCTGGGTATAAAATCCCTCATGTGGTTCTGCCGTTTGAATCTGGCTTTTCCATCCTCCAGCCTGGGTGCTTTTCCTTTTTGAACCAATTTGAGTGAGAAGCGGATATTTTTTGATTTCAATTCTCCACCCCTGATCGTCGACCAGGTGCCAGTGAAAGATATTCATCTTTAACAGCGCCATCTCATCCAAAAGCATTTTCACCTGATCCATTCCCTTAAAATAGCGGGCTTCATCCAACATAAATGCCCTCCACGAAAAACGGGGAGCATCCTTAATGGTTACTGCTGGGATTTCAACAGATATCAACTGTATTAAGCTTTGCACCCCATAAAACCAACCTCTGTTGTTCGAGGCGATAATTTGTATCCCTTTCTTTGAAACAATCAGCTCGTATGCCTCCTTAGCCAGCTTCTTATTCAGTTCGAATTGAATATTACCGGATCCTGATTTTTCTGATCTGATTATTTCAATTTGAACTCCCAATACTCTCTTAATGTGCGCTTGTAAGATCGCAGCGATCTCTTTGTTTTCATCCAAACACGCAATATGGGTCTGTTGGTCAATGGTGAAGGTTTCCTTACCCGTTTTTATTTCATTGGGGGTTGGGATGACAGGGATGTTTTGTGACCGAAGGTTTGAATACTCCTTCAAACCAATCTTTTCAAAGGGAATGGGTTCGAATTTTATTTTCTTTAAATCTTGATTGATGTTTTTCAATGAGTAATTGTTCTTCTCAATATCCTTAAGTCCCGGATTTACATCAATAACAAGGTTATTATTAAGAGTTGTTGCTTCCGGCTTGCGAAGGGTTGTTTCGTCACATTCAAGAAAAACATTTCGCTCTACCGTATTTTTATTGATATCTTCATTTAAGCTGCCTAATTCGGGGTAACGCGATATGTACAGCTCTTTGTTCCTTTCAAAAAAGTCGAGTAACCCCAGCCCGCGGTCATTCATCATTTTCATAAAATTTCTCCAGCGTTCGTCATTCCATGGAGAAAAAGAAATACCGGCCGAGCATTGGTATATCAGATTATTCCGGATCAGGTTCTCTTTGCCTCCATGAATTTGTATGGCTCCAAAAAGACCCCCTGAACAGTTCCTGAAAATATTGGCATAAATCAGGTTCCCGGAGATGGCATCATCAAACCTGATACCTGCCCTGCCACAATGGGCATTCACCTCATCTTCGCCGTACGGTCCCACATCATGAATGTAGTTGTACCGGAACACATTTCCCCTGTAGGTTGGATCGCCCCACATATCAATGGCCCCCTGATCATCAGACTCAGTCACCACCTGGTACATTTCATTGTATTCAATGGTATGGTCGTTCCCATTGATACGCATGGCGCTGCTGGGGACATCATGGACTTCACAATGGGTAATTCTGGTACCCACCCCATCAACCCAAATGCCAGGGGTATAGGTCCGGTCGATACGTGACAAATTGTGAATGTGACAGTTATCAATATGAAATCCTGATTTTTCCAGGGTTTCCCTGTTACCCCCTGAAACAGTGATGGCTCCCCTCCCTGTATCATATATCTCACAGGAAGATATGGTATTGTTAGTACCGCCGTTCATGGTTATCCCTTCGCGGGCACAGGCATGTACCTCACAATTATCGATATTTATATTGCTGCTATTAGAAATCTGTATCCCTTCACCGGCTCCCATCTCAAAACAAATATCCTTAAATGTGACCCACTGAGTATTCTTTAAAACAAGCAGGGGATCTTCGCAGATGGAAAGCTCCAGTGAACCAGGAGTTATATCATCCGGAGGATAGAAGTATATCTTTCTCTTTTGATAATCATAAGCCCACTCGCCCGGTTGATCAATTTCGGCAATCACATTGAAAGCAGCAAAAGGATGATTCTTTTGGAAATTATAATGGTTATAAGGGGGAGAGAGCCAGATCACCTTACTTGCAGTATCAATTTGGGAAACCTGTTCATAGGCATCCGCCCACAGATACTTCCAATATCCATGCAAAAGAATGTTTGGCTCATTATTCCAGGTCGATATATGTTGGTCTTTATAGACAATCCCTATTCTTTCCACTGTTTCAGAACTGTCTGAAATAATATCAGTAAACTCCGAAAAACCTTTGTTGGGCCACCTGGAGAGCGGCATGGGTTTTCCTTTGAAATGAAGTTCTTTTAATGTATACGACTTCGGTACTTCATTTCCACTGAAGCCAGACAAGCGCATTTGTTTGAACAGAGAAAGACCCGCTTTCTGCAAGTCAATCTCAATGATCTTGCTCCCGGTGACAGGGTCTTTTTTATAGAGAGGATGCCCTTTGGAGAGCTGCTCATAGCTTTCAATAGGAATGGCTCCGGAAATAGTCACATTGTCCCCCTCATGACTGCTGATTACCAACGGAGCTTTTTCAGTTCCGGAATCTTCCTCATTCAGGACTATTCCTTTTTTCAGCCGGAAAACACCTTCATGGAGAATGATTGAGACAGGTTCTTCCGGCTCATGTTGATTTTTGGCTTCTCTGATCAGATATTGTGCCTTTTCTATGGTTGCAACAGGCCTCTCTGTTGTGCCTTCATTTCCATCATCACCATGAGGAGAAACATGAATTGAGATTTCCTGACCATACAGGTTCATATAAAAAGCCGTGAGAAGAGGTAATATTAGTCGTAAGTTCTTCATGGTTTGCTTAGTTGGGTTTATATTGGGATTGCATTATTCCGTATATATTCATCGAGTTTTGGGGATGCGGGCCCTATATAATGATAACATTCCGCCCATTCCAGTCCATACTTTTCCCCATTTATTCGATCACGCTCCATCACAAATTCTTTCACATAATTAAAGTTGGCTGTCTGGTCATCGTCACCAAGTATGGCCAATTTCTTACCCTCCTTTGCCAACCTCTTTCTTAGCCGGGCTCCATGATCTCCACCGGGCCCCTGCGTTTTACAAACAACATTACTCTCTGCCTTTATATCTATGAACCTGCTGATATCAACCACGCGGTTTACAGCCTGAGGTCCCCTGGCAAAATAGTACATTTCTCTTACCGTATGCGGTTTCACGACTTCCAGTTGTTCCGGATAATCGGTACCCATACCTGCCATCCAGCGGGCAGCTTCAACAGCCCTGGCCGTAATATAATGATCCGGGTTTTCTTCATAGAGTCCCCAGGGGTCATAACATATCAGTGTATCTACTTTAAGCAACCTGAACAAAAATATTAGCCGACCCTTAATCTCCTGTATGTTATATTCGTCCATTCTGTGGTTGCTGTAGTTCAGGTCATAACTCTTTTTTAGCCCCAGCACCTTTGCCACCGCTGCATTGTCCTTTTCATTATTCAACACCCGATTTCCCGTGGTTGCACCCACACCCGCAGCTTCATCATTGGATGTTCTGATCAAATATCCTGTATAACCTTCATAAATAAGTTTGGCTACCGTACCTGCAGCAAAAATCGGGATATCATCACAGTGGGGTTGTATGACGGCCAGCACTTTTCCTTTGTGAGGTTTTCCTTCAGATACCCTTTCAATGACTACATCATTTTTCTGATCATCGGGACCAGCCAGTTCACCTGTTATTGAATCTGTAAAGCCTGATGAAACATAAGCAGCCGGGGCAAGTGCTCCAATTGCTATATTCTTTGAAATGAACTTCCGTCTTTCCATAATCAAGGTAGTTTTACATGTTGGTGTATCATTTTTAAAATTAATACTTTTTTGCAGGTTTTTTTTTAAATTGTTTTGCCCAAAACTCATTCCACGGAATATCATGATACACGCTTCCCTTGAAATCGGACTACTTCTCTCCTCACTTCTGTTTTATGCAAATTTTGACAGCTCATTTGATGCCGTTTTCAGTGTGGGAAATGGAAAGGCCCTTATGGAAGTGGACCAATATGAACCGTTCATCACTTC
This sequence comes from Bacteroidota bacterium, assembly GCA_039714655.1. Classification (GTDB taxonomy): domain Bacteria; phylum Bacteroidota; class Bacteroidia; order Bacteroidales. Next base: position 8,293 of record JBDLIX010000070.1, read on the forward strand.
TGGGAACGGAGGAAGATTTAACGAGGCAGCGGAGTTTATTTATGAGGACAAACTCGAAACGATCTGGACAAAAGACGTTGCGCGGTACCCTGCAAAAGGTAATTTTCCCTATGAACGCGGGAAGGTGTTTGACGGCGCAATTGGCATGTGGGTTCAGGTTGACATGGAGAGTCTCAGGAAACGTTCACTTATATGGCTCGACCCGGTTCATTTGCTTGCGGAAAGTGATCGTGATAACGGCAAGATCTGGATGGATTTTGTCACGGGTGAACTTCCGGACACTCCGATTTTCCGATTTGGTGCAACAATTCCCCGGAATGTAACAGGGAAGGAGAATAGCCCGGATGGTGATCATGTTATCATCATCCCGAATATCGATTTCAACGGAGAGAGCTGGCATCACATTGTAGGTACCTGGAAAAACATGAACAGTACAGAAAACAGTGGAGTATTGCGTTTGTATTTTGACGGTATTCAGGTAGGTGAAATCAAGGAATTCAATCATATCCTGGACTGGAATATCGATGACTGGGAAATTCGCATCGGCCTGGGATTCAAAGGGAAGATAGACGATTTCTTTATCCTCAATTGTTTTCTTTCCGAAGAGGCAACTGTAGAAATATTCAGATCGGGAAAATCTCTTGGAGATTTGCTGGAGCTAAACTGATCACATTAATATAGTCGCTGGTATTGATACTTACTTAAATATACGTTCCTATTTTCTGCTTTGAGATAGATCCTGTTCATGAACTTCAGGAAATTGTCACTATCAATATATAAAATAGTATGGACTGATATATCTTCTCAATCCTTGATTTTGATAAATTTGGGAATTATTGCAATATCTATTGATGAATTGAATATGAAGATACAGTTAATTCATGAGCCCATATCCCTGAACAAGCCGGTGGCCACCATTGGAATTTTTGATGGTGTTCATAAAGGGCACAGGTTTATCCTGAACCATCTTAAAACCCGGGCTTTGAAGCATGGAGGGGATTCGGTGGCGGTAACCCTGTGGCCACATCCCAGAATTGTCCTGAACAGGGAGACGCACAATTTTAAACTTTTGCATACCCGGGAGGAGAAAATCAGAGAGCTGGAACGAAGCGGAATCGACCAGTTGATTATGGTGCCATTTACTAAAGAGGTCGCTTCCCTCACTGCATGTGAGTTTGTTAAGGAATACCTGGTAGACAGGCTGGGGGTTGAAGTATTGCTGGTAGGTTACGACAACCGGTTTGGAAAGGATCGAAAAGGAGATCCGGAGGGTTTGGCTAAGTGTGCGAAAATGAACCAGTTCAGGATTGAAAAGCTTCCCGAATATAGTTCTGAGCTTGGACGGGTGAGCTCCACCGCCATCAGGGAATCGATCTTATCGGGGGATCTTGGACGCTCAGCGCAGATGCTTGGTTATCACTATTACCTGGCAGGTACCATTGTGGAAGGGAATCATCTGGGAAGGAAAATGGGATTTCCAACTGCCAATGTGCATCCCCTGGATCCATATAAACTTATCCCCATGAACGGGGTCTATGCCATCCGGACCGAATTGAGGGGAGAGATCTATAATGGAATGCTTAACATCGGTTTTCGTCCCACCATTGACAGTGCCTCAGCTGTCAAGACCATTGAGGCACATCTATTTGATGCGTCGGGCGATTTTTATGAGGAGCAAGTGGTGATCCATTTTATAAAACGGGTCAGGGATGAAATGAAATTCAGCGGAATTGATGCATTAAAGCAACAACTTGAGAAAGACAAAGTAATCATCCATAATATGTTAATTTCGGCCGGATAAGTTTAAAAATTGCAGGTTAGCATATATTTCCAGAAAAGCGTATTTTTGCAGTCCAAAATCAAGATATGGAAACGATGACTTATACAGAGACACTTCCTTATAAGGTGGCCGATATGAATCTGGCAGAATTTGGAAGGAAAGAGATTGAAATTGCAGAGAAAGAGATGCCCGGGCTCATGTCCATCAGGAGTAAATTCTCCATTGAAAAACCATTACAGGGAGCCAGGATCATGGGTTCACTGCATATGACCATACAGACTGCGGTACTTATCGAAACCCTGGTGGAATTGGGTGCAGATGTACGTTGGGCCAGTTGTAACATTTTCAGTACGCAGGATCATGCAGCGGCGGCTATTGCTAAGGCAGGGATCCCTGTTTTTGCGTGGAAAGGGGAGACCCTGGAAGAGTATTGGTGGTGTACGGCCCAGGCCCTGAATTTTCCTGAAGGAAAAGGCCCGAATCTGATCGTGGATGATGGAGGTGATGCCACTTTGCTGGTCCACAAAGGATACGAAGCGGAGGATGATGCTTCTGTGCTTGAGGTGGAAGCTTCCAGCAGGGAAGAGCAGGTAATATATACTACACTCAAAGGGATTTTGCAGGAAGATCATGGTAGATGGGGCAGGATTGTGCCCGGGATCAGGGGAGTCTCTGAAGAGACCACTACGGGTGTACATCGTCTCTACCAGATGATGGAGCAGGGAAAATTGCTCTTCCCGGCCATCAATGTGAATGATTCAGTTACAAAATCGAAATTTGATAACCTGTACGGTTGCCGTGAATCATTGGCCGACGGGATCAAACGTGCCACTGATGTGATGATAGCCGGGAAAGTGGTAGTTGTGGCTGGATATGGTGATGTGGGAAAAGGTTGTGCCCACTCTATGAAATCCTATGGGGCCAGGGTATTGGTGACTGAAATTGATCCCATTTGTGCCCTGCAAGCTTCCATGGAAGGATTCCAGGTGACCACCATGGAAGAGGCTGTTAAGGAGGGGAATATTTTTGTAACCACCACAGGAAACAAGGATGTGATTACCGCCGAGCATATGGCAGTCATGAACGACCAGAGTATCGTTTGCAACATCGGCCATTTCGACAATGAGATCCAGGTCGACCAGATGGAGAAGTGGCCTGGAATCCAAAAGATCAATATCAAACCCCAGGTGGACAAGTATCTTTATGATGATGGCCATGCCATCTTCCTTCTGGCAGAGGGAAGACTGGTAAATCTGGGATGCGCCACAGGTCATCCATCCTTTGTGATGAGTAATTCATTTTCTAACCAGACACTTGCTCAACTGGAACTGTGGAAGAATGACTACAAAATAGATGTCTATATGCTTCCAAAGCATCTGGATGAGGAGGTAGCACGTCTTCACCTTGAACAACTGGGTGTAAAATTGACGACCCTTACCGAAGAGCAGGCAGATTATCTGGGAGTTAAGGTGGAAGGCCCATACAAGCCGGAACATTACCGCTACTAAGATATCAAAAGGGTGTGCGTAACCGAAGCCTATATTTATTTGTGAAACAAAGAAATTCAGCGAGGATACGCACACCCTTTTGAATGAAATCTAGTTGTATACGTGCAGGACATCTCCCTGGATGGCGGTGTGGTATTCAACCAGCGGATAACGGGCAGGTCCTGAATTGGGTTCAGCTCCATTCATCAGGAGGTAGGTAGAACCACAATCCGGGCATTCAAATACACCGAAGAAGGTAGAGTCCTCTACCACAGCTTCATCATGTTCCGGCCAGAGGGTACAGGTGCGGTCATAAGCGAAAAATATCAGATCCGACTCCCGGTACAACACAATCCCGTTTACTCCCTCGCCAGGAATTATTTTGGTAGTGCCGATGCCAACATCGGCCAGATCTGCATAGAGAAGAAGGTAAAGGTCGACCTTTACATAAGGGATTATTTGTCCCCGGTTGCTATCGCATGAGGGTGTTACCAGACCGGGAAGTATCAGGATGATTAATAGAGATAATGTGAGTAAAATTCTCCTCATGCAGTGTTAAATGTAAGAAAACCACCTATTTTTTGTAATTTTAACTCGGTAAGCGCATAATTATTGCTTTGTAGCTGCACAAAAATGGATTTTGAGATAGGAAACATATTGTACATTGTGATCACCCTGGTGGCAGTCATTGTTGGTTTGTTGGGAAAAAAGAAGAAACCGGCAGGAGAGGGTGATAAAGGGCCTGCCAACGAAGCAAGGCCAGGATTCCTGGAAAACCTGGAAAGGGCGTTTAACATGGAACAACAGGAGCAGGTTGTGGATTTTCGGGACAATGATGAAGAGTTGACTGCACAGGAGGAGATGGTAGAAGCAGCTCCCGAACCCATATCAAAAGCCAATAGTATGATGGAGGAATATGACCGTCTGGTAGAGCAGAGGAGGAAAGAGAATCGGCCTGACATGATATTATCCGAAGCAGATAGCATTACCGAACCGATGGAGGTGATTCAATTGGAGGATGAGGGGGGAACTGATTATTTTGAAGTGGTTAAAGAATTTGATGCAGGTACAGCGGTTGTCTACTCTGCAATCATCAATCGCGTTGATTATTGATATTTTTTTTTGTAATTTTACAACTGAAGAGTTCTGTTTGATGCAGAATTCTTTTTGTTTTTAATAAGTTAACAAGGAGGAAACTGTTATGGCAAAAGCTTCTTATATGACAGAGGAGGGTATGGCCAATCTGAAAAAGGAACTGGACCAGCTAGTCTCTGAGGAAAGACCCGCCATTTCACTTCAGATCGCAGAAGCCAGGGACAAAGGAGACCTGTCTGAAAATGCGGAATATGATGCAGCCAAAGAAGCGCAGGGATTGCTGGAGATGAAAATCGCCAAGATGGAAGATATGTTGGCCAATGCAAGGATTATAGACGAATCGAAGTTAGACACCACACAGGTGCAGATTCTTAATAAGGTGAAGATCAAAAATACCAAAAACAACCAGCAGGTTGAATATATGCTGGTTTCAGAAGCCGAATCAGACATTAAGAGCGGTAAGATATCTGTAGGAACACCCATTGCAAAAGGTCTCTTGGGAAAGAAGGTGGGTGATGTGGTGGATATCCAGGTTCCCTCTGGAGTGATGTCATTCGAGATCATGGATATTTCCCTTTAGTCAATCAAGATATGGCAACTATTTTTTCGAAAATTGTCGCAGGAGAGATCCCTTCTTACCGAATCCATGAAGATGAGCATTTCTATGCTTTTCTTGATATCAATCCACTGGCAGAAGGACATACACTGGTGATTCCCAAGGTGGAAACCGACTACCTGTTTGATGTGGATGATGAGCTGCTTGGTCCTATGATGGTATTTGCAAAAAAGGTGGCGCTTGCCATTGATAAAACCATTGAATGCAAAAGAGTGGGAGTGGCTGTACTTGGTCTGGAGGTTCCCCATGCCCACATCCATCTTATTCCTATCAACAACCTTTACGATATCGAATTCAGCAAGCCCAAACTAAAATTTAGTGATGAGCAATTCAGGGCTACTTCTGAGAAGATCGCAGCTGCAATCCGGTAGGGTTACTTTACCTTTCCGGGATTTTTCCGAATGTACTCTTCCCAACTGTTAGAGCCAGGTTTTTTTTGTACCACATCTTTTTGATAGAAATGACAAACGGCTGCAGCCAATCCATCGGTGGCATCCAGATTCTTTGGAATTTCTTTCAGATCAAACATTCGTGCCAGCATTGCGGCAACTTGCTCTTTGGAAGCATCTCCCGCACTGGTAATGGCCATTTTGATTTTTCGGGGAGCATATTCAAACACAGGAACATCCCTGGCCAGGACGGCTGCCATGGCAACCCCCTGAGCTCTGCCCAGTTTCAGCATGGATTGAACATTTTTACCAAAAAACGGAGCTTCAATGGCAACCTCATCGGGCAGGTATTTTTCCATAAGGCCCAATGTACCCTCATAGATCTTTCGGAGTTTCATGTAATGGTCGCCACTCTTTTTAAAATCAATCACACCCATATCAATAAAACCGGGGTTCTTTCCAGCTCCCTGAATGATACCATAACCCATAAGGTTGGTTCCGGGGTCTATTCCCAAAATGATTTTGTCATGTGATTTTTGCATGCCTGCTTACTATTTTTTGAATCACTATTCCTGAGACCAGCAGGACGATTCCATAAACCGTTGTCAGGTATATGCTTTCATCCAAAACCTGGTTAACAATGATCAGATTCAAGAATGGGGCTATATAAACCAGGTTGCTGATCCTATCGGTGGTTGGGGCATAATGCATGGCCATTAACCACCATACAAATGTAACACCCATTTCGAAAACTCCTACATAGAGTGCAGTGGCCCACGCCTCGGCAGACCCCGGTAAAACCTGCCCCTTGATGATTCCTCCAATCAGGAGATAGGTAGAGGCAAAAAGAAAATTGAGAAAGAGCCTGACTACAGAATCCTTTTTATCCTTTGCATTATAGAGGAAATAAAACGCCCAAAGAACTGATGTTGAAAGCGCCAGGAGAATACCTAACCCGTTCTCCGGATCCTTTACCCCGGTTCCACCCTGTAAGGAAACGAGCACCACTCCTGTAAAACTGAGGAGCATGGCACCAACACTTTTCCAGCTTATTTTTTGTCGAAGCATGGGTATAGAGATGATCACCAGCACAATGGGCCATAACATGTTCAGGGGTTGGGCCACCTGTGCAGGTAAAATGGAATATGCTTTGAAGAGGATCAGGTAGTATGCAACAGGATTCATGAGTCCCATCAACGCCGAAAATCCAACATCCCTCCACTTCAGCTTCAGTAACTTCCCCAGGTTACCTCTTATCAGGATGATTATCCCCAGGACAACTGTCGAGGTCAGAGATGCTCCGGTTAATAACTGATAACTATCCTGAACCCTTAAACCAAGCTTAAAAGCTGTGGGTGATGTGGCCCAGAATAGCACCGCCAGAATGGCAAAAATATAAGCTTTTCTGGCTGACTTCTCTGGCATGAATGGATGAGAGGTTATCTGATAATTTCGTTTCCGGTGCCCATGTACCTGTGGAGCACTTCGGGAACCAGGATGCCGTCGGGGGTCTGGTTGTTCTCCAGAATAGCTGCCATGATCCTTGGTAGTGCCAATGCGCTTCCATTGAGGGTATGGACCAGCTGTGGTCTTTTTTGTGTGGGCTCGCGGAAGCGCACCTTCAGCCGGTTGGCCTGGTATGATTCAAAATTTGATACCGAGCTGACCTCCAGCCACTTTTTCTGTGCACTTGCGTATACCTCAAAATCATAGGTCAGAGCCGAAGTAAACCCAAGGTCCCCTCCACACAATTGTACGATCCGGTAAGGAAGGCCCAGATTGATCACAAGTTGTTCCACATGCATGACCATCTCTTCCAGCGAATCATAGGAGGCAGATGGGTGCTGAATTTGTACGATCTCTACCTTGTCAAACTGGTGCACCCGGTTCAATCCACGCACATCTTTTCCGTAGGAACCGGCCTCACGCCTGAAACAGGGGGTATATGCCGTATTCTTAATGGGCAGATCTTCGGTATTCAGGATCACATCCCTGTAAATATTGGTGACGGGTACTTCGGCAGTGGGAATCAGGTAGAGGTTGTCCTCTGTAACATGATACATTTGCCCTTCTTTATCAGGAAGTTGTCCGGTTCCAAACCCGGATGCTTCATTGACTAAAAGCGGAGGAAGGATCTCTTCATAACCAACAGCTGTGTTGTGGTCCAGAAAGTATGAGATCAAAGCCCGCTGGAGTCTTGCCCCATTTCCTCTGAAAACCGGGAATCCGGCTCCTGTAATTTTTACACCCAGATCAAAATCGATCAGGTTATAGTTCGCTCCTAATTCCCAATGGGGTACAGCACCATCATACAAATCGGGCATGGTTCCTCCTTCACGGATAACCTGGTTGTCCGCTTCACTGTTTCCGGGGGGGACAGAGGGGTGGGGGATGTTGGGAATCAGTACAAGCCATTCGTTCAGTTCATTGGTGGCTGTTTGCAAATCGTGCCCGGATGTTTCAAGCTCCTTTTTAATTCCTGCTGTACGCTCCTTTACGCGATGTGCTTTCTCCTGCTCACCCTTTTTGAACAACACTCCAATCTCTTTGCTAAGCTGGTTCATTTCAGCCTGTAGATCGTTGGTCTTTACCTGTAAAGATCTGCGTTCATTATCCCTGGAAATGATCTTGTCGATCAGTTCGGGTTGTTTGAAATTCTTAATTTTTAATCTTTCGATAACAGTATCTCTGTTATCACGAATGAACTGAATGGTTAGCATCTTGTAAACATAAAAAAACCTGTAACACACATTAAAGGTAGTGCATTACAGGTGAATGATATATGGATTTTATATAATTCTCCTAGTTTGCTACCGGTTCAATGGAGACGTAGGATTTGTTGTCCCTTTTTTTTGTAAATTTCACTTCTCCGTCGATCATGGCAAACAGTGTGTGATCTTTACCAATTCCAACATTACTTCCAGGATTATGAACTGTACCTCTTTGCCTTACGATGATATTGCCAGCCTTTACCTGCTGGCCACCATAAAGTTTTACACCCAGTCGTTTACTCTCTGATTCACGACCGTTTCTTGAACTACCGGCTCCTTTCTTATGTGCCATAACTATATACTTTTAAAGTTCTTCACATTTTTTGGCTGTGCCTCAAATCTTTCGGCTGTTGGCTCAGCTAAACTTTGGTACTACTTTGTTGCTTTGTCTTCCCCTGCATCCTTTTTGGGCGCAGCCTTTTTAGCTGCAGGTTTCTTAGCTGCAGGTTTCTTAGTTGCAGCTTTCTTAGCTGTGGTTTCTTTTGCGGCAGCCGGTTGTTTAGCTGCCGGTGCTGCTTTTTTAGTCGTTGTGGTTTCTTTTGCGGCAGCCGGTTGCTTCGATGCCTGAGCTTTTGCAGCAACAGTTTTAGAAGCTTCTTCCTTCTTTGCTGCAGGTTTCTTTGCTGCTTTTTCAGAAATAGTTTCGATCTGGATTTGGGTAAGATGCTGACGGTGACCGTTCAATTTCTTGTATCCTTTCCGTCTCTTTTTCTTAAAGACAAGTACTTTGTCTCCTTTTAAATGTGAAACGATTTTAGCTCCAACGGCAGCACCTTTCACAACAGGGTCTCCCACTGATACTTTACTTCCAGAATCGATTAACAATACCTTGTCGAAAGAAACCTTTTTTCCTTCTTCACCTTCGAGCCTGTGAACATACAGTTTTTGATCTTTTTCGACCTTAAATTGCTGTCCGGCTATATCAACAATTGCGTACATTTTACAATGCTTTTTACTAAATGTCAGAAATTTGGGTTTGCAAAGATAGAAAAGTTTGAATGATCGACAAAGATTTAGATGAATTATTTTTTGATGATTCCGAAGGCATATGGGAATAAAAAAGGGTTGCAATTGAGCGTTCGGAATATGTCGAAGATATTTCTATATTTGTGAGTAAAGAGTCTGAATAAATAAAAGGATCGATGATTAGCTTCGCCGAGCTCGCAAGCTCGGTTGGTTCCGAAGAGCTCCTCTTCGTTCCGGTTCCTCGATGCTTGCAACGAGGAGAGTCAAATCAGATATGGGGAAAATAAAGCTTAATGTTCTTGGTATTTCTTACAGCCAGACACAATCAGGTGCATATGCACTAGTTTTATCGGAGGAGGAAGGAAACAGAAGAATCCCTATTATCGTTGGAGGGTTTGAAGCGCAGGCTATTGCAATAGAACTTGAAGGTCTGACACCCCCGCGCCCACTTACACATGATCTTTTCAAGAATTTCTCAGATACCTACGGTATTAGAATTCTTGAGGTGAATATTCATAAACTGGAAGATGGAGTTTTTTTTGCAAGTATTCTTTGTGATAATGGAGACATGCAGGTGACAATGGATGCACGGACATCTGACGCAATTGCACTTGCTTTAAGGTTCAAATGTCCCATCTTTACTACCGATGAAATCGTTGACAAAGCTGGGATTGTACTGGATTTTGAGAAGGGTTCAAGTCTGGAGCAAACCGATATTCCTGAAGAGCAGGAGATAGAAACCCCGGCAGAAAAACCCAAAAAGAGGACCATTCTCCCGAACCTTTCGGAAAGTAGTATGGAAGATCTTAGATCATTACTGGCAGAGGCAGTTTCCAAGGAGGATTATGAACAGGCTTCTGAGATCAGGGATGAGATAAACAGAAGATCCAAATGATAGCTGACTCAGTCGTTGTCGACACGCTACTTACAGTTGCTCAACAGCAAACATCCGATTCTGTTTCAATGACAAATATTTTGCCGGAGATGTCCGGATTTGATTTCGATGTGGTTCGCATCTTGCGTGGCCTGCTTGGAATGGTGGTTTTGATTTTTATTGCCTGGCTTTTCAGCTCCGACCGGAAAGCTATATCGTGGAAGATGGTAGGTACCGGATTGTTCATTCAGCTGGTATTGGCAGTGGGTATTTTGTACATGCCATTTATCCAGGTTTTTTTTGAGGGAGTCGGCAAAGGATTTGTGAAGATCCTGGCATTTACCAATGAGGGAGTAACCTTCCTTTTAAAAAGAAATGATACGGGCGAGATTGATCCTGCACTGCAGAATTTTGCTTTTTCCATACTACCTACCATCATATTCTTTTCTGCTTTAACCAGTCTTCTTTTTTATCTTGGGGTCATTCAATTTTTTGTAAAGATCTTTGGTTATTTGCTTTCCAGAGCGATGGGACTATCAGGTGCAGAAAGCCTTTCAGTGGCTGGTAATATTTTTCTTGGACAGACCGAATCACCCCTTTTAATCAAGGCATACCTCGAAAAGATGAGTCGATCTGAGATCCTTCTGGTTATGTCAGGAGGGATGGCTACACTGGCTGGTGGAGTTCTGGCGGCTTACATCGGATTCCTCGGTGGAGGAGAACCAACTCAGCAGATCATCTTTGCAAAACACCTTCTTACAGCATCGGTAATGGCAGCTCCAGGTGTAGTAGTCATTTCAAAGATCATCGTTCCACAGACCGAAAGTATCAATAAAGATCTTGAGGTGTCGCGAAGTGGTATTGGTAAGAATGCGCTGGATGCCATCTCCAACGGAACCGGAGAGGGAATGCGTTTGGCAGTGAATGTGGGTGCCATGCTTCTTGTTTTCCTTGCATTTATTGCTTTTATCAACTATATCTTCATTAAGATTGGGGACTGGAGCACGCTCAATGAAAAGATCATTTCCATCACCGATGGAAAGTATGACGAACTGAGTCTGGAATTTATTCTGGGTTATTCTCTCTCTCCGCTTATGTGGTTAATTGGTGTGGCAAAGGAAGATATTACCCTGGTGGGGGCTCTGCTTGGTAAGAAGTTGATCCTTACAGAGTTTGTCGCTTATATTGGATTGTCAGAACTGAAGGCAACTGGAGCTTTTGCCGATACGAAATCTATTATTATGTCGGTGTACATGCTGTGCGGATTTGCTAATTTTGCCTCCATAGGTATTCAAATTGGGGGCATAGGGGCACTTGCACCCGGACGCAGGGTTCTGCTGGCCCAATTTGGGATGCGTGCGCTTCTTGCCGGTACTCTTGCTTCACTTCTGTCCGCAACGATCATTGGCATATTAATGGGTTAATCATGGTTGTAAATGGGAAATATGATTTCGATTTCACTGGAAAGGTTGTGCTGGTGGTGGAGGATAATATGATATCTTATAAGCTGATCTCTGCAGTGCTTTCCCGGGTAAAAGTCGGAGTGGTACATGCTGCCAATGGACGCCAGGCCATTGAGTTTTGCGAAAACGAAAACCATTTTGACCTTGTGCTGATGGATATGCAGATGCCCGAAGTGAACGGACTGGAAGCCACCCGGAAGATCAAACTGATTCGACACGATTTACCAGTGATTGCCACTACTGCCAACACATTTGATGAGGATGAGGTAACTTGCAGAATAGCAGGATGCGATGCATTCCTTACCAAACCCATTCAATTCAGGAAACTTTTTGAACTGATGCAGTCCTTCTTTGACCGGCAAGAATAGTCTGAAAATGGTACTTCCCGTATCAATAACACTCCTGCTTGCCTCTCTCTATTCCATGGTTATGATCCTGTTGTCATGGGGATTGGGACGATTGAGAAAGAATCAGACCTTGAGCCAGGACGATCCAGTCTCAGTCACGGTGATCATACCTTTCAGAAATGAAAAGGAACGATTACCGGATCTTGTAAGAGATCTGGCTCGTCAGTCCTATCCTAAGGACCACGTGAATGTCATTTTTGTAAATGACCATTCCCAGGATGGTTCAAAAGAGTCGCTGAAGTTATTGATTGGGAATAATTCCCGTTTCATCTGCCTGGACCTTCCCGGGGACAAATCCGGAAAGAAAGAGGCTCTTTCATTGGCTGTTCAACATGCTAAGAGTGAGTGGATCATTCAAACCGATGCTGACTGCAGGGTTGGCCCGCAGTTTATTGCTTCGCATATGGCGTTCCGGGAAAAACATAATTCTGATATGGTGGCAGGGTTGGTGACTACACGGGAAGGAGCAGGCGGTTTGCTGGAATACTTTGAGCGGCTGGATCTGCTTAGCCTGGTTGGAGCAGGGGCCGGATCGTTCCACTTTAATATGCCATTGATGTGCAACGGGGCCAACCTGGCCTATTCCAGAAAACTGTTCCATGAAACACGTCCGTATGACCCGGCAGGAAAGTTAGCCTCGGGCGATGATATGTTTTTAATGATCGGTGCCTGGAAACTTGGGAAGAGCTTATCCTATAATGCATCACGGGAAGGGATGGTGCAAACTTTGCCGGTTCGTAATCTGGGTGAATTGATCGCCCAACGCATCCGCTGGGGTTCAAAAACGGTGCATTACAGAACTCCACATATCCAGTCGGTTGGGTTATTGGTGGCGATAACCAATTTTTTGATTCTTCTCATACCTGTCTCTCTTTTTCTGGCTCCCGGATACTGGCACTGGCTCCTGTTAGCATTTATTATTAAGACGCTGGGGGATTTCTGGATATTATACAGGGTAACAGGACTTAGTGGTCAGAGAAAAAGCCTTCGGGCGTTCCTGCCAGTCTCCATTGTTTATTATTTATTTCAGATGGTGATCACTGCTGGCTCTTTGTTTATGCCACCTGTCTGGAAGGGTAGGCAGTATTGAAAAGGCTTGTTTGTATTGGTCAGGTGAACCTTCTTCGCTGCATGAGTCTGTAACTGAAAAAAATGGCCAGGCCGGTATAAAGTAAAACCATGAGTATGTTAAGCCATATTGGTAATCCTTTGGGAATAATGTCAAGTGCAGTTTCATCAAGTGATTCAGCACTGTTCATCTTTTTCTGAAAGATCTCGATCAGATTGGGAACCGGGGTTAGCCTCGTGGTGGTTCGGAAAGGAAGGTACCATTTAACTTCAGATTTCCGGAGGATCAGGAACAACACAGGATCAACAAATACCCGCAGAGCAAGAAAAGTGAGCAGTGACAGTGCTGTATTCTTAATGAGTAGCGCCACAAGCAGCCCAAAGGACATATAGGAGAATGCCGCCATCATGTACCTGCCCAAAATCCAGGTATTCTCCATAGCAATCTTGAAAGTGAGCTTATAACTGTAAATAAGCCCCAGGGTCAGAGAGGTGATCCCCAACAGAAGTGTAGCGAAGATTGAAAGCACAACGATAGACAACAGTTTCTGAAGAAGCAGGTCGGTGCGGCTTAGGCCAAACACCAGCTGGGTCTTGAAGGTGTGGTTGCTAAACTCCTTGGTGGTAATCATGATGATGATCAATGCCAGAAGAGCATTATAGGGTTCAGTAACCCAGGTGAGAAACATCCAGACGTCGGGGAAGCGGAACAGATCACTCAGAGAGATCACAGGGATCTCCTTATCAACGGCAGGATAGATCAGAAGCCCCAAAGCAAAAGCTAAGAAATAGAGACCAAGAGTAATGCGAAAAGGATTATAGTTCAGTAACTTGATCTGTTCAATATGCAGTAATCTTTTCATTTGATTGTTCTATTCTTCTTTGACCAGTTCAAGGAACTGGGATTCCAGACTTCGTTTCCGGCTGAGCATATGGTGGATCACCAATTTATTTGAAAAAGCGAAAGCGTTGATTTTTGCCGGAGAGACTTTTTCTGCAAGGGTGACTACAATCAATCCATTCTCAATTTCAACCTCCTTTACCAATTGAGACGCTTCCAACTTCTGCTTCAGCTGTTCATTGTTCATGCATGAGATCTCAATGATCTCATCTTCTGCCAGTAACTCTTTCACAGGACCATTGGCAAGTAGTTCCCCTTTCTTAAGGATAGCCACATGGCTGCAGATCTTTTCCACCTCATTCAATATGTGGGATGCCAGGATTAGGGTTTTCCCCCTCTCAACTTGCTCAATAACAACCTCCCTAACCTCTGCAATTCCCTCGGGATCAAGTCCATTGGTGGGTTCATCAAGGACCAGTACTCTTGGATCTCCCAGCAGCGCTGCTGCAATACCTAAACGCTGTTTCATCCCCAGTGACAGGGTGGAGAACCTGGACTTTTTCCTCTCTGCCAAACGTGCGGTTTCCAGTACACGGCCAATATCTTCATAGGGCATACCCTTGATATCACAAATGATTTTCAGGTTCTTTTCGAGGTTCAGGTAAGGATAAAAATGGGGCGTTTCAATCAGTGAACCTATGGATTTTCTCTGACTGGCTTCAGGATTCTTCCCAAACCAGCTGAATCTTCCCTCATCCTGCCGGATAATTCCTGTTACGATGGAGAGGGTGGTTGTTTTTCCGCTGCCGTTGGGACCAAGAATTCCATATGCCTGTCCCTCTGAGATGTTCAGATTAAGGTTTTGTATGGCCTGTACATTTTTGTAGGATTTGGATAAACCCCGGATGGTAAGGATCTCCTGCATATTAATTTGCTAACTCAGAGAAGAATTTGATTCGGACCAATCTGATCTCTACTTCACTAAAGTACTCTTCACCCAATTCGGAAAGCGCTTCATCGATTGACTCGGTTTCAGCCTCTCTGAAATACTCGAATATCTCCTCCAGTTTCTCTTCATCCATGATCTCATTCAGGTAATAATCTATGTTGAGTTTAGTGCCTGAGCTAACAATGGCTTCAATTTCATCGATAAGGTCCAGAATCTCAAGGTTTTTTGCTGCAGCAATGTCATCCAATGAAAGTTTGCGATCGATATTCTGGATGATGTAAACCTTAACACCCGATTTATTGACAACCGATTTAACCACCATATCCTGAGGGCGGATAATTTCTTTCTCCTCCACATAGCCATGGATGATCTCCACGAATTCTTTTCCGTATTTTTTCGCTTTCCCGGCACCAACCCCCACAATATTCTGCAACTCCTCCAGATTTACTGGATACTGAATCGCCATGTCCTCCAGGGATGGATCCTGGAAAATGACAAAAGGAGGAAGGTTGAGTTTCTTGGCCATCTTTTTCCTCAAATCTTTCAACACATGAATGAGCTCCTCATCTACAGCACCTGTCCCTCCACCCCCGGAGGCGTCACCCTCTTCTGATGCAATATCAAAATCATGATCCTGTGTCAACATCATCGAAAAGGGTTTCTTAATAAAATCATGACCGGCCTTGGTCAGTTTTAGTAGTCCATAATTCTCGATATCCTTTGTAATCATTCTGGCTACAAGGGCTTGCCTGAGTACTGCGTTCCAAAATTTCGCCTCCTTATCTTTCCCAGCCCCAAAGTACTCCGAATGGTGATGATTGTAAGTTTTTACCGCACTGGTTGCAATGCCTGCAAGGATGTTCGCGATATGCTCGGATTTAAATTTCTCCTGGACTCCCAGAATAGCCTTTAAACATAGAAGCATGTGAGATTTTCCTTCAAATTTCTCTTTTGGATGCAGACAATTGTCACAGTTGTCACAACCCTCTTTCATGAACTCGCCGAAGTAGTTGAGTAACAGCTTGGGACGGCACACTGCCGATTCGGCATAGGCGACTGTTTCGAGTAGCAATTGTCTACCGATCTCCTGCTCTGCAACCGGTTTCCCCTGCATAAATTTTTCCAGTTTCTGGATATCTTTATAGCTGTAGAATGCAATGCATTTTCCTTCGCCACCATCCCGTCCGGCCCTTCCGGTCTCCTGATAATATCCTTCAAGACTTTTCGGGATATCATAATGGATTACAAACCGTACATCGGGTTTATCGATTCCCATACCAAATGCAATGGTTGCAACAATCACATCTGCTTCTTCCATCAGGAACTGGTCCTGGTTTGATGAACGGGTAACAGCATCCATCCCGGCATGATAGGGAAGTGATTTGATACCATTTACCTTGAGTGTTTCAGCCAACTGCTCGACCTTTTTCCTCGAGAGGCAATAGATGATACCTGATTTTCCCTGATTTGCCATGATGAATTTGATGATCTCTTTGGTGGCATCTACCTTGGGCCTGATCTCATAATAGAGGTTATGTCGGCGGAATGAGGATTTATAAACATTGGCTCCAAGCATATCCAGATTCTTCTGGATATCACTCTGAACCTTTGGTGTGGCGGTGGCAGTAAGTGCAATAATTGGGGCCGCTCCTATCTTGTTGATAATGGGACGTATACGTCTGTATTCGGGCCTGAAATCGTGTCCCCATTCAGAAATGCAGTGTGCTTCGTCAATGGCATAGAATGAGATGTTCACCTTTTTCAGGAATTCAATATTCTCATCCTTGGTCAGGCTCTCAGGTGCCACATAAAGAAGCCTTGTTCGTTGGTCCAGCACATCCTTTTTTACCTTCGCGATGGCATTTTTCGTAAGCGAAGAGTTAAGAAAGTGTGCCACGCCGTCGTCCAGGCTGAAGCTTCGCATGGCATCCACCTGGTTCTTCATGAGTGCAATAAGCGGGGAGATGACAATGGCCGTTCCATCTTTGATCAGCGCCGGAAGTTGGTAACAAAGAGATTTACCCCCACCTGTGGGCATTAATACGAAACTGTCATTACCTCTAAGAACATTGGAAATGATCGCTTCCTGATTGCCCTTAAAACTATCAAATCCAAAATATTTCTTGAGGTTGTCGTATAGTATCTCTCCAATATTCTCCATTGTTTCCCCTCGATAGACTGAGAAAATTAAAGATAGTATAATTTGATATCCCATTCAAGGGGCTCAGTTTTTTTTTGTTAATTTGCACAGCCTTTATCCAGACTGAGTATGAGCGAGAAAAAACAAGGGGAAATGTCTTTCCTGGATCATCTTGAGGTGATGCGTTGGCACCTGCTACGTTCCATGGCTGCCATCGTTATACTTGCCCTGGTGGCCTTCGTTTTTAAGGACATTGTATTTGATAAAATCATCCTGGCTCCTAAGGAACCACCTTTCCCAACCAACCGATGGTTGTGCCAGTTGGGTGAGTTGCTTGGATTAAACCGCATCTGCATCAATCAGAATCCATTTAGCCTGCAGACCGTTAAAATGGCAGAGCAGTTCTCCATGCACATTATCGTATCGCTGGTAGCCGGGATCGTAGTGGCCTTTCCATATATTTTCTGGGAATTCTGGAGGTTTATTGTACCTGCTCTTTATGAAAAGGAAAAAAAGACAGCCACCGGTGCTGTGTTTTATACCTCTCTGTTGTTTATCTTGGGTGTCTCTTTCGGATATTTTATTATTGCGCCCCTTTCGGTTAATTTTCTCGGGAATTACAAAGTGAGTGAGAGCGTGATCAGTGCTCCCACGCTCAGATCCTATGTACAAACCATAACTTCGGTTGTACTTGCAGCAGGAATTGTCTTTCAGTTGCCCATCCTGGTTTATTTTCTCAGTAGAGTTGGTCTGGTTACCCCGGACTTCTTGAAAAGATACCGAAGACACGCCATTATCCTGATAGTGACCCTATCGGCCATTATCACTCCTCCCGATATATTCAGCCAGGTACTAGTGGCCATGCCACTCATGATACTGTATGAAATCGGAATTGGAATCAGTCGGCGGATCATTCGTGAGCAGGATGCGAAGTTTTCTGATGGTGATGAAGAAGGTGACGGAAAAGGTGACAAAAAAGGTGACAAGAAGGGTGACAAAAAAGGT
>JBDLIX010000071.1:0-25818 GCA_039714655.1 Bacteroidota bacterium
TTTCAGCGCCATCCCTTTAAGACCGGATATCTGCGGAAAGATTACAATGGGGGCGATGAAGATTACTGGCATATGGTGGATGAGACTTATAATTATGCTTCAGTTTCCAACTCCAACATGTTAGGTAATCAGCTTCCTTTCACTCTTGGGAAGAATTATCCCAACCCGGTCAGGGAGATGACCCATATTCCCTACCAGATTCAAAAACCGGGTCACATGCTTATGGAGGTATTGAATGAACAGGGAAGGATTGTGGATATTTTGGCGAACAAAAAAGAGATCCCGGGAAATCATATGATCACCTGGAATGCCACAAAACACCCCGCTGGATTGTATCTATACAGGATGAGATTTGAAGGAGTGCAATATGTTGGGAAAATGATTGTTATCCACTAACCGCCTCCTCGTACAACGAACCCACAAAATTCCAGTCAATCACGTTCCAGAAGGCATCCACATAACTCTTGCGCATGTTCTGATAATTGAGATAGTAGGCGTGCTCCCACACATCAATGGTGAGAAGCGGTGCACCCTGAACATCCACCACATCCATCAGGGGATTGTCCTGGTTAGGGGTGGAGGTCACCTGGAGTACTCCTTCACCATCCAGAATAAGCCAGCCCCAGCCCGAACCGAAGTGGCTGGCTGCAGTGGCAGAAAAGAGCTCCTTGAATTGGTCAAATGAACCAAATGTTTTGGCAATGGCGTCAGCCAGTTTTCCGGTGGGCTCTCCCCCACCTTCGGGCGACATAAATTTCCAGTATAGGTTGTGGTTGAAATAACCTCCGCCATTGTTCCTGATCCCGGAGTTGGAACCGTATTGGGAAACAGAGGCAAAAAGATTGTAGAGGTCGGTGGAGTGGAAATCCTCATGCTCCAGGGCTGCATTAAACTTCCGGGTATAACCTGCATGGTGTTTTCCATAATGCAGCTCCATGGTCATGGCATCGATGTGCGGTTCAAGGGCATCAAATGCATATCCCAGTTCGGGTTGTACGAATTTACCATCATCACCGGTGGCAACCAGAGAGGCAGTGGCACCGTTTGCTGCGGATGAGTTCATGCAGGAAGAGGCCACCGAAGGGACAATCAGGGTTCCGGCACCAATGATGGCCGAACTCTTTAAAAATTCACGTTTGTTCATGGGAATTAATATTTGATTAAGTCGTTTTAGAATTGATATTTACAATAGTTAACGTTCTGAATCAAATTTTGTTTCATGGAGAGGTGTCGATGGTTTCATCACCGCACCCCGGTTGGTCTTTCCATCGATGCGGATCACCAGATCTGCTTCAAACCGAACATGCCGGATGAACTCGTCCTCATACACTGCGGGGATCCCATCCAGGAATTCCGGATCATAGGATCCATCCTTGATAAAGGGATTGATGGTCATATAGCCCACCCGGAAAGAGGTGAGGTTCTGAAAGAAATGGGTTCCCTGTGAAGGATCAATGCGGTAATTTTCCAATCCGGACTCCACAATGATCCTCGCTTTGGAGATCTGGGACCATTTCACCGGAATGCCCAGCCACGGATCGGAAGATCCCCAACGTCCGGGCCCCACCAGCACATAGCCCCGGCAGCTGTTTGTGATCTTCCCTGAGGAGCCCTCTCCCGAATCGCCCGGCACTCCCCCGGCAGGGTGCCGCTCCTTAAAAGCGGCATTTAACTTCTCCATCCTTGTGGCAATCTCATGACTGTTGGCCGAATTGAAGTTCTCCGGTTTCACATAGACGATATCCCTGATCCCGGTAAACTCCCCGTTGCCCAGGGCCGACTGGGAGTAGAGGATGGTCTCCTCGGGCAGCACCTTTTCCATATCAATATCGGAGCGCTGGTCGCTCTCCACAATAGGCCTGATTTGCAAGAAGTTGAACACATAGGGGTACCCTTTGGGCACATCCATGTTAACCGCAAACTCGATCTCAATGGGCAGGTTCATCTCCTGCTGGCCAATCTCCAGCAATTCCTTCAGGATGGAGGCCAGCGGGAACGATTCGTGCTGCAGGATCCCGGCAAAGGTGATGATCTTTTTGCCCTCATAGTTGATCCCGTCGCGTACCACATCGTTCTGGTAATCATACACCGAGGCAACCTGACGAAAAGCAGGATCACCGGTAGCCTCACCAATTTTCAACCGTTTCAGGTTCACAGCATCATCGGTGGAAACATGGTAACTCTCCTCCTTCAGGTTGAGGGCAAAGTACTGTTTCTGGGTATCCCTCAGCATGGTTTTGCTGGAGGAGAGCTGCAGTACTTTTTTGGGATAGGAGGGTGAAAAGCGAAGGCTGATACCCCCGTCCACAATATATTTTCCCAATCCGAATGCCACCTTGGCAATACCGTCTTCGGGTTTTTCAGGCGCAATGGGGTAGAAATTGATGGAACGGGCTACTCCAGATATGGTCGGATAGTAAAGATCGCCATGCTGCGTACCGCAAACCTCCTGGAGCACAATGCCCATCTTCTCCTCATCGATCACATTGGAGGTAGCCTCAATGTACGCTTTGCTCTCTTTAAAATAGACCGAAGCATAGACCGATTTGATGGCACTGGTAAGCAGTTCCATGGTTTGGGACGGATCCTCCTTGTTGACCGGGATCATGTAGGTGGAGTAAATCCCTGCAAAGGGTTGATAATGGGAGTCCTCCAGCTTGCTGGATGAACGCACCGCAATGGGGGCTTCGGTCACCGAGATCACCGTATAGAGGTCCTGGTGCAACCAGCCGGGTAACCGGCCCTCCACAAAATAAGAGAGGATCTCCTCATCGGGCAGGTCAGACAACCCGATCCGGTAGAGATCGTTCAACTCCATAAACTCATCAAACACATCAGTGCTCAACACCACTGTCTTGGGTACTGTGATCATCACCTGGGGATACTTGCTAAAGAGGTTGTATTTTGCAATGACCGAATTGATAAATGCCAATCCCCTTGCCTTCCCCCCAATGGACTCCTCCCCGATCCTGGAAAATATCTTGTAATTGTCGTGACTATTCTTATCAAACTGGGCAATGATCCCCCGGCTCCTGCTGATCCTGTAACTGGCAATGGCTTCGTAGAGGTAGCTTCTGATATCCTTCTTGTTTGGAAAATCCTCTTCATGAACATATTTGAACAATTGGGCAACTGGAAATATTGCCCTGGCATTCAGCCACTTGGAAAAATGATTTCGGCCAGCATGAAAGGAGAGCACCTTGTCCGGAATTTCCAGGATCTTCTGCTGAAGTGCCTGCAGATCCACCGCCCTTGCCACCTCCTCCAGGGTATCTGGATCCCTGAAAATAAACTCACCAAATCCGAAATACCGTATGATAAAGTTGCGCAGCTCCAGGGAGAGTGACTTGGAATACTTGTGCAGAAAACCTGCACCCAGTTTTTCGGCAAACACAGCATTGGAACGGTCGGACGACTGCATCAGCGCCGGAAGGTGCGGATCATCCTTACGCAACTGCTCCACCAGTTGAATCCCCAGTTTCTGTTCCTGGTCCCTTGAATCTCCTTTCTTAAAACTCACATCGGAGATGATCCCCAGCAGGTTCTCCTTGTACTTCCCGTAGAGATCCATCGCCTCATCATAGGTCTTGGCCAGCAGGATTTTGGGACGTCCCCGCATGCGCAACATCTTCTGGTGCTCGTTGAGGGCCTCCTTCATAAAGTTGCGTGACTGTTGCATCACAATTTTATACAACTCAGGCAGATAGGTAGAGGTGTAACGGATGGAATCCTCCACCAGGATAATGCACTGCACTCCAATCTCCTCAATATCGTGCGGAGCGTTCATCTTATCCTCAATAAGCTTGATAATGGCCAGCAGCAGATCCGCATTCCCCAACCAGCAGAAGACATGATCGATGGCAGAAAGGTCCTCGTTCTGCAGACGGATGCTCACCTCCCTGTTATAGTGGGTGAGTACCACGATGGGAACTTCCGTATACGCTAGTTTAATCCGATTGGCCAGTGTAAAAGCATCGTCCTCCCCAAGGTTCAACATTTCGATCACCAGGTGGATCTCCTCCTCCTTCATGATCCGGAATGCTTCCCTGGCACTGGTGGCTTTGATAAATCTGGGAGGATAGCGAAGGTTCAGGGAGACATATTCATTGAAAATCTGCTCATCAATGCGTCCATCCTCCTCAAGCATGAAGAAGTCGTAATTGCTGCTGATGATCAAAACCTTACGAATTCTTCTCTGCATCAGCAGGTTAAAAGCCGTATGGCTGAAATCAATCGTGGGATACGCCGTTCCGGTTTTTGGATTTGCAGGCATGCCTCAAGATACTAGAAATTCTTTTCTTTCCATCCATCATGATACAGACGGGATCTTTGAAACGGATATGTTTCACAAAGTCAGTCTCCTCGATCAGCTCCTGCTCCTCCAGAGTATCCCATCGGATAAAGGAGCTTGCAACATCATGTTGAATGCTGAAGTAACCCACATTCATGGAGGTCACATTATGGAAAAAGTGGGAGCCCAGGGAGGCATCCAGCGGAAACTCATCCAGACTGGTCTCCACGATCACCCTGGCATTGGAGATTTGGGACCAGTTTACCGGGATCCCGATAAAAGGATCACGTGTTCCCCATCTGCCCGGACCGATCAAAATATATTTCCTGTCTGCCTTCACCATCTTCTTATTGAACTGCTCAATCTGGACAGCAATCTCCTTGGTCTTTAATTTGTCAAACGAATCGGGATTCACAAACACCAGGTCGGTAATGTCATCCACCTTCCCGTTGCCCATGCTCCTTTCAGCAAAGATGATGATCTCCTCCTGGTTAATGTCGTCCGTGTCGAATGTATACTCACCCCCCGTTCCCATCATGGGCTTGATCTGCAAAATATAGAAAGAGGGCTTCCCGTTATCAGCCCTGTCCAGGTCCACCGCATATTCCAGCTCAACAGGCGAGCCCAGGGCCTCCTTTCCCACATCCATGATCAGATTCAGCGCTTTGGCCATGGGCACATATTCATACTTCAGAATGTTGGCAAAATTGAGGATCCGTGGACCGGGGGTCGATAATCCGGGTTCGATCCGTTCATTGTCCACATCATACACCGAAGCCAGGTGCTTCAGCACATCATGGGATTCAGCTTCAGAAATGGACAACCGGTGCAGGTTGGCTTCCGATCCCTCTTTGCAGAAATCCACCTCCGAATGGATCATATCCAATGCCATGAACTCCACCTGTGAGTCACGCAACTGACTCTGCAGGGAACTCATCTCCAGGGTGGGGTACTTGGGCGAGAAACGGTAAGCCCTCTCCCCGTTCACCACATAGTGTCCCAGTCCCAGTCCGGCAATGGCAAACCCGTCCTCCGGTTCCATATGTGCCACGGGATAGTAGTTGTGGGACTGTGCCGTACCGCTGATATGCGGGTAGAAGTGGTCCTGGTGGTAGGTGCCCACCACATCCTGGATCACCACGGCCATCTTTTCATCCTCCAGTTTGAAATTAATGGCTTCAAAATAGCGCCTGGAATGGGGTGAATAGATGGAGGAGTAGACCAGCTTTACCGCATCTTTCAAATGCTTGAAACGCACATTGAAATCGGGATGGTTGTTGGGGATCAGGTAGGTCTCAAAGATTCCGGAAAAGGGCTGCATGGTTGAGTCTTCCAGCAGACTGGAGGAGCGTACCGCCAGGGGCCTGTTCACCAGTTTCAGCAACTCCTTCAACCGTTTCTCCAGGTTGTATGAAAGATCGGCTTCCAGGAACAGGCTACGGATCTTCTCATAATCGGTCTCCACATAAATCATCTCCTGCAGGTTGTTCCGCTGCATGAAAATATCAAATTCATCGGTCCCTATAATGGCGGTCTGGGGCGTACGGATGTTCATCTCCGGAATGATCTCAGAGAAATTAAGGTTGTAAATGAGGGTGTTGATAAAGGCACAACCCCTTCCCTTTCCTCCCAGGGCACCGCTTCCCATACTCACAATATTGGATTCATCCAGCACGGCTGTCTCTTCGAAATTGACAATCTTTCCCGTATTGGATTCGTTCCGGTATTTCCTGATCACATACTGCAGGTAGCTCCTGAACCCGGCCGGCGACTTAAAATCGGTCACCTTTACCGGATGGATCAGTTTGGCAATCTTGATCTCCCCCCTTGCCATGAGCCACAACGAAAAATGATCGCGCTTTCCATGGTACACAAGCGATTCACTGGGAATGGAGTTAATATGCTTTTCGAACTCCCTCAACGATTTGGCCTCTGCAATTCTTCTTCCTCCTGCATCGCGGTATACGAAATTCCCGAATCCCAGGTGGTGCATGATAAAGTTACGGATATCCTGCAGCAGCGTCTCACTGTTCTTGTTGATGAAGGTGGATTTCAGCTCGAAGGCCCTTCGGGAGTTTTTGATATCGGAGGACTGGATCACAGTGGGAAGGTC
Organism: Bacteroidota bacterium; assembly: GCA_039714655.1. Classification (GTDB taxonomy): domain Bacteria; phylum Bacteroidota; class Bacteroidia; order Bacteroidales. Next base: position 6,405 of record JBDLIX010000071.1, read on the forward strand.
CTTGATCATCTCCCTGGCCTGGATCACCAGGCTGAAGCCGGCATTATCGTCCAGTTCATTCTCTTTGGTAAACTTCACATCGGAAATCAGGCAGAGGAGCGACTCCTGGTATTTGTTTACAATTTCGATGGCCTCTTCATAACTGGTGGCCAGAAGGATCTTGGGCCTGGCCCTGAGCCGCAACACCTTGAACAAATCATCGGTACTCACATCATCAATGATCCGCTTGGTCTGCTCCAGCACGTTGCTGTACAAAAGGGGTAGATAGCGGGAATAGTACATCTCCGAATCCTCCACCAGCAGGATCACCTTCACCATTCCCAGTTCGGTGTCATTTTCCACATTCACCCGGTCCTCCAGGTGCTTCACCATGGCAAAAAAGATGCTTGAATCGCCGTTCCATACAAAAAGCCTGTCAATGTTGCTCAGCTCCGGATTGGTCTCCTTAAAGGAAGAGACCTCCCGGTCGTTGTTCAGCAGTACATAAATGGGGATGTATGGGAAATCCCGCTTTACCCGCGCCGAAACCTGCATGGGAGTCACCTTGTCGACCCCGATCATCAGGATCACCAGATCAAAATGCCGCGAATTGAGCTGTTCAATGGCCTCGTCGTAATTGGATACACCGGTTACCCGCGGCATGGAAGTAAGATTCAACTGGGAATACTCCCCCAGGATATGCTCGGAAAAGCGTCCCTCCTTTTCAATGCTGAAGGCATCATAAAGTGTAGCTACAAGCAAGATCTCCTTCACCTTGTACCGCATCAGATCGTGGAAGATGTCCCGGTTGGCGTTCTGCTTGCTGAGGAACTTCTGAAGCAGCATCCTGGAGTTGATCTCCCGGGGATGTTGAAACTGGCTGATCTCCTCCCGGACGGTGTCCTGTTCCATGGATCTTTGCAAGATCTTACGGGCTTCCTGACTGTTCAGGTAGTTGGAGATAATGCTGGCCAGATTCTCGATCAGCTGTCGCTCCTCCTTCAGGAATGGTCCCTCGTCCAGCTCTTGAAACTCCTTCAGGTAAAAGACCTCAATCTCCCCCTTCCGGCTGTCGATGGTTTCAAATTTCTGTGATTGTTTCCAGTCACCTTCCCTGAATCCCTTGCTGGTGTGCTCCTGACCTTCGAACCAGATCCTGGCCACGGTCATCTCCGGGTAGTGCCACGCCCTGGGTAATATTTCGGCTATCTGTGTAAGCGTTTCACCAATGGAGCGGTTCTCCTTGATGATCTGGGTGGTTTCGTTGATGCATGTAAGTTCCTTTAACCGCTCTTTCCGCTCGGCAATCAGTCTCTGAATATCCTCTTCCGATCGGGGAACCTGGTTCATATGTTTTTTGGTTTTTATCCCTTGGACTCAAACACATTCCCACTATGCAACAGGTCGTCCATGTTGCGGATCTTCGACGTTTTCTTTGCATGCTGGACCTGGTCGAACAGTTCCGACTCAAACACCGTGGAGTCAACAGCCCTGATCACACCCATGGCTACCGGATATTCAGGCAGCTCCATCCGCACCAGTCTGTAGTGGTTGGTATCATCCACATCACGGGCATTGTGAACGATCAGATCATCTTCAGTCACCCCGTTCTCACCAATGGTGACCACCTCCATCTTATCACAACGCATCATCAGTCCTTTGTTGCCTTCCTTCCCAAAAATCATAGGCTTTCCGTGCTCCAGGTAGATCTGGTGGTCATGCCGCACATCTTTCCCCGTAATATCTTTGTGCACCTGGTTGGCAAAGATCACACAGTTGAGCAGGATCTCCACCACGCTGGTTCCTTTATGTTCTGCTGCCGCCTTAAACACTTCACGCATCATCTTGGGATCCGAATCCACCACACGGGCGAAGAATGTCCCCTGTGCACCCATGCTCAGTTCACCCGGTTTGAACGCATTCTCAATGGTTCCGTCGGGAGAGGTTTTGGTCACACTCCCCTTGGGTGTGGTAGGCGAATATTGTCCTTTTGTCAATCCGTAAATCTTATTGTTAAACAGGAGGATGTTCGCATTGATGTTTCGCCGGATGATGTGAATAAAATGGTTCCCCCCGATGGCCATGGAGTCACCGTCACCTGTTACGATCCAAACACTCAGGTTCGGATTGGCTGCTTTCACACCCGATGCAATGGCATTGGCCCTCCCATGCATGCTATGGAACCCGTATGTATTCAGGTAGTATGGGAAACGGGATGAACACCCGATCCCCGAAACGAAAACCGCTTTTTCTTTAGGGATACCTGTTTCAGGCAATACGTTTATGACCGAGGACAACACTGCGTGCGCCCCGCATCCGGCACACCATTTTACAGTTGTATCCAGTTTATAATCTGCCTTTGTGACAATTCCCACCGGTTCAAAATTCTCTATCATGGCTGCTATTTGATTGATTCCAATACTTGGTTAAACTTTGCCTTCAATTCAGAAATAAAGAGTGGCAGTCCCTGTACCTTATTGTACTGTAAGTACTCAAAAGCAGGATGCTTTGATCGCAGGTAGTTGGCAAACTGCCCCAGGTTCAACTCGCACACAATGATCTTCTTATAGTGTGAAAATATCTCTGCCGTATTACCCGGCAGGGGATTGATATAGCTGAACTGTGCCAGTGCAATACTTTTGCCCTCCTCCTTCATATCATTCACTGCACTGACCAGTGCACCATAGGATCCACCCCATCCCACTACCAGCAGGTCAGCCTCTTCCGGACCTATCACCTCCTGTTTAGGAATGAACTCTACTACTTTCTGAACTTTGTCCTCCCGATGTTCCACCATCACCTGGTGGTTCATGGGGTCATGTGATACCATGCCGGTAACATCCTCCTTTTCAAGTCCTCCGATCCGGTGGCGCAATCCGGGCTGTCCGGGGATGGCCCAGTAGCGGTTCAACCGCTTTGGATCACGAAGGTATGGTTTGTAGTCTTCGGCATTATCCTTCACCATCGGAGGTGTAATGTCCGGCATATCTTTCATCTCTGGAATTCTCCACAATTCAGAACCATTGGCCAGGTATGAATCGGTCAGCAGGATCACCGGAGTCATATGCTCCAGTGAAAGCTTTGCTGCTTCAAAAGCATAATTAAAACAGTCGGCCGGTGTGGTGGCTGCAAGCACGATGCAGGGCGACTCCCCGTTTCGTCCGTAGAGGGCCTGCATCAGGTCCGATTGCTCAGTTTTTGTGGGCAGTCCGGTAGAGGGCCCTCCCCTCTGCACATTCACGATCACCAACGGGAGTTCTGTAATCACTGCCAGTCCGATTGCCTCTCCCTTCAGGGCCAGTCCCGGTCCGGATGTAGTGGTACAGGAGAGCCTTCCGGCAAAGGAGGCTCCAATAGCCGAGCTGATCCCGGCTATTTCATCTTCTGCCTGGAAAGTAACTGCTCCCAGGCTTTTATGCTTTGCGATCTCCTGCAGGATCTCAGTGGCCGGGGTGATGGGATAGGAACCCAGAAAGAGTTCCAGTCCGGCCTTTTCAGCAGCTGCAAGCAAACCCCACGCAGTGGCCTGATTACCGGTAATGTTCCGGTGCAGCCCCATCTTCCCCTTCACCGGGTCCACATGGTAAGTGGTAGAGAGCGCCTCAATGGTCTCTGCATAGTTATACCCCTCATGCAACACTGCAATGTTGGCTTTTACCAGGTCCGGTTTCGATTTGAACTTACTCTTCAGGAAATCCTCCCCGATCTTAATATCACGGTTGAACAACCAGTAAAGCAACCCGGCCACAAACTGGTTCTTGGTCTTATCGGCCGTCTTATTATCCAAACCATTGCTGGTGGCCACATTCCTGGAGAGCATACTGATAGGCGCCTTCACCACAATATATCCTTCCAGGGAACCGTCATGGAGTGGGTCCTCCTCGAAACCTGCCTTTTTGTAATGTTTATTATCGAAATTGTCAATATCAATAATGATGGTGGCACCCTCCTTCACCCATTTCATATTGGCCTTTAGCGCTGCAGGATTCATGGCCACCAGTACATCGGCCTGGTCGCCGGGAGTTGACACCTCTTTGTGTCCGATATGTACCTGAAAGCCAGACACCCCCGCAACAGTGCCCTGAGGTGCTCTGATCTCTGACGGATAATCAGGGAATGTGGAAAGGTCATTTCCGATAAAGGCTGAAGTATCGGAGAACTGCGTGCCTGTAAGCTGCATGCCATCTCCTGAATCGCCTGCGAACTTCACAACTACTTCGTCCAGTTCAATTACCCTGTGATTCTTTGCCATGGATATGTATAGGTTATTGGTTAAATGTTATTGATTATTGGTTAAATGTTCCTGGTTAATGAATAGTGGTTTGTGGATAACGGTTCTAGGTCCCTGATATTATATTTCAACTGACAAAGTTAGGTATTTTAGCCTCTGGCTATCATCCTCCTAACACATTCTTTTCATTTTTTTTAACATAAAAAACATCCGCCGCGCAGATCCTCTGTCATTACAAATTTCCCGGACTTTCAGAAACTCAAATCCTCACTAAATTTAAGTATGTAAATATATGGATATTTAAGCAGAAAATTCAATAATTCTCAGGAGTGCCGCAACCCATTTTGTTTTAAAATAGTCAGATTATTAATTGCATTGCATATGTGGCAGTTATGTAGTAAATTATGCATAACAATTAATCATGAATATTATCGTTTAGTGTAGCAATGACCGGTCATAAAAGAAATATCATCATTTGCATCACTCTATTGATATATCAGTTTCCTGCTGTTTTTGCCCAATATGACCCAATTAATCCCTTTGTTATGCCTGACAATAGTTCATTAAACTGGTATGGTTCAGGTGATATTAATAATGATAACAGGATTGATTGGAATGACCTGTACAGGTTGGACAGTATGTTGAGTGGATTGTTTTCAGATCTGTACTCTAACCAGCTTGTTGACAGGTCAGATATTAACGGAGATCAATTTCTTTCCACTGATGACCGGGAATTGCTTAAGGAGTACCTGGACGGAACAACCAAATGCCTTCCGGCTCACTGGAATTGTCTGGATACCAAAGAAGAAAGAATCGATTGGTTGGAAAAAGTCATCACCATTGATCGAACAGAGGAAGAATTGGATTCTTATGATTACCCCGGAAGTTATTATGCAGATCAACTGTTTATCAATCTGCATGGAATTGAGGATGCTCTGTTGAGTATGTTTTCAAGCCCACCCATTAATTATGAGCATAATGGTCGATTTAATCTTCCTGTAACATATGCCGGCATTTTTTATAATCGTCCGGATTTAAAAGTGAACCGGGACCTCCTCGCCATTGTGATTGGTGATAATGTATTTGACTGGTCTGATTGGTGTTATATAGATCCTCAATGGGATCAGCTAATATTTCCTGCCGATGATGGTGAACCAGCAGGAGATGAATCTTTCCCTCCATTAAATAGCTGGTTGGATGATATTAATAACATCACACAAAGAGATACAACACCCCCTTCCATTGAACTAAATTATATGGATGATTCTGTTTCTATTGGAACCGGTTACTTCAATCTTGACTATATTCTCTCAGATATAAACTTGAAAGAGGCTGTATACTATATGGATAGTCCATTGGAAACACAGCTATTATTTAAGGATTCTTTGATATTGGATGCAACCAATGACAGACTAATCCCTGTATTTGATACCACCGGGACGATACATTGGAAACTGACGAATGGGCAATATTCATTCGGTTTAGAAGCACACGACCATTTTTTCAATAAGGTTTCCAGGGAATTCCAATTATCAGTAAATGATCCTCCTCCACAGATTTCTATATTGTCTCCCGTTGAAGACAGTAGCTACACACAGTATCTGCCATTATTTGATTATTCAATTGAAGAGTCGGATTTTTCTAATGCCTGGTACACGATAGATTCCGGACAAACTATGGTTGAGATACAACAGGAAGGAGACTTTATTCTATATCTCGAAAATGGAACTTACCAATTGGTAATGATAGCTGAGGATGAATTTGGTAATCTGGGAATGGATACGGTGAAGTTTTCCATTGATGTGCAGGACCCTATTATCAATCCCGGTATGGTTGAGGATTCAGTGCTATTTGTTTACCCCAATCCGGTTACAGATATCTTTTATGTTTTAGTCCCATCCGGAGATACCATTGTTAAAATGGATATCCAGGACAGTGGCGGAAAGGTTCTGTGGGAGCTCAGTATGGATAATCCTGCTTCATTTAATAACAGGTTCATGGTTGATCTCTCAGGTCATCCCCAGGGAATCTATTTCCTGAAGTGCTATTTTGAGACAGGTAAACGGATCATGACAAAGGTTATTAAACTTTAGTCAGGATAAATTTCAAACTCCCTGGTTCCCTCACTGTCCGACCCCTGGGTATATTTTTCGTTACTGGACTGATATGAGGGAACAATGATATTTATTCTTTTGACCAGATCATATTCTGAAAGAGATGAAAATGAATAAAGTATTTTATGAATATCAGAGATGACTTTTTTATGGTCTAACCAGGCAACTTCAGCAACTTTGACCTTTGGATTATAGGTGGGCAATGTCTTCTCCTTATCAGCCAGCAACTCCTCATAAAGCTTTTCGCCCGGTCGCAAACCGGTATACTCAATCTTTATCTCCTGGCCGGGTATATAACCTGATAGCCGGATCATTCGTTTTGCCAGGTCATCGATTTTTACAGGCTCACCCATATCAAATACAAAGACCTCACCCCCCATCCCCATGAACCCGGCCTCAAGTACCAGCTGACACGCTTCAGGGATGGTCATGAAATACCTTGTGATCTCGGGGTGTGTCACTGTAACCGGTCCTCCCCTTTCAATCTGTTTTGCAAATATGGGGATCACTGAACCATTGGATCCCAATACATTGCCAAATCTTGTGATGACATATTGAGTACGATTGCCCGGCATTTGGGATCTGGCCTGAAGGATCATCTCGCACATTCTTTTTGACGCACCCATCACATTGGTGGGATTCACTGCTTTATCGGTGGAGACCATCACAAACTTACTGACCCGGTACTTTTGAGAAAGCTTTGTCAATACCATTGTACTACCCACATTCACCCTGATCGCTTCATGCGGATTTTCTTCCATCAGGGGCACGTGCTTATAAGCGGCAGCATGGAATATAACATCAGGTTTACACTCTCTGAAAATCCTCTCCATCTTCACCTGATCGGTGACGTCCCCAAGAATGGTTTGAATGGGTGCATGTGCAAAATACTCCTTTAGTTCATTCTCAAGGTTGAACATCGGAGTCTCTGCATAATCAATTAAAATAAGTTTCCCAATCCTGAATTTGGTGAGCTGCCTTACTATTTCAGATCCAATGGAGCCCGCAGCACCGGTCACAAGTATGGTCTTATCTCTAAGTCCATGTCCGATGATCTTCATATTTAGCTGGATCGGATCTCTGCTTAACAGATCCTGCAGCTTAATCTTCCTTAACTGATTGATCTGAAACTGGCCATCAAACCATTTATTCACAGCAGGAACCTCAAGCACTTCCAGCCCTTGATCCACAGCAAATCGAATTATCTCACTTTTCTCATTGGGAGGCAGATCCTTTATGGCAAAAATCATCGTCTGAACATTGTGCTTATCCAGAAATCCCTTTGTGAGCTTCATTGGACCAAACACAGGTATACCATTGAGGTTCTTTTGCTGTAGTTTTTTATTATTATCCAAAAATGCAACTATATTGTACTTGCTATTGCTGTCACTCTGGATCACTCTTTCCAAAATAATCCCCATAGATCCTGCACCAAAAATTATTACATTCTTTTTATCCGCCGGTTTAACAGAAACCAGCTCATAGAACATTTTTATGAGAATCCTGACAATGAACAACAGGGCATTGACGGAGACGAAATGGATCAGAAGAATCGATACCGGTACAATCAATATTTCACGCCATCCTGCACCACGACCTATATAAGAGATGAGAATTAATACAATTAAAGAAGAGGTGGTTGTCAGCACCACATTAAAAATATCCCGGATGGTGGTGTGTCGTATGAGTCCCGCAAATGACTTGTAAATAAACTCAAACCCACAGTACACGATTGTGACAAGAATGGATTGTTCGATTGCCAATCCGGTTTCAAATGCATCCAGGTTAAAATTGTGTCTTAAAAGGTAAGAGAAGATGAATGTGAGAAAAACAGCTCCGCCATCAGATGCAAAAACCAGCCATCGCGGCAGGGAGTGCCTACTAAAAAGAGTCTTCGCTTTTGAGCGGGACAATTCCATCCATTTATGACCTTTTGCATTCATCATCGAACAGGTTAGGTTTTCTTAAGGTTTTCTTATGGCTCTCTTAAAAAAACTTCTTAATGAATTCCATGTTAAAATTACCTCTATTTACGGGGTCGATAGCCATATGTTGGTTCAATTTGACAGATCACAAATATGAGATGATTTGTCGCAACTTATTGACCTTGAACCGAGTCTAAGAGCCGAAGTCCGGAAAACAGCGTTAAATTGAATCTAATAGACGTATATTGACTGTTCAGCTACCAATTATGAGGATTGATCAAAGGAAATCCGGAAAAAGACCTGGAATAGATTGATTGGTATCGAATTTAAAAGCTAAATGTCGTAAGTTGGTTAACATACCTTCTAAAAGATTGTACACAATGTGGAGTTTGCGACTAGATTGTATCATCCTTCTTCTGATTCTCACATTCCTGCCCGGACATGCACAAAAGTGGAAGCAGTATCCCTATGTTCCGGAAGGAAGTGTTTTTTCATTCCCGGCAGATGAGGGCCGTCATCCGGATGAGGCCGTTGAATGGTGGTATATCGCAGGACACTTAAAGGGCTTAGAGACAGGAACGAATTACAGTTTTATGCTGACTTACTTTGCTTATCCTTACGAAGGATTTGAAGGGTTCAGAATCCTGAACTTGAGCAACGATGATACCGGTGAATTTTATGATGAAACGCTACCTCTGGTATTCCTCGAAATGGGTCAGGATAGTCTGAATATAAAGGCACTACTTTTAACCGGCCATATTGAATTCTGGACCTATCGGAAAGATATGGATGGTCACCTGATCCCATTTGAATACGACATTTCAGCCAGCAGTGTCAACGGTTCCATTGATCTGGGTTGTGTATCTCTGAAACCGCCTATTTTCTTAGGAGATAGCGGATTATTCAATCAGGGAGCCGTAAGTTATACGTACTACTATTCCCAGACAATGAATGAAATCTCAGGGACCATCAATTTTAAGGATCATGTGGAGGAGGTGACAGGTACCGCGTGGATTGACCGGCAGTTTGGGGAATTTAATCAGGTTCAGGACGAAAGGTATGAATGGTTTTTTGTTCAGCTCACAAACGGCATGGATCTCAATATCTGGAGTGTATTTACCGGTGATAACCAGCTGCCTGACACTTCAACCTACAAGCATATTACAATATCTGAAGATACGGCCAACCACTTCACAACAACTGATTTTAAGCTGGAGCGTCTTTCTTACCATTTTATGCATGACAGTGTGATGTGCTATTCACAAAAATGGCACCTCACTTCCTCTGAAAATCAGCTTGATCTGTTGATAAGTACCCTCCACAACAATACCGAGGTTGAATTTCCTTTTCGTTTTTTCGAAGGCTCAACAGATGTCTCCGGAACAGTGAATGGGACACCAGTCACCGGTAAAGGATTTGCTGAACTTTTAAAGAGCTATGAAAATCCACTTCTCAGGGTGAACGAACCTGTAGATCTAATCTGGAATAAAAACACCCCCATAAGCTGGCATCTTCTAAATCCCGATGACGGGCGTCCCTTGCGTTATGATCTGGAGTATAGCAGAGACCACTTTGAAAACTACCTGACTGTCCAATCCGGAATAAACGACACCCTGTTTTACTGGAATAATCCGCCCCTGGTACCGGGTGACAGTTGCTGGTTCAGGGTGAAAGGATATTCAATAGATACAACACTTGTAAGTTATTCTTCAAGCTCTCAAGCATTTATTTATGTATCTGAAAACACAGCAATCAGTCGTTCTGAACTACAAAACCCGGAATCATCACCATTCAGATTGTATCCAAATCCGGCAGGAAAAGTCTTGAATATTGATTTTAACCGGGAGTCTCATTCATTTCACTATCAGATCTTTGACCTGACAGGCAAAAAAATTTCCGAATCATTTCAGGCGATCGGAGGGAGATTTGCAACTATTTCACTAGAGCATATGACTCCTGGCTCATATATTCTCCGACTCTGGATGAATTCGGAAGAATTCTCCGCCATATTCCAGGTTCACGAATGAGATAGAGCCAGAAGCGGTGTTCCTGTCAAATTTCTCAGCTTTTTGATATTTGTCGATTTAACTGTCAAACGTTGACACTTATTCAGCGATCAAAGGAATCCGAAAAAATCCATAACTTCTACCCATGAAAAAAGCTGAGCGCATCCTGGGAATCTTTGCGATTTCCCTCTTCTCGGTAGGAGTATTATTCAAAATCATGCATTGGCCGGGCTCCGTAGTGATGCTGACGGCTTCAGCCTTCCTGTTTAATTTCGGCTACCTGCCTCTCCAGATAATCAATGAACGCAGGTACCGCACCTCACTCCTGGAGAAAGCCTACATGATCTTCAGGTTTATCACCCTGTTTATTGTGGTAGCCGGCTTCCTGTTCAAGGTGCTGCACTGGACAGGTGGAGGGACGTTGCTCAGGCTGGGAAATATTTTGATCCCGCTATTTATATTGTTCTACTTCTTTTTGAGGATCAGGGGCAAAGGGGCCATCCCATTCAGTATTAACGACCTGATTATTGCTATTCTATGCTATCTCATTCATATTTTCGTAACCCAATCCATGGTCCCTCCCGGTGTGGTCAATGGCTATATTATTTTGAATGAGCACTATGAGAAAACCAATGCGGGACTGGAATCAGCCAATAATCTGATCTATTCCAGCCTGGACTCGGTATCAGATTCCGGGAATCAGGACCTGTTTAAATCCATCAATGATCTCCAGGCGAGGAGTAGAGCCTTGTGTCGCCTTACTGATTCACTCAGAATTGGCTTTTTTGCCTCCTCCACCTATGGTCAGGTGACCGATCAATTCGAAATGGCTTCAACAAGTCGTTCACTGCTGGCCGATCCACAAAAAGGAGATGCCTATTTTATAAAAAGTAAGAGCGCTACTCAGTTAAAATCCCGCATTAACCAGTACATGAAGGAGATCACACGCATTCAGAAGCGTCATAACCTCCAGTTGAACCTGATCGGGACCGGACTTGATACGGAGGTTTCTGTGAATGAATGGGGAAAGAAATATTCATGGGAGCAGCGCATGTTTAAGAATAAGCCCGTGGCTGCCATTGTAACCAATCTCTCATTTTTCAAACAGATGGTCCTCTTTACAGAGAGCACCCTGCTGAATGGTTTGATCAGTCAACTTGATCTTTCAGAGGAGACCCAACTTCTTCAGGAAATGGCATCCCGGGAATCCAATCAGGCCATCATGCTGAAAGAGAATGAGATCCTGAGAATCAAACAGCAGCAGGAGTTGCAAAGAGTTCAGCTTGAAAAATCACAAACTGAGCTGGATCAGCGCAATACGGTAACCATGTTTGCCTTCGCGGGGATCGCCTTTGTACTGATCCTCTTTTTTATCTCCACCAGGGCATATCTCTTAAAGCAAAAGGACAATAAGAAACTGGCGAAACAGAAAGAGGAGATTACGGATAAGAATGATGAATTATACCAGCAAAATGAGGAGATTGCTGCCCAGCGCGATGAGATAGAGGCACAACGTAATCTGGTATTCGACCAAAAAGAGCAGATTGAAAAGACACACAATGAGATTTCGGCAAGCATCGATTATGCCACCCGTCTACAGGCCTCCATACTGCCCGATCCGGGTCTGATCCGGGAGAAGTTCTCAGACCACTTTATCCTCTTCAGACCGCGTGATAAAGTAAGCGGGGATTTCTACTGGTGGTCACAGCTGGAGAAACAAATAATAATTGCCGCAGCAGACTGCACAGGTCATGGCGTCCCTGGTGCATTTATGAGCATGCTGGGAATCTCTCTGCTGAGTGAAATTGTCAACAAGGCATTTATCACCGATCCTGGAGTCATACTCGATCAGCTTAGAAAAGAGGTGATAAGCTCCCTGAACCAGACCGGAGGAAAAGAGGATCAGAAAGACGGATTGGATCTCTCTCTTATAACCATCGATACGGAAACATGGAGCTGTCAGTACGCGGGTGCCAACAATCCACTCTACCTGATCAGGCACAATGAACTGAAAGAGTTCAAACCGGATATGATGCCCATCTCCATCTACCACCGGATGGAACAGTTCACCACCCAGGATATCCAGTTAGAGTCAGGCGACCAGCTTTACCTGTTCAGCGATGGGTATGCCGACCAGTTTGGGGGTCAACATCGAAAGAAATTCAAATATGGTGCATTCCGGCAGTTACTGCTCGACCATGCAGGGGAATCCATGGAGCAACAACAGAGAGTCCTCACCGAAACCATTTCGAAATGGCAGGGGGATGGTGAACAGATCGATGATATGGTGGTGGTCGGTCTGAAAGTCTAAAGTCTCTAATGTCTGTGATGTCTGTGATGTCTGTGATGTCTGTGATATCTGTGATGTCTAAAGCTGAAACCTATTTCCAGATGTTCAGCTTCTCCAGGTGGATTCTCTCATTGAAGAACATGTTGGCAATGATCTGTTTATCAAGAGCTGTCGGGCAAGATCCGTTTGCCAGGAACTTTCGGGCAAGATTCTGTGAAACACAACAAGGGTATCCCATTTCGCGAAAACGGGAAGTTACAGGGTTGTGACTTTTCATATTTATGTGACTTCCCTGCTTATTAAACACCTCCATCAGCGAAATTTAATTACCTCATATCTAATGATGTAGAAAATACCATAAAAGAGAAGCTGATATTTTAAAGATCACTACATTAAGTAATACTCACAAGGTTGTGACTTTCAAAAATCGCAAAAATGAGTACTACGTTTTTATCATTTGAGCAATTGAATGAGGTGTACAAAGTTGAGCAGGACTGGCTGTTTGAAAAGCTACTGGTGAAACTAAATGCGCACAGGCATTTAATTCTCACTGCAGACCATAGATGACCTTCCCAGACCGTGACCCTGTTTTTAATTAAAACCCGGCTCTGGGGTATCCCATCGCACAAACAGGAACCTATTTCCAGATGTTCAGCTTCTCCAGGTGGATTCTCTCATTGAAGAACATGTTGGCAATCACCTCAAAGTAAGGAGTAAAGTCTGAAACATAGAACTGATTGTCACCCTCACGTTTGCTGCTTAACAGGTCGTTCTCTTCCAGGAACTGGTGAACGGACCGGGAGACGATTTGTGCCGTATCGAGCACATTGACTTCGAAGTTGAGGAAGCGGCTAATCTGGTTCCGGATGATGGGATAGTGTGTACAAGCAAGGATCAGCGAATCAATCCCCACCAGTTCCTTGCGTGAGAGATAGGAGCGGATGATGGCATTGGAAATGTCGTCGAAGACAAATCCCTCCTCGATCATGGGTACAAACAGCGGAGTGGCCAGTGAGCTCACCTGTAGTCCACCGTGTTTCACAGCCGAAATCTCATCGGAGTCGGCAACCAGGGTGGCCAGCGTCTCCTTGATTTTCCGTTCATAGGTTCCCGAATCGATTGTGGCTTTGGTGCCAATGATTCCCACCGACCGGTCAGAACCTAAATTAACACACACATTTGTAACAACAGGATCAATAACATTCATAACCACTGCCTTCTTGCCCACAAATTCCTTCACCTCCTCGAAGGCGTTGGCCGAGGCACTGTTGCAGGCAATCAGGATCACCTTACACCTCTTTTTCAATAAGAATTCGGCAATTCCAAGAGAATACTGAATGATGCTCTCTTTGGACTTGTCCCCGTAAGGCAGGTGGGCCGTATCTCCATAATAGATAAGCTGTTCGGAAGGCAACAGGGTATGTAACGCATGCGCTACTGTGAGTCCGCCGACTCCCGAATCAAACAACCCTATGGGACTACTCTTTGCCATGATGAATCTAATTTAATGAAAAATGGGATAACGAAGCAATATTTTCTTCATCATCCCATTTATATCGTTGTAGTTTGAAAGCGCCCGGGTCTAACTGTCGACTTTCACACTTTTACTCTTTTACACTTTTACTCTTTCACTCTTTTACTCTTACAAACCCAATTTGGCCTTTACCAGCGGCAGCATATCCATACTCTCCTCGGAGGTGTAGATGGGATTACCCTGGCTCAGATCGAATACATATAAAAGGCCTTTCTCTTTGGCAACCTCTTCAATGGCTCCACGTGCTTTATCCATCACCGGCTGCATCAAGAGCCCGCCTTGCTGCTGGAGGTCCTGCTGAGCAGTCTGAGCGAAAGTCTGCAGGCGAACCTGCATCTCCTGAATCTCAGAAGCCTTGGCTTCTCTGATCAGATCGCTCATGGTGGCTTCGGTCTGGTTAAACTCCTCGATCTTCTTGTTGATCTCTACCTGGATCCGTTCAATCTCAAGGTCATACTGTGATCTCAGATCCTGTACTTTTATCTGTGCTGAATCGTATTCCGGCATGGCCTGAAGCAACAGCTCGGAAGTGATGTGTCCAAATTTCTGTGCATTCACTGCAAGGGCGATACAGAGGATACCTAATGATAAGGTGATTTTTTTCAAAGTCTTCATTGTTTGTTATTTGCGTATTTAACTGATTACTTGTACAAAAGCGGCTACAAATGTAAGGTTTTAATTTTTATAACCTAACTTTTTCAGCACTTCGTCACTCAAATCATAACGGGGATTTGAGTATAAAATTGAGGCACCGGAAGAGGTGTCGAAAATCACCGCATAACTGCCCTCGGCGGAAAGCTCTTTCACCGCTTTGTAGATGGCGTCCTGGATGGGTTTCACCAGCTCCTGGCGCTTTTTGGAAAGATCACCCTCAGGTCCGAAATATTTGGATTGGAGCTCCTTCACCTCACGCTCCTTGCCAATGATCTCCTCTTCCCTTTTCTTCTTCATCTCATCGGTAAGCAAAACACGCTCCGACTGATAGGTTTTGTACAATGTCTCAATGGCCTCATAATCTGCAGCGATTTCCGTTTCCCACTCTTCCGAAATTTTATTCATCTCTTCCTGTGCGGCATTGTATGAGGGAATATTCTGAAGGATATAATCTGTGTCCACGAATGCGAACTTCTGTGCAAAGGCCACTCCCATAAAGAGGAACAGGGCCATGCTGGATGCTAATATCTTTTTCATAACCGTAGGTTTTTATGATGGATTATAGGTTTTTCTGTTGTATCTGTTTCAAACACTGTACCAAAATAAAAAATTGCGCTCGCGGGCTTCAGAAAACCGACCTCTTAACCAGCGCTGAAATATATGTTAAAACTGCTGACCAATGGTGAAATGGAAATTTGATCCGCTGATTCCGGGATGTCCCGGATAGGGATCAAATCCCCATCCCCAGTCGATCCCCAGCAATCCGAACATGGGCAGGAAGGCACGAACACCCACACCTGCTGCACGTTTTGCATTAAAGGGATTATATTCATTAATGCTGTACCAGGCATTCCCTGCTTCAAGGAAGGTCAGCAGAAAAATGGTAGCCGACGGATTGAGCGAAACAGGATAGCGCAATTCCAGGGTATACTTGGTATAGACATTACCTGACTTGTTTCCATACTGATCAGTAGGTGTCAGGCTTCGGTTGGGATAACCACGTTGTGCAATGGTCTCCCGACCGTAGAGGTTGTACCCCGACAATCCGTCACCCCCCAGGTCAAATCCTTCGAAGGGAGATGGACCGATATCGTCGTTGTAATGAGCCAGGTACCCATAATGCATCCGGGCCATCAATACCAGGTCACCAAACAGCGCATGATACCAGTCAGCCTTGAACATCCAGCGATTGTACTCCACCCACTTGTATTTATCCTCATCGGGAATATTGATGTAGTCCCGCCCCGGATTGAAAAGGGAGTATGGCGGTGTGATCTGCAGACTCAGGCTGATATTGGATCCCCCCCTTGGATAGATGATCTGGGTCAGCGAATTACGCCCTAATGTGATTGTATAACTTAAGTTGTTAAAATATCCGTTGTCCACCAGGAACAATCCGGGATACTCCTTCACCCTGTATTTCTGGAAGGAGATTGCATTGTAAATGGTGAAAAAGTCATCGGGCCATGAGAGCCTTTTTCCCAGACCTATGGAAGCTCCTGTTACTGAATAGTACTGATCAGGAATATCTTTCGCACTTCCGTAAGTGTAGAAAGCATAGGGATTCCGGTTCATTTTCGAATAGTAGCCTGAAATTGACAAAGAGTTTGGTTTCCTTCCCCCGAACCACGGCTCAACGAAGGAGAAGTTGTAGGATTGGTATACCCTTCCGTTGGTCTGAGCCCTCACCGAAAAAGTTTGTCCGTCACCCGATGGCACCGGTCGCCACGCCTTGGGATCAAAGAGCCTGCTGGCTGCAAAATTGGAAAAGCGGATCCCCACAGTCCCCACCAGCATACCGGCACCATAGCCTCCCGACACCTCCAGCTGATCGGTGGCCCTCTCCACCAGTTTGTATTCGATATCCACACTACCATCAGCCTGATTGGGAATGGGGTTGGGCTCGATCTGTTCAGGATCGAAATGCCCCAGGTTGGCCAGCTCCCTTACGGTACGGATCAACTCCGCCTTGCTGAATTTATCCCCCGGCAGGGTCCTCAATTCACGCCGTACCACATGTTCGTTGGTACGCGAGTTCCCCTTAATGATTACGTTGTTGATGATGGCGATCTCGCCCTCATAGATGCGCATCTCAAAGTCGATGGTATCATCCTCCACACTCACCTCCACCGGAGTCAGCTGGAAAAAGAGATAGCCGTTATCCAGGTAGACACCATTGACCGCATCCTCGTCAATAAAGAGCCTTTCGTCAAACACTGATTGGTCAAACACATCACCCTTTTCAATCCCCAATACAGCATTCAGATATTCAGAAGGGTATTTGGTATTTCCGATCCACTCGATGTCCCCCATATAAAACCTGTTCCCCTCCTCAATATTAACGTAAAGATCAAGCCGGTTGTCCATATCGGGCGACAACGCCACCGAGTCGGAGAGCACTTTGGCATCCCTGTACCCGTTCTCATTGTAGAATTCAACCAGCTTATCCTTGTCCTCTTTGAAGGTCTCTGCCACAAGCTTGGAGGCCTTGAATATGTTAATGTTCACCTTTTTGGTATCCTTCATCTTCCGCCTTAGCACAGACTCCTTGAAGGCACTGCTCCCGTTAAAGTAGATCTCATTGATCTTCACCCGGTCTTTTTTATCCACAGTAACCTCCATCTGTACCATGTTCACCCGGATGGTATCATCCTTCAGTTGAATGGTTGCCTCAGTATTGAGAAACCCTTTCTCGACGAAATGATCCTCAATGATCCGGATCGTATTGCTCATGATATCGGCGGTCACCTGCTGACCATTCCTCAGGTTGATCTTCTCCATCACATCCTGGGTTTCCGACTTTCCGATCCCAACGATGTTGAGCCTCGACATGCGTGATTGTTCAGTAAGGTAGATATCCAGCCACACGCTGTCATTCCGGATCCGGGAAGCGGTAATTTTTGCATCAGAAAATAGTCCCTGACTCCAGAATTTCTTCAGTACATCTGTTACATCATCGCCCGGGATAAGGATGGTATTTCCCGCCTTCAGTCCGGAAATACTCAACAATACCTCCTTCTGGATGAATTCAATACCGCTGACGGTCACGTCGGCAATCACATATTCTTTTGGAGTTTCGTAGTCCATCACCCGAAGCGAATCGTATTGGATCCCCTCCTGAGCGATCAGGCCTGAAGCAAAGATCAGGAGTGCAAAAAATAGAAAAGTACGTTGTCTCATTCCCGCATTTAATTATTCACTGTTATGGCTCTGCGCTTTCCACTCACCTTACCGAATCGTCGCTCCCGTCTCTGAAAATCGATAATGGCTTCATAAAAATGCTCCTTGCGATAATCGGGCCATAGTACCGGTGTAAAGTACATCTCCGTATAGGCAAGTTGCCAGAGCAAAAAATTACTGATCCTTCTTTCACCGCTTGTACGAATAAGCAACTCAGGATCGGGCATGAACGATGTGGTCAGGTATGATTCCAGCAAAGTGGGATCAACACTGTCAGGATCCAGTTTCCCGGATTTGGCATCGTTGCACATCCGTTTAACCGCATCGGTAATCTCCCACCGGCCACTGTAGCTGAGTGCAAGCACCAGCGTCAGGCCGCTGTTTCCCGAAAGGAAATTAACCGATTGCATGAGATGTTTTTGTGCGCTTTTTGGAAGATCAGTAACATTTCCAATCACTAGCAGGCGGACATTATTCTCGTTTAGTTTTTTGGTCTCGTTGGCAATGGTACTCGTAAGCAGGGTCATTAAACCATCAATCTCGGTCCTGGGCCGTCGCCAGTTCTCTGTGGAAAATGCATAGAGGGTGAGGTACTCCACACCCAATTCTCCCGCAGCTTCCACTACCTGACGTACCGACTCCACACCATTCCGGTGTCCAAACAGACGCTCACCACCCTTCTTCTGGGCCCAGCGCCCATTGCCATCCATGATCATGGCGATGTGCCTTGGCAGGCGTTCCCTGTTTATCTGTTCTTTCAAATTCATTCTCAATCACTCCAATTCATTCTCACTCACTCAAATTCATCCACTTCATTACAAAAACCGTACCCTATTTCTTACCATACGTTACCTAATCATACGTAGGGCAGTCATCCATGTAGTTAAAAATCTTATAAGTCAGGAACAGCCCGGTAAACAGATACCAGTCGTTGTTCCCCATGGGCGACTGTACCTCTTCGCCTCCCAGGTTTATGACCCCGTCAATGAGGTCGGTAAAGTTCTTTCGCATATTCACCTCAACTCCACCACTCAGCCTCTGTCCCAGGTTCGCCTTCACCCCTCCCCCAAAGGGCAGGTACAGGTGCGAAACCGATCCGCCGGCATAGTTCAGACTGTAGCCCAATCCCGCAGAAACGTAGGGTGAATACTTCGTTTTTCTGTGGGCCGTTTTATAGGGCCACCAGTTAAATTCAAAATCAAGGCCCAAATCTACGAAACTTGACTGGAATTCTGCCTCTAAACCCCTGAAATTCTCTTCATAATCGCTCAGCGTGTAAAAAACCGCATGGACCCTCAAAGCGTTCCGCATGTTAAAGTTATAACGAAGGATGGGACCAATGGCCGGAGGAACCACATGAGCAACCGGAACTGTTGTGCTCAGATCTCCCAGGTACCAGGGAACTCCGGCAAAAAAGCCTATATCGGTTTTTCGCTGCCCATGGGCCGGTACCGCCAGAAATAACAATGCAATGAGGATCACCGGCCAAAAGCATCTGTTC
>JBDLIX010000072.1:0-25230 GCA_039714655.1 Bacteroidota bacterium
ACGGATCCATTCCGGGAAGTATATTTGAATGCATTGGATAACAGGTTGGTAAGGATTTTTTCAAGTTTGTCCTGATCGAAAACACACTTGGTCTTCTCAATCGGCAGGTGGATGAGGTACTCGATCTTTTTGCTTTCGGCAAGAGATAGAAATGCATTTGAAATGGTCCGAACAAATCCCGTAAGATCTCCTTCAGACACCTTTATTTTCATTTTTCCCGATTCCAGTCTGGAGATATCCAGCAATTGATTGATCAGCCTTTGCAAACGTTTTGCGTTTCGCTTCATCATCTCAACGACACCGCGGTCTGTCTCAACCCTGGTCCCATCATTTTTCAGAATATCTTCTAAAGGTCCCAGTAAAAGCGTTAACGGGGTCCGGAATTCATGAGAGACATTAGTGAAAAACCTGGTTTTCATACGGTTCAGGTCCTGAACCTTCTCTTTTTGGACCCTTTCTACCTCGAGTTCTATCTTAAGTTTTGCACGATTCATCAGGAAACGTCTGTAGGCGAGTACCAAAAGGAGAAAAAGCAATCCGTATAGAACATATGCCCACCAGGTAAACCATGGGGGAGGATGAATCACAATACTTAATGAAGCACCCTCTTTATTCCATATACCTTCGTTGTTGGAGCCTATGGCCCGGAACGTATATTTACCAGGCCTCAGGTTCGTGTATTCTGCAAATGTTCTGTTCCCGGCATTAATCCATTCTTTATTAAGTCCCTCCAATTTGTATCTGTACTGATTTTTCTCTGGCTGGATGAAATTCAAAGCAGCATAGTAGAAAGAGAGAAAGTTTTGCTTGTATGATAGATTAATTTTCTCTGTGCTGCCAATTGCCGATTTCAACACTGAATGCTGGCCCGCTTGAACGGGCTTATTGTTAATTTGAATATCCGTCAATACAACGGGTGGGATATGAGGATTCCTTAGCAAGCTGTCCGGATAAAAAGAGACAATTCCCTGGTTTGTCCCAAAAAAGAGTTCACCTGATGGGCTTTTTTGCGCGGCTCCATATCGAAATATGTTTGAAGGTAATCCGTCCTGCCTTGTATAATGTGTGAAAGCCTCGGAGGACGGATTGAATTTTGATAACCCAGTATTAGTCCCCAACCATAGATTACCAGACTCATCTTCTAAAATGCTTACTACAGAATTACTTAATAAACCATTCCCTGTAGTGAAATTCTTAAATATAGCTGTCTCTTTTCCTGGTTCAGTCAGCTTCTGAACAGTTACCTTCAACAATCCCTGGAGCCATGAACCGATCCAAATAATTTCTTTCCCATCTGCGCCTGATATTAAAATTTGAGTCGGATCTTTATGATCATAGGTGTTTTCTTCGGATTTGATCTCGATCACATCAGTTGGTATTACTGAACTGTCATTTATTTTTATGAGTGGTAGAATAACTCTGAATATTCCTGATTCTCCTACAATGATTAATGATGTTGGATCAGAAAGAATCCTTGTTGATTGAGAGGAGACCAGTAGTTTTTCTTCACTCTCAGGATTATCTGTCAGGTGAATAAAACTATTGTTATCAGTATTTAAATAATGGAGTGTATGATGTATTGATCCGATCCATAAACGTCCTTCGAAATCTTCATTGATTTCTCTTGGTCCGATTATGTTATTGTGGTTTTCCGGAACATTAGAAAATGGTACCAATCGAATGGTGCTGGAATCCAAGAAAACTATTTTATACAATTGGCTATACTCAGCTTGTGTCCAAAACTGACCGAACCTGTCAGTATAAAGGAATCCCACAAGAATATCATTTTGAATCCTTTCAGTATCCGGGGAGTTAATTTCATATTGAGTAAATCTATGACTATCCTTATCCAATCTATAGAACTCATTTTCCGTCGTTGTAAACCATATGGTATTCTGATCACCAATACTCATGCCAGATATAAAAGTACTCGTCTTAGGATCAGGATCATATACAGTAAATACTTTTTGGTGTGAAGAGATCTTAGTTATTTCATTCATGGAGAAATACCACAGGGACCCGGAATTATCAAGGAAAATGTTTTTAGTCAATTCGAAGTTGGAAGATGACCTGGTGTATTCCTGATCATATTTCAATTCATACAGCTTATCAAGGTTTTGATTGTATTGATACATTCCATCATAGGTGCGAATCCAAAAATTGTGATCATCATCCTCCACAATGCATCTGACAATTTGATTGGTAAGATGGTTTGGATTTTCCGGCTGATGCAGATATCTGTGGAATGTATTGTCGTCTCTGTCAAACTGATACAATCCATCCCAGGAGGTGATCCACAATCTGCCAGCGCTGTCTTCATATATAGCATTCACCGCCGGTGTGTTATTTACATAATAAAAAGTTTCAGTTCTCCTGTCAAACTTGGATAGTCCGTCCCCTCCGTCATGAAGCCATAATTCACCGTATCTGTCTTCAAGAAGATGCCACACCCATGGATCAGAATTTCTTGAATAAGGATTGTTGGGTGTATAATTGGTAAATTCTTTCGCTTTTTTATCATATTTGCTTAAGCCGGCTCGAGTTCCAATCCACAACATTCCCTCATGGTCTTCAAGGAGAGAACTTATGCGGTTCCACTTGTAATCCCCGGATATATCATTGTTGAAATATTGGCTAATTTGTCCCGTTTCATTATCATATGAAGAGAGCCCTTGTTTTGCTCCTATCCATAAAATACCAGTTTTGTCCTCGATGATACTGGTAACTTCATTCCCCATTAATGAATTTATATTGTTGGGGTCTGATTGGAATTTTACATAGTTTTTCCCATCGAAGCGATAGAGCCCGTCATATGATCCAAACCACATAAATCCCTCACTATCCTGCAGCATGCATGATCCGGAGAAATTAGACAATTCACCTTTCAAGGGGATATGTTCGACTTCGTAAACTGTGGATTGTGCATAGGAAAAATTAATGAGAGCAACTGTGAAAAGACAAACCAGGATGCATTTAATTGAGCAGGTGATAGCGATACGATTCATCAATTCCCCTAATTTTCTTGATAGTTTTCATTCTAAAATAGCTAAAAAGGTATTCGAATCAAAAAATACAGATTATTACATGTATTAACTGTATTCTCCGGTTCCCTTTATATTGGGGTATTAACTTAAGAACCTTCAACGGTTAAACAATACGAGGCAGCTACCAGGCAGTTTGTCTATCTCAGTTGAAATCAGGAAAAAAATATTTATGAATCTGGTAAAATCCTGATAGAATTTAGACGTCACTTGGGAATTACCATTGTCAACCCCTTATCTTCGGCGAATTGGATGGCCTGGTGCATAAAGGCCTGGAGTCGCAGTTCGATGGAGGCATCTTCCTGACCGTCATAAGCAATGCTTACATAGGGAATGTTATCCTTGTCCTTCCTGAGCTGGTCAGAAACAGCAGCCACCACTGTTCCGGGCATGCAGGTGAAGGGAAGGATGTTGACAATGCCAGAGATCCCTTTGTCCGCCAGGATCGCAGAGGTACCCATGTTTAATGCCGGGTCGCCGTCATAGTGCCGGTGTACGTAAGGTCCACAGGCGTTTAGCATATCCTTCACAGCCACCTCTTTGTCCTCATCAAACAGTCCGTGGAAAGGTTTGGCAATCTTTTTGGCGATCGATTCCTGGAAGTGCTCCTGCAGCTTGGATTTGATTACGCCTTTGAAATCTCCCTTCCATCTGCTGTCACGTGTATAGCGAATGGTTGAGTAGGCGAGCCACTCGGCAAAGGGGGCGATCCAGGTTTCTGCACCGAATTTTTCCAGCCTGGTGACCAGGTGACCACTGCAGAAGTCGTTGTCGCGCATAAAGATCTCCCCCACGATGGCCACTACCGGCTTCCGTTTTCCGTTGGAAAGGGGGATTTGTGAGAATCCATGTGCGATCCCGGCCAGTGTATCGGTCAGATCGCCACCTCCGTTCTCCATGCAACGGACCAGGTCTGCCAGTGCATGTTGATACATCTTGTCAACGCTTCCCGGTACCGCTTCGTATGGTTTTCGCTCCTGTTTCAGTTTCCGGATGATGTCCATGGCCACAAAACCCTTCCATGCATTTAGCCGGAATTTGGAACCATGTCCCCCTGATATGGATTCATAAGAATCATCATTACTGGGCGCAATGATCTCAGCCTTTGAAAATCCAAGCCTGTCAAAGAGCACTCTTTGAAACCGGTTATACTGCCCAAAACGGCAGGGCCCGTTGTGGTCGGGCATAAAGAAACTGACTTTGGATGGATCAATGCCCGGCTCCATCAGTTTCTTCAAAAAGTTGCCCGTGGTACAGATCATGGGGAAGCACTCCCTGGCCGAGGTGTGTTTCCTGGCCAGGTCGATGTCCTCCTGGGTCTGCATGGGAAGAGACTCCGAAGCAATTCCAAAGCTTCGGCAAACAGCTGCCATTACATAAGAGGAATCACTCATGTAAGGGAAGTAGAGGGTCCTCTCCTTCATGGGAGATGAAGAGAGGGCTCCGGGAACAATCACATCCTTTTTCTTTCCCGAGTTCATCTTGGAACCCCTCAGGCTATCCAGGAACGCCTCGTAACGGGTAATCATCCCTGCATCGGCACCATGCTCATCGATCTCAAGCTCCATATAGGGCTTCCCTGCCATCTCCTCATGGACAAAATGGGCCAGGAAAGAGTCCGGACCACAACGGAAATTACCCATATAGATGCCATGAAGCCGGTCATCCCGTGCAATGATCCTGGATGCTGCAATGATCTTCTGACCATTGGGCCAGTACATTTTGTTATAATCCCTGGTAATATGCTCCTCCTCCAGGGCAAGGTAGTCTGTGGGAATGGGAAGTACATCCAGGTTGATCAGCTTCTCCACCATGCTCAGGTTGAGGGCCGGATCGTTGGTGTTGTAAGGGCGGCCGATAATGACCACGCACTCTTTGTCTTCGGGCAGGGAGGCCATCACCTCACGTCCACGCACCCTGATCCGCTCTTCGAATTGTTCCTGCTTTGTGTCGGCCCTCTTCATGGCTTCCACAATCTGCTTTTTGCTCAGCCTGAATCGTTTTCCGAAATAGTCGTAAAGCTCTTTCTCCACCACCTTCCCGTAGTAGCGGAAGTTGAGGGCGGGTGAAAGCAGTCTCTCCTGCTGCTCTTTTGGAACGGAAGCGCTTACCATAAAGGGCAGCGTCTGTACCCATGGACAGTTGGTGTTGGAGGTGGGATTCTCCTTCGCTGCTTTGGAATTGATTATAAAGGGTGTAAATACGTAATCCACCTCGCTATCCAGCATCTCGTATACATGGCCGTGCATCACCTCCACGGGGAAGCAGGTCTCGGCCACAATCCCGGTCAACCCTTTTTTGATGATCGGATTGTTGGTCTCCTCCGAGACAACCACATTAAATCCTAGCTCATTGAAGAATGTGCTCCAGTAGGGGAACTGCTGGTAGAAGACCATCAGTCCGCGTGGGATCCCTATGGTGATTTTGTCCGGGTCGGTCCCGGGTTCAAACCCATCGGTAAGCATGCCGATGCGCTCTTCGAAATAGTTGGGAATGCCCGCTCCTTTTCCTTTTCTTTCATCCAGTTCATACTTTTCGCACCTTCCGCCATAGTAGAGCGGTTTCTTCTCTCCCTCGATCCTCACCCGCCTGATCTCGCACTGGTTGGAGCATGCCTTGCAGGTGAATTTATCCACAGTGTAGGGAATCTTGCTGATATCAAATCCTTTAAACCGGGTCTCCAATCCTTTTTCCTTCACATGGTCACGGGCCAGCATGGCGGCACCTATGGCCCCGGTCACATCAAAATGGGGTGGAATGTGAATCTTTTTGCCAGTAATCTTTTCAAAGGCTGCCACCACCGCCCTGTTGTTGGTTACCCCTCCCTGGAAAAGAATGTGGTCTCCAATACGCTTTTTGCGGACCACCTTCTGGATGTAGTTTTGTACGATGGAGTAGGCCAGGCCCCCCACCAGGTTATCCTTCTCAACACCCTTCTGCTGAAAGGCATTCAGGTCCGATTCCATAAAAACGGTACACCGGTCTCCCAGTCCGGCCGGATTACAGGCCCCCAGAGCCATCTCCCCGAACTCTTCAATGATGTTGATGTCCAGTTTCTCGGCCTGCTCCTCCAGAAAGGAGCCGGTTCCTGCGGCGCATACCTTATTCATTTCAAAGTCCACCACCACACCGTTGTCGATACTGATATACTTGGAGTCCTGTCCACCGATCTCAAAAATAGTATCCACTTCGGGATCGAAAGCAATAGCCGCCGTGGCCTGAGCTGTGATCTCATTGCGGATCAGGTCGGCCCCGATAAAATCGCCGGTCAGATAGCGTCCCGAGCCTGTTGTAGCGGCTGCTTTTACCACCACCCGGTCTCCTATCTCATCACTGATCTCCGACATCCCCCTCCGGATCGCCTCCAGCGGTTTGCTGGCCGTAGGCAGGTACCTGCGGGCAATCACCCTGTTCTGGTCGTCGATCAGCACCACATTGGTGCTCAGTGAGCCGATATCAAGTCCCAGGTAG
The DNA here is from genome assembly GCA_039714655.1 of Bacteroidota bacterium. Lineage (GTDB taxonomy): Bacteria > Bacteroidota > Bacteroidia > Bacteroidales. The sequence continues at coordinate 6,513 of JBDLIX010000072.1, forward strand.
ACTTCGTATTTCTCATTTGAAGCAGGGATCTTGTAGACCTTTTTATCGATATCCGCTTGGGTTGCTTTCAATGGATCGTGGGATTTTCCCCTCGATTTTTCCCCATTGATATACTCCTCAAGTTCCTGTATGCCTTTATAACTGATCTCAGCAGCTGTACCATTTTCCATATTGGTCAGCACGGCCCCCATGGCTCCCATGGAGGTGTTGTATTCGGGAATCAGGAGTTCCCCGTCCGTGGCATTAAGGAGCTCCCTGAAGGCTCTGATCATTCCTATGTTGGAGGAGACTCCTCCCTGGAACATCACGGGAAATTTGATGGTTTTCCCCCTGCCCAGTGAACTGATGAAATTTCGGGCCACCGCAAAACAGAGTCCGGCCACGATATCGTGAACCGGTGTGGCAATTTGCTGCAGGTGGATCATATCGCTTTTGGCGAATACGCTGCAACGGCCTGCTATACGAGGTGGGTCCTTGGATTTGAGTGACAGCTCACCAAACTCTTTCTCAATGGAGATTCCGATCCGTTTGGCCTGCTGATCCAGGAAAGAACCTGTACCGGCAGCACAAAGGGTATTAAGTTCAAAATCGGAAAGTCTCGAAGCATTGTTATCCAGCTCATCCATGAAGATCAGCTTGGAATCCTCTCCACCCATCTCAATGATTGTCCTCACCTGCGGGTAGAGGCGGGAGACTGAACCGGACTGCGCTACAATCTCGTTTACAAAAGTGCCGCCAAGCAACTCGGCGGCCAGTTTGCCTCCTGTACCGGTACAACTAATGTGACCGAATTGCTCCCTGGAGTAGGTCTCTTCCAGGTGATCAAGTATCTCTTTTAGTTTTTCAAAAGGTTTGCCATGGCAGTAATCGTAACGCTCCTGAATGATTTTACCACCGCCATCAATAACAACTGTGTTTATAGAAATTGACCCGATATCAAATCCGAAGAGATAGATGGATTTCATAGATGTGTCTAAGAGAGTTAGAGGGCTTCCGGCATATAAATTGACTAATAAACTGACCAATAATCTTAGAGAGTATAAACTGGCGCCACCGCACTACTTCACAGGTGTTGGGAGTCAAAATATATGAAAAAAAAGAGATTTTCGCTGTCTGTGCAGAGGATTATACAAATTAATTATAATCATTCTAAATAAAATTTCAATATAGAAATTTTACAGGTTCGATCCCTTTTTTATCCCAGTGAAGTCAAGAAATCTACAACCTTATTGCTGTCTTCAGCTGCACTCACTTCTGTGTCTTTGTATATCAAATTCCCTTTTTTGTCGAGGATGAAAGTCCACCTTTGGATGGTGGTGCCGCGAATCAGGTCCAGCTCTTTCCCATTGATCTCCCGATTGATGGAGCCACCCTCATTCTGAGGGACATCGAAAAGTTTAGCGATCTCTCCCGATTCATCTGCAAGCAGTGTGAAATTAAGCTGGTGCTCCAGGGCGAACAGACCTAAGGTTCCTGGAGCATCTCCCGAAACTCCAACCACCTGTGCTCCAACTTCAGCAAGGTCACCTTTCTGATCCCGGTAACTACAAGCCTGTTTTGTGCATCCGCCTGTGAAAGCAGCCGGATAGAAATAGATGACCAGATAATCGGCCGACTTAAGATGTTTCTTCAATACCCATTTTGAGCCATCCTGATCAAGTGCACTGAAATTGGGCACCTTGTCACCAAGACTGACCTGTGAAAATGTTAGATTGACGGTAATAAAAAGCAGAACTAATGTGGCGATTCTTTTCATGTCGGATATGATTCATTTGTAGTTTCTACAAATTTATGATAAATTCCTCATATTATAATCTTGACAATACGCCTCAGGTGATGGTGAAGTGATTGTTGCGACTTAATAGGTAAGCCTGCCCTGACCGCGTCCATAACCTTGGCCACGCCCATAACCCTGGCCTCTTATTCGCCCCTGACCTCGCATATACGCCTGACCGGGTCCATAGCCCTGACCTCTTCCTGCGCCCTGACCACGCCCATAACCTGCAGTGTAGTAGTTACCTCTTCGGTTGTTTACATTACAACTTTGGTCGTACCATGTTTGTTGTTCAGTAGTGAGCAAAGCAGAAATGTTCTTGTAGTGGTTCTGCATTTCGGTGTTCATCTCTGATTTAAATCCAGATGCTTTTACACCATCACGCTCCGCGTAGAACTTCGCGCGCAATCCATCCATCGTTTTCTGATGTGTGGTACTTAGCTTGTCGATTTTTTGTTGCTGGTCGGGGGTTAGCCCTGGTATTTCCTTGCAGATGTCACCCCTGTTGGCCCGCTGTGCATATGCACTTACGACCATCAGGATGGCTGCTGATGTGAGTATTAGCTTTCTAAGTTTCATGTGATGAATTGTTAAGGGATTAATTATTTTTGTATAAATATAGTGAAAATTGTTGTATTATGCACATATGTGCATTATATTTGTAATATTATTTATTATGCCAAGACCTCAATTTAATAGAATCGTACATGAACCACCTCTGTTTTCCGATTTCAAACCTATCGGAGTCAGAAGACATGATCTAGAACAGATTATTCTAACACTGGATGAATTTGAAGCTTTACGGCTGGCAGATCAATTAGGCTTTTCACATGCTTTGGCAGCTGATGAGATGGAAATATCCCGTTCTACTTTTTCTCGTTTGATTGAAAGGGCCAGAAAAAAAGTTGCCGATTTCATTATACTGGGGAAGACCCTGACTATAGGGGGTGGTACAGTTCATTTCAGGGTTAATATTATCCAATGCAGGGATTGTGGGCATATGTTTAAAACAAATTTTGAACAGTCCTTTACAGAATGTCCGTCATGTCATTCTAAAAGAATTATCAATACTGCCGGAAGTTTTGGTCATGGTAAATGTTGTATATAAAAACAATTTTAAAAAGGAGGTAATTATGCCAAGAGGTGACAGAACAGGTCCATCGAGTGAAGGACCAAGAACAGGAAGAGGGATGGGATATTGCACTGGCAATGAACATCCTGGTTATATGAACTCGCAATCGAATTGGGGTGGGGGATTTGGAAGACGATTCCGTGGTGGTCAAGGTTATGGTCGTGGAGCAGGTTTTGGATTCCGGGGTGGCTATGGAAGTTATAATCCTGGAAGTATTTCTGATGTATCAGAAAAGACACTGATTGAAAACGAAATCAGAATTCTCAAAGACCAATTGTCCGCCCTGGAAGATCGGCTCACCAACACCGACAAGAAATAGTTTGAATTAAATTCAGTTATTATGAAAAGGTCTGGAAAAGGTATGGGTATGGGCCAGGGTCAAGGATCTGGCCCTGGTGCCGGAAGAGGTCAGGGTTATGGCCCTGGTGATGGACGGGGTCAGGGATCCAGTCCTGGTGGCGGTCGGGGCCGTAATAAAGGTGGTTCTTATGGCACAGGTGGATTTTGTATTTGCACAAAGTGTGGCGAAAAAATCTTACATCAGCAGGGGATTAAATGCACTACTCTGAAATGTCCAAAATGTGGGCATACCATGATTAGGGAAGAGATGATTAAATAAGTACCTTCGCGCTTGCGCCAGGTATATCCGGACATAATATTATTCTTCCCACACATATGAAGACTCATTTTGAGTGTATCCCTTGTATAGTAAACAGTTATTTAAGGTTGGCTGAGACTGACATAATCCCTGAATTCAGTCAGGAGAAGATTCTGCGCCAGTTACTGCAGTTATTATCAGAAGAAGAATATGAGCAATCACCACCGGTATTGGGACGCGGGTTACACAGGATGATCCGGGAGTCATTGAACAATCCGGATCCATATTTCCAGATTAAGCAGGATTACAACCGGATGATGATGGAATTGTATCCTTCTTTTAAGAAAATGGTGGAGAAGTCAGAGGATCCATTCGAAACTGCCATGCGTCTGGCTATCGGTGGGAATGTGATCGATTTTGGTGCCAAGTATCAGTTCGATGTGATGGGTACCATCAACAAGGTGATGGAAAGTGAGTTGGCTATAGATGATTCCCGTTCTCTTCAAGAGGAGCTGGAACATGCGCAAACATTGCTATATATAGGGGATAACTGCGGAGAAATTGTGCTGGATAAACTCTTCCTTGAAACCATACAGGTGCCCCGGAAGTATTTTGTAGTCCGGGAAAGTCCTATTATCAATGATATAACGATGGAGGATGCAAAGGTGACAGGCATGGATAAAATATCCACGGTGATCACCACCGGGGATAACTCTCCCGGAGCTGTATGGGAGTCTGCTTCAAAAGAATTTAAGGATCATTTTATCAATGCAGATGTGGTTATCTCTAAGGGTCAGGGAAATCTGGAGGGATTGTTGGATGTACCCCATGATCATATCTATTTTCTACTGGTCACCAAGTGTGAACTGATTGGAGATATCATTGGAACCCGAAAAGGAGACTTCGTGGTGAAACAGGGTGTAATCGCTTAATAAGTGAAGTTATGTACAAACATCTTTTTGGACCGGTACCGTCGCGCAGATTAGGTATGTCGCTGGGAGTGGATCTGATTCCTCATAAAATCTGTTCCCTCAATTGTGTCTATTGTGAATGTGGACGCACCACCAAGCTCACTCATGAGCGGAAAGAGTACGTGCCGGTAGAGGATATATACAGTGAGTTGATCGATTTCTTCGGGAACAATCCGGATCCCGAATATATCACATTTTCAGGGGCTGGAGAGCCTACCCTCCATTCCCACATAGGAGAGGTACTTGGGTATCTGAAAAAACTCAGACCAAAGATTCCAGTGGCACTGTTGACCAATGGAAGTCTGTTCAGTGATCCTTTGATCAGAAAGGAACTGATGCAGGCCGATCTGGTTCTGCCTTCACTGGATGCTGCCACAGATGCCGCCTTCCGAAAGATAAACAGGCCGGTTCGCAGTTTTACCATTGAAAAATATATCCAGGGTCTGATCGATTTTAGCAACGAGTTTGAAGGAGAGATATGGATGGAGGTACTTATTCTTCCCGGATATAATGATGATATGGACAATATCAATGCCCTGGAAGAGGCCCTGATGAAGATCAAACCCGATCGGATTCAGTTGAATACACTCGACAGGCCGGGAACAGTGGAAGGGTTGAGGGCAGCAACCTGGGAAGAACTTGAAAAGATTTCCGGGCAATGGAAACTGGAACATGTAGAGATCATTGCGCCTCCCCAGGATCGGAAAGATGTGAAATCGTACCGAACCGATGTGGAAAGTGCCATTCTGGAAACCCTTTCAAGACGGCCCTGTACCCTGGAGGACCTGGAGAAGATTCTGGGCCTTCATATCAACGAAATCAATAAGTACCTGAGTGTGCTGGAGGAATCAGGGAGTATTGAAACCACCCAGCAGGAGCGGGGTACCTTTTACCAGCTCAAAAATTCGCGGTAAAATTCCTGGAGACCAAGTTTTAGGGCACCCTTTCTTTACTCCTTGATAGCCAGGTGATATTCCTGTAAAGACTTCACCTTATAGGCACCGTTCCTCCGGTCCTTGATGCCTCTGGTGGCGGCTAAGGCTGCTGAAGTAGTTGTAATATAAGGCACCTTGTGCTTAATGGCGCTCTTCCGGATATAGGAATCATCATATTCGCTCTGTTTCCCCGAAGGTGTATTTATCACCAGATTTATTACCCCGTTCTTAATGGCATCAACAATATTCGGCCTGCCCTCATGAACTTTTTTTACGCTTTCACATTTAATACCATTCTCTTCCAGGAAATGTTTTGTTCCCCCGGTAGACATGATGTTAAACTTCATATCCTGAAAACTCCTGGCAAAATCAAGGATTTTATCCTTATCCCTGTCAGCAATTGTAATTAATACGGTACCCTCCAGTGGCAATTGGGTGAGTGTTGCTTCCTGGGACTTAAAAAATGCCAGTCCATAGGAGTCAGCAATGCCAAGAACTTCGCCAGTTGAACGCATCTCCGGACTGAGTAAGGGATCCACATCGGGAAACATATTGAAGGGAAATACTGCTTCCTTAACGCCAAAATGTTCAATTTTCCGCTCTTTTAAGTCCAGATCGGAAAGTTTTTTCCCAAGAAGGATCTGGGTCGCAATATTAGCCATGGATATATTGCATATTTTGGAAACCAGGGGTACGGTACGTGATGCCCTTGGATTTGCTTCCAGTATATAAACCACATCTTTATAGATCGCATACTGAATGTTCATTAATCCTACCACTTTCAATTCAATGGCAATCTTTTTGGTGTATTCCTTTATGGTCTCCTGGTGCTTCTCAGGAATAATCACAGGGGGTATCACACAGGCCGAATCTCCGGAATGAATCCCTGCATATTCAATATGCTGCATGACTGCAGGAACGAATGCATCGGTACCATCAGCAATGGCATCAGCTTCAGCTTCAATGGCATCATCCAGGAACATATCAATTAGCAGGGGCCTGTCAGGAGAAACATCGGTTGCTTCGGTTACATATTGCTCAAGCATATCTTCATCAAGGACAATCTTCATTGCCCTTCCCCCCAGAACGTATGAAGGTCTCACCATTAGTGGATAACCGATTCTGGCAGCAATATCTTTTGCCTCTTTCAGTGTACTTGCCATGCCCGATTCCGGTTGCGGAATCTCTAACTTCTTCATGATCTGACGAAAACGGTCACGATCCTCTGCCAGATCAATTGTATCCGGTGTTGTGCCCAGGATCTTCACGCCGGCTTCAGCCAGCTCATTTGCCAGATTCAGGGGTGTTTGCCCTCCGAATTGAACGACAACTCCTTCCGGTTTCTCCTTATGATAAATGCTTAATACATCCTCTGCTGTCAATGGCTCAAAGTACAATTTATCGGAAGTGTCATAATCCGTGGAAACAGTTTCCGGATTACAATTGACCATGATTGATTCAAGTCCGGCATCGCGAATGGCAAAAGCCGCATGTACACAACAATAATCAAATTCAATACCCTGTCCTATCCTGTTGGGTCCACCTCCCAATACCATTATTTTTTTTCTGTCGCTCACTTCAACTTTATCGGGAGCATTGTAGGTCGAGAAGTAATATGCCGCATTGTCTACCCCACTAACCGGTACAGGTTCCCATGCTTCTGATAAACCAAGTGAAATACGTTTTTCCCTGATTGCCTTTTCAGGTACTTTCAACAACATGGCTAAATATTTGTCAGCAAACCCATCTTTCTTTGCCTGTATAAATATCTCATCAGGCAATGCTTCCCAGGTAAATTTCAGCATTTGCTCTTCCAGTTCCACCAGCTCCTTCATCTGAGTAATAAACCAGCTCTTAATATGGGTCTTTTTGAAAAGCTCCTCCACATCTGCACCCTTGCGCAATGCTTCATACATAATAAACTGCCGTTCGCTGGAAGCATGTTTGAGCAATGCCATCAGTTCATCCAGGGTTTTTTGATTAAAATCCTTGGCAAATCCGAGTCCATGACGCCCTATTTCCAATGAGCGTATGGCTTTTTGCATGGCCTCCTTGTAGTTCTTTCCAATACTCATGACTTCACCTACGGCTTGCATTTGAGTGCCAAGTTTATCTTCCAGGTTGTCAAATTTTTCAAAAGCCCACCGTGCAAATTTTACCACCACATAATCTCCGGATGGACTGTATTTTTCGAGTGTTCCGTCACGCCAGTAAGGTATCTCATCCATTGTTAATCCACCTGCGAGCAGTGAGGATACAAGTGCAATTGGGAATCCTGTTGCCTTGGAGGCAAGGGCCGATGAGCGTGATGTACGCGGATTGATCTCAATCACAACCACCCTTCCTGTTTTAGGATCATGCGCAAACTGTACGTTTGTACCTCCTATAACCTCGATCGCTTCCACAATATCATAGGAGTATTTCTGCAACCGTTTTTGAAGCTCAGGAGCAATGGTAAGCATGGGTGCTGTGCAAAATGAATCACCGGTATGTACCCCCATGGCATCTACGTTTTCAATAAAGCATACGGTGATCATCTGGTTCTTTGCATCCCTTACCACTTCCAGTTCAAGCTCTTCCCAACCCAGGACAGACTCCTCCACCAGTACCTGGTTCACAATGCTTGCCGATAATCCCCGGCTGACAATGATCCGTAATTCCTCAATATTGTACACCAGGCCGCCACCTGTGCCGCCCATGGTATATGCAGGCCTTATCACCACCGGATATCCCAGCTCCCCTGCAACTTTTTCTGCATCTTCAAGGGTATTCACCGCTTTGCTGGCGGGCATCTCAATTCCCAGGCGATTCATGGTCTCCTTGAAAGCGGTACGGTCTTCTCCTCTCTCTATTGCATCGATATTGACGCCAATCACTTTCACACCATAAAATTCCAGGATTCCTTTTTTTGCCAGCAATGAGGATAGATTCAATGCTGTCTGCCCCCCCAGGTTTGGAAGAAGTGCATCAGGCCTCTCCTTTTTAATGATTTCTGTTAAAGCATATTCATTCAGTGGCTCAAGGTAGGTTACGTCTGCTATTTCCGGATCTGTCATAATTGTTGCCGGATTGGAATTAACCAGTACAATTTTATAGCCTAATGAACGCAATGCTTTGCAAGCCTGCGTTCCTGAGTAATCAAATTCACAGGCCTGCCCTATCACAATAGGTCCGGAACCAATGATTAACACTTTATCGATGCCTTTTAGTTTTGCCATGGTAATTATTAGTGAAAAAAGTAAATCAATCTTTGTTAAAGATGTGAATTAAAATCAAATATTTCTTCCAATACGACTGGAAGATTTTATTTCTTTTTCAGCTGTATTGTGATTGTATCTTCTTTGATATCCTGGGGAGGGGTAAGCTCACTTATAAGGTAATACCGTTGTTGGGAGGAGTGGCAATGGTGCCAAATGTCGCTGTGAGCATTAATCTGAATGTATTACTTAATGGATGGTTATGTCCTTTGGTGGGAACCAGGTATGAAAAATCAAGTGAAAAGATGCTGAATTGTGTACCCACACCCATGGTGAAGTATTTCCTGTTTCCCTTGGAACTGTGTTCATGAAAATACCCTGTGCGAATGACAAACCTGTTTCTGTACTTGTATTCTGCTCCAAGACCATAATAAATTTCGTTGAACTCCTCTGCGGCAATACTGTAGACGCCGTTGCCGCGATCCACACCGGGAGCATCATAAAAGGATTGGAACATCCCCAGGATCACAGATTCGGGAGCCGCTTTTCCGCGTACAATGATCTGATCATTGGTTGCTGAGTCGGTCATATATACCGGGGGTGTGGGGACCAGCAATTTATTCAGATCGGCATGGATTGATAGGGTATTGTTTTCGTTGATGTTATAACTGAATCTGCCACCCAATCTCAGGTTTGTGGGGATTGGTGTTTTGTCTGCATCTTCTGTATAGGAAATAGGTGTACCCACATTCGAGATATTTAATCCTGCTGCCCATTGCGCATCCTTCTCCCCAACCTGAATATCATCCTGGTAATAAAACCCAAGATCGCCGGCGAAAGAGGTGCCGGCATTTGTCTCATCTCCGCTGGCAGCAGGCTGTCCATGGGTGAGGTCAGAACAGATGTATCTGAGTACAACACCTCCTGAAAAATGATCTGTAAACTTCCTGGAGAATCCGGCATCCAAAGCAAATTCTCTTGGATGATACACGCCAACAACAGGTCCTCCAATTGAACTAAAAGTTATTGTTCCGAGAGAGAAATATCGCAAGGAACTACTGACTGTGCTTTTGTTATCAATTTTATAATAGCTAGCAAGATAGAGATGGGTTACATCCGGGATCAGATTTGTGATCCAGGGAGTATATGTGAGTGCCATCCCGCCTTTCCCCTCCACAAAAGCATATTTTCCGGAGTTCCAATGCTGGGAATTCAAATCGGGAGTTGAGGCTGCACCCACATCACCCATCCCGGAGGATCTTCCATCCGGTGCAATGGTTAAGAACGGGACTGCAGTCTGGATTCTGTTCAAATCTGCCCCGGTCAGCTCGTGGACACTTATCTGTCCTTGTATCACACTTCCTGTCCAGATCAGTAATGCAGAGAAGAGAAAAATTTTCAGGGAATTGTTTTCCCGGATCTGGAGATGATTGGGTTTCAGATGCCAAATTTCCATATTGTCTGCAACACGTTTAAAATTAAAACGCACCGCAGGATCGCATATTGCATAAATGGCGGAGGCAGATTTTTTTATAATCTGCAAACCGATATTTCCACACTTCATCACATTAACCAAGAAAATATATGATGATGAAGAAAATTTTTACACAGGTATTTATGGGTGCATTGCTGATCGTTTCAGTATCAGCGCAGGCACAGGACAGTTTATTCATTTCAGAGGTCACAGATCCTGCAGATGAATATACCGGACGATTTATTGAGCTTTACAACGCAGGCAGTGAGGCTGTTGATTTCAGTACTTTTACATTCTACTTATCACGTCAGAGCAATGGAGGAACCACCTGGGGTGATGTGCAGCTTACAGGAATCGTTGCTGCCGGAGAAACATTTGTGATTGGTGGTTCAGCATTTGAAACAATCTATGGTTTTGCTCCTGATCTTGTAACCGGGATTTTAATCGGCAATGGTGATGATGCCTACTGCCTTTTCCGGGATGGGGATCATAGCAGCGGAACCCTTCATGATATTTATGGGGTAATCGATACGGATGGAACCGGTGAGCTTTGGGAATACTTGGATTCCAGGGCTGAAAGAGTGGCCAGTGTGATGATTCCCAATAGCCTGTGGAGCGCTGCCGGTTGGGAGATCATTTCAGCTGATTTCGCCGATTGTGACCCCGGAACCCACCATGGGTCAGGCACTGCTCCTGTACCGGGTGATTTTTCTATAACCCTGCTCAACGATACCGTTGACGGAGGTCAGCCAGTTGAAGTAGCGGTTGCAGTAAGTTCACTGACTGCAGCGGATGATATTATCTCTTACCAATTTGATATAGATTATGACATTTCACTGCTGGAATACAGTGGTATTTCTGTTGCAGGAACGCTGGCAGAAGGAGGAACCGTTGTGGCCAACTCCGCTGTTCCGGGTAAGCTATCTGTCAGTTATATGAATTCGACAGCGATCACAGGTGCAGGTGATATCCTGCTTCTGCAATTCAACTCACTGGTGGCAGGTACCACGGAGCTGCTGATTTCCAATGCCTATCTGAACAGTACACCCGTACTGGATTTGGTCAACGGCACAGTAATTATTACCGAAACTTCACCGCCAACGGCTTATATCGTATACAACGACACTGTTAACAGATTTGCTGATACACTTCTTATCACAGCAATTTTCAGTGAGTTCATGGAGGCTGCAAATCCTGTTTCACTCAGCCTCAGTGGTGCTGTAACCCTTGCAGATGAAGTAATGACCCGTCTGAATGATACGGTTTACAACTATCTTTATCAAATTCCAAAAGCGGATGGTGATGTGACGGTTCGTTTTAGCAGCGGGACCGATCTTTGGGGCAATAACGTAGTCTCAATCCCGACAAGTGGCGACATTTTCACCATTACAGGATTTTCCCTGGGTGACGTGAATGATGACGGCATGATCCTGGCTTACGATGCAGCACTTACACTGCAGTATTCGGTGGGGATAGATCCGCTACCGGGGATTGACCCTTTACCGTGGGAACATTGGCGTGACAGTACTGCAAACGTTGATGGGACAGGTACCATTACAGCCTATGATGCAAGTATGATATTACAATACTCGGCTGGAATAATCTCAAGTTTCGCTGCTGAGACTACGAAATCAGTTTCAATGGCTGATGTAACCGTTGAGGTTGTAGGTAACAATATTGTGTTTTACTCCTTTGGTGAACTGCTGGGATTAAATGTAACTGCTTCGAATGAGAATGGGATTCTTGGTACTCCGGTTATTTTGGAAGAAAATTTTCCATCGCTGAGTCCTTCGGAGCTCATGTCAGCAATTAATATTAGTGGCACAACCTACAGATTAGGACTTTGCACTGTTTCTTCCCCGCCGGAAGGGGCTGCAGTTTTGAAGATTCCTTTCAATGGAAGCGGATCAGTGACATTTAATTTAATTGCAAACACAGTTGAAAGTAATGTAACCGTGGACCTTGTTACGGGTATGACAGCATCAGAGAATGAGCCTGTAGTAATTTATCCAAATCCTGCCGCTGAACAGCTTAAAATAAGCGGATTATCAGGTTCGTCAGTAGCCAGGATCTACAATACTCAAGGAAAACTATTGTTCAACGCCAAAACAGAGGGGCACACCGGGACAATCAATCTGTCGGATCTGCCTGCAGGGTTCTACATGATCATGCTTGAAACGAATAAGGGTACTGTAGTCAAAAAATTTTCAAAGGAGTAAGGGTTTCTCTTAAAATGCTGAGAGTTTACTTTGCAGCAAAAAGCCCCATCAGGATTGTCCTGGTGGGGCTTCTGTAACTGCACATTATGAACTAAATGACTCAAGTTGCCAAAACGAATGGAGATAAAAAGTTTTATAATCATAAGGCAAATTGTTTGTGTATGGTCAAGGAATAATCCATAGGCTGATCTTACGTGCTGCTACCGGACCACAATCTTATGGATACTGATTTCTTCCTCTCTTTCCAGTTTCAGTATATATATCCCGGGAATCAAGCCTGAAACATCCACTGCATACTCAGGCTGGTCATCCAGGTGCAGGTAGCTTTTTCCGGAGATTCCAAATATGCGGAGCTCAAAAGGTAAGCGGTCGGGTGATTTAACAAAAACTACCTGGCTGGCAGGGTTGGGATAAACGATGTAATCATTATCGACAGGATCGTTCTCTATAGCCACATGTTGGGTCCCGCTCCATGCTCTGTATCCGACAAATGCAATATTCGGGGTTCCTGCAGCAGTTGCCTTTTTCATAGAGACCCCTGTATTGAGTCCTGCGAAATAGATACGGCCATCATGCGCCACATGAATTTCTCCAAAGAAGCTGTTGGCTCTGATCCCAGCAGGTTTTAGGGAGAGGGCTTCACCATCATCTGTCAGTTGTGCAAGAAACATTTCTCTTGAATCTCTCCCCTCTCCGGCAATCAGGGTATCCGCTCCCATGATCAGTGTATCCCCATACATCCCTATCAGGAATCCGGTTGTATCTGAAGCCGGCTCATAACCTATGCCAAAGTCCCAGCCATCTCCCAGGCTCCCGTAGTAGTTCAGGGCAGTACAAACACCTCCGGCATCAAAACGGGCCAGGAAAATCTCTTCCATCCTGGAGCCGTCACTCACAACAGAAAGATCTCCAAAACTGATATCGTTCAGAAACATACCCGTCATGAAAATCCGGTCCTGCTCATCCACGCTCAAATCAAAAGCCTCACCGAATCCACTGTTGAAAGCCGGGTTTGTCCCCCACTGAGCCATACCTTCCTCATTGAACTTCACCAGGAAAGGGGCCTCTATTACCGGATTCATCACCACCCCGTTGCCGAAATCGGCCTGTCCTGTGTAGGTCCCGCAGGTAACTACTTCTCCGGAAGCACTGAGGTCCATGTCGATAAGCCCGAAACCTATCATCATATCGGCATCGGTAACGGCATGACTGATCCACTCGCAATCTCCCTCCCTGTCCATACGGGCCAGGAACATGACTGTGGCATACTGATCCCAGGAACCAGTCACCTCAAAGGATCCTATGGTTAGGGAGCCAGTAAAGTTTCCGCCCAGGTAGATATGGTTCTCAGCATCAATCTCAATATTGTCGCACTGAACCCCTCCTGTAGGTTCTACCGGTTTAATCCAGACCAGTGCACCAGCTGAAGTAAATTTAGCCAGGTATCCGCTTCCACCCACCTTATCGGTGGTCAGTGACTGACCTGCAATATGAATGGAATTCCGGTATGATCCGGATACATATACATTGCCATCGCTATCTACGGCCAGATCGCCCTTCCCTTTATGGTTGGGACTGACAATATACTGGCTCCATTGGTAATCCCCGTCTTTCGAATACTTTACAATAAATATGTCGTCGGCTAACGATGAAAAAACTTCGCGTTCTTCCACTTTCAGTCCCCCGGCAAAATGCCCCAGTACACAAATACTGCCATCGGGACCGCTGCTTATGCTGCTGAAATATGAATTCCCGGTACCGCTGATAGTTCCGGTCCAATCCCATCCTTCCGCTTCAAAGCTTGTATATTCCTGGCCTTGCATAATCAGGGTAACCGTATCGGAAATAATGCGCTCACATCCGTTGACAACCACGAAGTAATATTCACCCACATCTTCAACTCCAGCACTGTCAATGGTATTAAGGCCCCAGGAAGCATCAGGCATCAGGTTTCCATTATGGTACATCTCATACTCCAGTCCCACCAGGTTGTCACTGGCATAGAAAACCAGCTTAACCTGATCATACTCTGAATAGAAGATCTCAGTGGTTGTCACATCATAAATGTAGATCCCTTCATAAAGTTTTCCGGGTTGCACACTCATCTCTACCTCGCATGTGCCATATCCATTGCTCACAATGCACCGGTACACGCCCAGATCCTCCTCCGAGCTAATGGAAATGGTATACGAAGGAGTATGGCCTTCCTGTAAAACCACACCTTCTCTGAAGAATGTATAATGAAGAAAGGGACCCGAAACGATGGGAGTGAATTCGACCACCTCTCCCGGGCATGCCAACGTCGATTGCTGGCTGCTCATCGCCTTCGGTATATGCAGCCCGGTGAACTTTATAATCTCTTCCTCCTCCAGGGCCCGTGCATAAAGCCGGAAATCATCCATAACAAAGGATTTAATCCCATCACCCGGGTTCCCTATGATCAGCGAATTATCATCTATCCTCAGGCTCAGGCCGGGTACCGGGAGAGGCGTATCAGGAACACCGTCCAGATAGGAATTCATCTCTGTCCCATTATAGCTGACCGTAACAAGATGCCATACTCCTGGCTGAAGTTTGCTTGTAGAGACATGTTTGTAGACTGTGCCATCCGAAGCGGTAATGGCGAAGAGCAGGCTCAGGCCGGAATCGAGAAATAATCCGTAGTTCCCGATGGTATCTGTGCTACCATCCGGTTTAGCAAGCAGCGCCTCCATCCCGTCAGGAACAGTATCGATCATGAGAGAGAGCGAAATGCTAAACTGATCCGTAATATCCAGGTCCGGGTCATCCGGGATCTCAAGGTAACTGTCCTGTCCGGAAAATCTGACCCCTTGATTCGGATTGCCAAAGATCCCGGTATCGGCCACCACCGAATGAGCCGTAGCAGGTCCGGTATTCCCCGTGGAATCATTGTAATCTCCATGGAAGGTGTAAAATGCACGCAACCCGGTTGTGTCCAGTGACGGATAGTAATCGAAGGGAAGGAGTTCAACATCAAAATATTTGGTGTGCTCACTCAAGCAGTTGTATGCGGTACAGGTGTAGACCCCGGAATCGCTGACTGACTGGATCTCCAACAGGTAAATGGAATCCCTTCCCTCCTGGAGAATATCCCCGTCCTTCGAAAACGTATAAATGAGGTTGGGACCGCTGTGTTTGGAAACCAGCTCAACTTCATCTCCTATACCGGCTGTGATGGCAGGCCGTTCGGTATCCCGTATGACCAGGGACTGGTTTTTGATGCTTTCCAGTTCCTGGACCTGTACGACGCGTTTATAGAGCAGCATGTTATCCAGTTTTCCCGTAAACCCGCTGCCCACCGAATTGCCAATCCAGAGTGGATGGTCATTGGGCAGCATGGATGTGGGAGTCACTGCAAACTCAATCACGGGTTCTGTTCCCAGATACATCATTACCATGCTTCCATCAAAGGTAACCGTGTAATAGATCCAGTGTCCTGTAAACATGCCCCATTCCGCCCTGCAGGTTTGTACTGTCCCCTCGGTATTGGTAAAGGAGAAGCTCCACGGCGTTCCGGAGGGGTCCTCCTCACCCGGCAAGAGCGATATCCAGAAACTTCCGGCAGCTGGCTCCGCAGGGTCGGACTTTGAGATGATCCGCGTCTCCGCTGCTGGAACGGAATCCAGATAGAGCCAGAATGAGATGGAGAACCTATCTGTCAGATCCAGTGAAGCATCGTCCTCAATCCTCAGGTAGCTGTCAGCAGCCGTCAGATGAACCGCATTCTCCGGATAGCAAAAAAGGTCGTCGGTAAGCTCGGCATTAGATGGGAAAGCGTCTGCGTTTTTTCCTGTTGAGTCACGAAAACTGCCGTAAAAATCATAATAGGCAACCAGGTCCGTGGTATCGATTACAGGATATCCGGACTGCGCCTGGAGTGGCTTTAGTAATAAACCTGAAAAACTGAGTAGACTTAATAATAATGCAAAAGCATAAGCGTGAGGGCTTTTCATTTTCATTGGGGTTGAATTTGGGTTTTAGCTTCTTCAAATAAAGGTTGTAAAATAGCAAAAAACATTCCGTATTTTCAATTAGAACCGGTTACAGGTCGAATTGGTTGCATGGAAGCCAGCCTTAAGCAGGTTCTATTTTTTTCAACTTTTATATATACGGAAACTCCAGGAAAAGGATGCTGTAATATTAGTCTGGATTAATACCAATATTTCCAATCTCTTTATATACAAGGAGAAACTGCTGCCAATGAATACAGGGAGAATTGATATCTTTAAAACCAAACCCTACAGAGAACATCTATGAGAAAGTGGTACAGGATAGCAAGCAGGGCACTGATTTCAGCTGTCCTGACCACATTGATCTGTATTTTTTTTATTGAGCGACAATATCCGTACAGAGGCAGGCTGGTAAGTTCCGCTCCTTTTAATTATAAGGACCAGCGGGATTATTTCGACTTGGACCAGGATGAAAAAACGGAAATGATCCGATCGGTTCTAAAGGTGCGCGACCTGACTGAGCTGCTTATTTATGAATGGGATGGAGACCTTATTGATCAGGCAAATGTAAGGGGATCCCTGCTCAGGAGGTGCCGGTTGTTTGAAGGGGATTACAATGGTGACGGGCTTTCCGAGCTTTACCTGTTCACCCACGTGGGGGACTCCCTCTGGCTTAATGTGGTGGATCCCAATGCAGGCGGGAGACAGCTCATTGCCCGGAAAATGATTCCCGGTACCCGGATGATGAACGGGGAGGCATCCTACACGATTACAGGGGGACAAATGGGGGATGTGAACGGCGATGGGAGCCTGGATTTCTATTTCTCGGTTATTGCGGGTTTCACACGGAGTCCGCGTAATGTGTATTGTTACGATATAGTAAACGACAGCCTGTATCGTTCCCCCACTGCCGGAAGCGGGCCACGCAGTTTTCTCCGGAGTGACGATCTTGATAATGACGGAACTCCTGAGTACTGGGGAAGGGTTTCTGCCTTCGGAAACTACAGTGATATCAAGGTGCCTTATTCTGATATGAGTTCTTGGCTCATGGTCTTCACACATGATCTGGAGTTTGAATTTGAGCCCCTTGAATTCCCTGCTTTCGGGTCGGTGGTTGATGCGCAGGTCATGGAGACAGATGGAATGAAGAAGTTGGTAGTAGTGAAGACTTACAAAGGAAACCTTGATTCCATCCATAATGAATTGTTACTGGTCAGTCTGTCCGGAAAGATTGAAGGCAGGCAATTATTACCGGATCAGTTCCAGGGCATAAAGCCTGTTTTTTATGTCCGGAACCAGGAAGTGTTTATTTATGACCTGAATGGGAAACTATATGCGTATGACAGAAATCTTGAATTACAAAATATTCTTGAACGTGACTGGTTCAGGGCGGTGCATACAGGTAGATTCAGGTATCCGGGAAATGATGAGGTCCTATATTATATTACCTCCGATGGGGCTTTAAGTCTTACGGATATGGATCATAAAATGCTTGCCAGGCTGGACCTGAAAGTTCCTCCTTCCGGCCTCATACATATCAAGAGTATTAGTACAGATATCATTAAAAACGGAATTCATCTCAGAACCAACTCTAATGAACAGACAATAGCCATTGAGATAAATCCACGACGATATTTCGAATACTTTTACGGTTTTGCTATTTTCTTAAGCATTTTGGCATTCATTTATCTCGTGCAGGTATTCCAGATCAGGCAGGAACAGAAACGAATGGAGAATGAAAAGCGCCTGAGGACACTGCAACTCCAATCCCTGAAAAGCCAGATGAATCCACATTTCATTTTTAATGCCCTCAATTCGATTTCCGCCATGTACATGCAGGGAAATAACAGGAAGGCAAACAATTTTCTGACCAGCTTCAGCCGGATGATCAGGGATGTGGTCGATTCCTCCGAACGGGTGGTGGTTACCCTGAGAGAAGAGATCGATTTCGTTAGAAATTACCTTGAACTGGAAAAGATCAGGTATGGGGAAAACTTCAGTTTTTCATTTGACATATCGAACGATTGTATGGAAATCGAGCTTCCCTCCATGTGCATCCATGCCTTTGTTGAGAATTCGGTTAAACATGCCTTTCACGACAAGCAGAAACCTATGCATGTGGTGGTTAATGCCCATCGGAAGGGAAAGCTTGTGAAAGTAGAGATAAAGGATAATGGGATCGGGTTTGGGAATGCGGAAAATCCATTGGGAAGGACAGGAAAGGGAATGAAGATCGTTTCGGAGATAATCAGCAATTATTCAAAAGCTAGTGGACGCAAGATTTTTTATATTTATCGCAATATCGGATCCGAAGATAACACAACAGAAGGATCCCTTGTAGAACTATCCATCGAAGCATGAACCAGGTAAGGATATTCTACTGATCTAATACTTATGATTTAGGGTAAAGCTCAGATTCAGTGCATACAAAGGTGCTTCCTTCAGAG
>JBDLIX010000073.1:0-25200 GCA_039714655.1 Bacteroidota bacterium
AAGATCCTGGGGTATTATGAGGGCCCCGGGATCTTCTTTATTATCTCTTAAATTCAAGCCAAGTAACAGATCTTGTCTTGAAAAGAATCTCTTAATTATACCCTGAATTCTGTGGGATTCGTCCGTTCGAGTAGTTTACCTCATCTGGGTGAATTGGCAGGAGCCATTCATGATCTTCTACAATGCATCCCTTGGCGCCTTTTGCCGCCTCCATGGCTTCTTTAAAACGCTCGGTGCGCAAGAGGATCCATCTTCGATGACCCTCAAAGGCCAGCTCAACGCGCTGTTCATGCCATATGGCTTCTCGTAATGCTGCCGGATCGGAGGTAATTACATCCGGTAATAATTCTCCTGTATATGAAAGATCCCATACACAGGATATACGTTCCACATCCTCAGGTGAACTATTCCGGGCCCTTTTCCTTACCATGTTAAGATATTCTTTAGCTTTTTCCGGCTGGCCATCATTATTCAAGGCTTCGGCACAAAACAGGAGTACTTCCGCATACCGGCAGTATCTATAGTTTTTATCCAGGTTCCTTGGATCAGGGCTGGTTCGTTCATCTATAGGGATCCATGATTTCCGGGATGTGTAGTCCGTCTGTGAACCATTGTTTTCAACCACATACCTTCCACTGTCACTAAAGGAGGACGGAAATACATCCCCCTCGAATATAGTTGTATAGATGATTCTTGGATCACCTGGTTCAAATTCTTCAATCAGGTCCTGGGTTGGATTGCCAAAACCCCACCCCCCCCCGGCTCCCTGATCTCTAGGCATTGAAAAAATCCAGAACCAGGTGGTCATATCCCCTCCATCTGTTCCTGTGGCATGCTGAAATTCAAAAATAGATTCAATTCCGTGCTCCGATCCATGGCGGTGTACATCCCCATATTCCGTCATCAATGCGTATTCATTGGAATTAATTACTTCAGTATAAGCTTCAATGGCTTTGTCATACTGCTTCTGCCACATATATGCCTTCCCAAGCAGGGCATAAGCTGCACCCTGTGAGATCCTACCCGATTCTCCCCATTGGCTTTTCATTGGAAGATTTGTAGCATCTTCCAGGTCCTTTTCAATCTGATCCCAGACTAATGAAGCGCTGGTTCGTTCCAGATTAAGTTCATCGGGACTGAGGAAATGTGTTGGCATGGGGATATTCCCGTACATGGTTACAAGGTTGTATAGACCAAAGGCCCTGAAAAACTTAGCCTGATCAACAATCCTTTTAATCCTGTCTGCATCAAAGTCAGGATTCTGGAGCATCTCTGCCGATTTATCAATGACCAGGTTGCATTTCCCGATCAGGTCAAAGTTCATGCTCCACCAGAACCAGAGCATAAAATTATCAGTACCCTGACGTGACATTGAAATTTCATGGAAAACACTTTCAACATCCCATGAAGGATCACCTCCCCCGACCTCCGAATCATCTGATCCCACATCTCCTAAAGCGAACAGTGGGAACGCAATGTGACTAAACATCCAGGGTTCGTAGAAAAAGGCTGTAGTTGCAGAATAACAGGCATATAAGGCACTTTCCAGTTCATCAACAGATGTAAAGTAGTTTGCTTCAGTCAGGCTGCTGGTTGGTTTGGTTTGAAGGAAGTCCTCACTGCATGAAAACACGAGTAAGCTCAGAAATCCTGCAAGAGCAATGTATGTTATCTTATTTTTCATCTGATATTCATTTTAACGTATTAAAATTCTATGTTAATCCCAACTGTGATCTTCCTGGTCTTGGGATAGCTAGATATGTCAAATCCACTATCCAGTGGATTCTCATCCAGGCCAACCTCAGGATCATTACCCGAGTAGTTTGTCAATGTGAGCAGGTTAGTGCCCCCGATCCAGATCCTGCATGATTCAATATGAAGCTTCTGGAGTGCATTTCTCGGGAGACTATATCCCAATTGGATCAGTTTCATCCGCAGGTAGGAACCATCTTCCACATAATAGTCCGAATCCCTGTAATTGCTATTGGAGTTATCAATAGTCACTAGTGGCTGGGTATTGGAGCTTCCTTCTTCCCTCCATGCTTCCAGATACCTGTCCCGATATACATTTCCACCACCCATTAGTTTTCCCTGACTGCCAAGCGTGGAATTCCAGATGTCAACTCCAAAAACACCCTGCCACAAGGTCATAAGATCAAAACCCCGATAGCTCAGGTTTAGCGTTAATCCGAAGATGAATTTGGGGTGTGGGTTTCCGATTATTGACATATCTTTCTCCGTGATTTGTCCATCCCCGTTTACATCTTTAAATCTGAAGTCACCCGGAGAAGCTCCGCCCTGAATCTGATTTCCCAGGGAATCAATATAACTATCAACTTCACCCCGTGTTTGAAAGATGCCCTCAGTTAGGTATCCATAGAAAGATCCCACCGGGTAGCCAACTATCGTTCTGTTTGGGATGCCGCCAAACCAGATTGCGGCACTATCCTGGTTGGTGCTGATCACTTTGTTCTTATAGGAAGTGCCATTCGTAATTATCTCATAAAAGAACTTTCCGGCATTCCCTTTATAACTCACAAGGTATTCAAAACCCCGGTTTTCGACCGAACCTGCATTAATCCATGGTTCATTGCCGCTTCCATATCCTGCATAGCCCGGAACATACACATTCACTAGCATGTCCCTGGTGGTTTTGATAAAATAGTCAGCAGTAACAGTTAGTGCATTTTGGAACATTCCCAGATCCATCCCTATATTTGCCTGTTCGACAGTTTCCCAACCAAGACTGGGGGTGCCAATTGTACTATAGTAGTATCCCTGATGAGGCTCTTCATTGAACAGAGCCCGGAGCAGGGATGAAGATGCTATCTGGGAAAGGTAGGCAGTCGTATTGTATTCTGACATATTGGAGTTCCCAATCTGCCCCCAGCCTGCACGAATTTTCAGCAAGGGGATGAGATTGCTGCTGAGCTCCTCAAAAAAGCTTTCGCTGCTGATTTTCCAACCCACAGCTGCTGAAGGAAAATCCCCCCATTTATTTTCCTCTCCAAATTTTGAAGTGCCATCCCGCCGTATACTTGCAGTAAGCAAGTATCTGTCAGCATAGGAGTAATGCAGGCGTCCCAGTATGGATATCATGTTAATGATGTCATAGCCCCCGTATACTTGCGGATTACTAATGGCCGCATCCAGGGTCCTTAGCTCTTCATCATTTTTTGGAGTCCCAAATTTGGTGCCCTGCAGATAATCAAGCTTGAGATGTTCTGAGGTGTACCCTGCCAGAGCAGTAATAAGATTTTTCCCAAATGCACCGGAGTAGGTGATCGTATTTTCCCATAACCAGCCGTTTGTTCTATAATTCGAATTAGTTACTATGCTCTGGTCATTGCGGTTATCCGGTGCGAGGTTGTACTCAGGAGCAAAGTCCTCTATATAAGAACTGGCCATATTCAAACCGATACTTGACCGTATTTTAAGGTCCTGGAATAATGTTGCTTCAACAAATGCATTCCCGAACAGTGAAAGTGTCTGATTCAGGTGGTTTTTCCTGTAGATAGATGCAACCGGATTATGGCCAACTCCGCCTTCATATTTATTGTATTCATAATTAGGATCATTCACATCCGGATTTTCTTTGAGCACAGGATAAAGTGGACTGGTCCCAGGTGCATGGAACATGAGGTATGCAACATTGTTCTCATCAAATCCTTCCGATTGATTCTGAGTAATTGCAAGGTTTTCGCCAATCCTGATTATTTTCCCAAGCTTATACTCTGAATTGATGCGAAATGAGTATCGTCTGTAACTGCTGTTATCAATAAGGATTCCATCTTCATTGTAGTATCCAAAACTGGAAGCATACCTGGCTTCTTCAGAACCCCCACGGAGCGAAAGATTGTAATTCTGGGAAAGAGCCGGTCCATCCTTCAGTATCTCATCTAACCAATCTGTATCATAGCCTTCAGCATATTGTTCAAGCATATTTTGAAGCTCATACAATGTATCCGGTTGTGTTGTTTCGTAATAGTTTGCATACGCTTCTCTGTTATAGTCCATGTATTCATCACTCCCCAATAGTTCTTTCATCGGGGCAGCTTTTGCAAATCCTAATTGGGCGCTGAAATTTACTTCTGGACTCGAGACAAATCCTTTTCGGGTAGTAATCAGGATTACACCATGTGCACCTCTGGATCCGTAAATTGCAGTTGCTGAAGCATCCTTTAGCACCTCAATATCTTCAATATCCGCAGGATTAAGGAAATTGATGCTGTTGGCCTGATTCCTCATGTCGCTATTGTCCATGATCATCCCATCGATCACATAGATGGGGGCAAATTCATTGATGGTTCCAGTTCCCCTGATCCGAATCACAGGCTCCCTTCCGGGAGCACCGGAATTTTGGGATACCAGTACCCCTGATGCACGTCCCTGCAGAGCAGATTGCACATTGACAGGTGCAGCTTTTTCAAACTCTTCTGCCTTTATCGATGAAACGGCCCCGGTCAGATCAGATTTTTTTATGGTGCCATAGCCAATAAACATCACTTCATCAATACTCATGGCCTCAGGTACAAGATTAATATTGATGATAGTCTGTGATCCTGCGGAAATAGACTGACTGGTATATCCCACATGCGAGAAGTTCAGGATGCTGTTCTGGTCTGGAACAGTTATGGAGTATGTACCTTTATCATTCGTGACGGTGCCATTTTCACCCCCTTCTACCATGATAATGACCGCCAGTAGCACTTCACCCGTGGATGCATCAGTAACTATGCCGCTTACCTCTCTGTTCTGTGCTACTGCCATACCCGAGGAAAGCAACATGACCAGCAGAGATAGCAATGAACATGGGAATCTTCCTCTTCTTTTTGAAAGAATGATTGTTATGGATTGTTTCATGGTGGTTGGTGTTGGATGGTTGTGGTTGGTGGATAACATGTAAGTTCACATAGAATCCAGGTTAGGTCGGTTGCATTTTTGCAAACGCGGAAGGTGAAACCATGAATGTTTGTTTGAATATTTTGGCGAAGTAGGAGGGATTGCTGAATCCCACTTCCAGGGCCACTTCCGAGACATTTCCGTATTTCTCTTTCAGCATAACAGCAGCACGCTTCAGGCGCAAGGTTCGGATGAAATCAACCGGCGACTGGTTGGTAAGGGCATCCAGTTTCCGGAAGAGGGTACTGCGGCTCATATGCATTTCTTCACATAGCCTGGAAACATCAAATTCTTCATTACTCATGTGTATCTCAATAATGTCCATGGCCTTCGACAGGAATTTTTCATCTGTAGAGGTGATTACAATATCACGTGGATCCAGGGTGATCTGACTGGTGAACTTCTCCCTCAGTATTTTTCGTTGCTCCACCAGGTTCTTTGATCGAACCAGTACTTCTTTGATCTCAAAAGGTTTGGTTATGTAGTCATCGGCGCCGGTCTCCAGCCCCATCATTTTATCATCCATGTTGGCTTTGGCAGTAAGCATGATTACCGGTATATGGCTGGTCCTGACATCGGTCTTTAACTTCTTGCAAAGCTCGTAGCCATCCATCCTGGGCATCATCAGGTCTGTAATGACCAGGTCGGGCATTTGCTCCGTGGCAAGCTTTAGTCCGGCGCTCCCATCCACAGCCTCCACTACATTGAATTCCGATTCCAGGTTGCAGGTTAAGAGCCATAGGATATCTGCATTGTCTTCCACCACCAGTAGTTGTGGTTTTTTTATCCCCTCACTATCTTCAGTTTCGGAGTGGAGTCTTGCATGGCTGGCATCTGTGATCAGAGGTATATCAGGGATAGCTTCTGGATTAATCTGGTGGTGTTCAACCATTGAATATTCATGCTCTTCCAGATGCTCCTTACCCAGGGGGATCTGAACAGTAAAGGTGCTCCCTTTTCCTGGTATGCTCTCCAGCTTAATGGAGCCGTGCATTAGCTCCACCAGGTCCCGGGTGAGGGCCAGTCCTATGCCGGTACCCCCTCCTTCCTGCTTTAAGCTGGATTCTGCCTGGTAAAAGCGATCGAAGATCTTCTGCTGCTCCTTCTCCATGATTCCTGTTCCCGTATCGGAGACTGAGATCTCCAGCAGGTTTACCATGCCATTGCTGTGGTTTTTATGGCTCATATCCAGGCGGACCTTTCCCCCTTCACCCGTGAATTTGAATGCATTGGAAAGCAGGTTGTTAAGTATTTTCTCCAGCTTATCTGCATCGATCCACTCCAGTGTGTCTGTCCTTGGGAGGTAGTAGCGGTACTGGATACCTTTTACTTCGGCCAGGGAGGCAAATGAGACCGCAATGTAGTGGGCCATGTCGAAGATATTCTCCTCCGAGAGATTTAGCTTCATGCTTTTTTTATCGATCCGTGAAATATCCAGCAGCTGGCCAACTAGCTTCATTAAGCGGTTGGCATTCCGGTAGATCACTTCCAGTCCCTGGTGCCCTTTTCGGGACATTTTCTCTTCTTCCATGATGGTCTCGGCCGGGGCCTTCACCATGGTTACCAGGGTCCTGAATTCATGGGAGATATTGTTGAAGAACCTGGTCTTGAGGGTATCCAGTTCCATGATCTGTTCATTCTTTTGCCGGATCTCTTCCGTGCGGTTCTCCACTTCGGCCTCCAGGTGGAGTTTTTCCCGGCGCAGGCGTGAAGTGCGGATCCTGATATATCCGAGGATCAGGGAGATGAACATAAGGAGGTAGACCCCGAGTGCAAGTTGGGATTTATACCAGGGAGGATGGATAATGATCTCAATGGACCTGCCTTCGGGATTCCAGGGCCCCCGGTGGCTGGCTCCGGATACCCAGAAGGTGTATTTTCCGGGTGCCAGGTCGGTATACTCTGCATAACTCTGGTTTCCTGAATATACGGTATCTCTGTCGATGCCCTCAAGGAAGTAGCGGTAACGATTACGTTCGGGGTGACTCAAATAAGTCGCAGCAAAATCAATGCGGAAGAAATTCTGGTCGTGTCGGAGGTCCATGCGATCAGCTACCAGAATAGAGCTTTTTAGAGGGGAATCTTCTCCGGGAGAAACGATTTCTTCCCCGATCCGGAATTCAGTAAAGATAGTGGGCACCGTACTTGTGGTTGGAGATAGAAAGCTGGGGGGGATAATCAGGATTTTTCTGCTGCCCAGATAGATGTTACCGTTTTCATGATCACGGTCAACTAACCAGATTCGGGGGGGATCGAGTAAACCATCTTTTTCTGAATATTTCTCAGCGGTCCCATCAGGTCTGATCACTAGTAATCCTGTCCCGGTACCCACATATAAATTACCGTAGTTGTCCTCTGTGATCTTGTTGGTAGGACCCAGCTTAAGGTCGGTGATATAGTGGTTATCGAAAGAGAGAATCGTATCGTTATCGGGGTGTTTGATCACTCTGCTAAGGCCCACCCAGGTAGCGAACCAGACAGTGCCTCTGGAGTCGCAGAAGATAGTTTTTACATGCTGGTCCGGCAACCCGGCGGGATTGTTTTTATCGTAGTTGTAATGGGTCCATTCCCTGCTCAACGGGTCTATACGATACAGTCCCCCGTCTTGCTGTGCATACCAAAAGATGCCCTCCTTATCCCTGATAAATGGAATTAATTCCAGTAGACCAGAAAGGTATTCGACCGGGAGAGCTTTTTTGAATCGGATGCATGTAGTATCCTGGGTGATCGGATCGAAGCGGACGATGTGATCCTTCCCGAGGATCCAGAAGAATCCTTCCTCACACTGGGTGATCATGTGGCTCTCACCCACCTGGAAAGGCTCGAAGCTCTTTTCATCCGGATTCACCCGGTAAAGTGAGCCACCAAATCCGGCAGTAAACCAGATCCGGCCGGACCGGTCCCTGAAGGTTTCAGGTACATAGTTATGGTTGCCGCTGCCGGGCAGGTCATCGACCCGGTAGTTGACGACTTTTCCGGTCTCCAGGTTGTATCGAACAAGTCCGGCTTTAAAGGTTCCCGACCAGAGGAACTGTTCATCCCTTACCACATTGCTATGCCAGCTTGCTCCCTCAACATACTGTTTCAGATGAACATCTATAGTCTTTATAGCGGTCTGCCGGGTGTTGATGACCTTGACACCTTCCTGTGTACCAACGATGATATTGCCATGATGATCGGTAATCATGTCAAGGACATAGTGAAGTGCACTAATGGTATCCATGGGAGTGATCTCTTTTGAAAGAGGATCGTAAAGCATTAATCCGCGGTCCGTGCCATACCAGATCCTGCCCTGGTGGTCAATGGCGATAGCGCCCCATGAGGAAGGTGCAACCATATTGTATACAGGTAATCCTGCCCATTGGAACTTCCTGGTATATGGATTGAAGCTGGCCAGTTCCGCCTTTCTTCCAAAGAGCCAGAAGTCGCCCTGAGGATCTTCTTTCATCGTTCCAACATTCATGTACTTATCCACATCATCGGGCAGATCCATGGCTTGTATTCTGAAAACATCACTATCTGGGTCAAACCAGCACAGACCATGCTGGTTGTGGGACATCCATATGCCCCCTGTTGAGTCTTTTAGAATGCTCACCTTCCTGAACCAATTCTCGACAATATCATCACTTCCCAGTATGGGGATTGCTTGAAGGCTGTCCTTTTCATGGAAGTATTTGAAGATTCCCTCAATGGCGCCCAACCAGAGAAAGCCATCAGAATCATAATTAAGATACCTGAGTATCAGGTTCTTACCCTCGAAAATGAGAGGAATTTGGTGGAATATCTCGGTTTCAAGATCAAATCTCATCAGACCATCTCCCAGGAGCCAGATATTATTCTGATCATCTCCTGTAAAGCCGCCCACAGACCTGGCCGGACTGCCGGTGGAGTCAAAGGGCATATAGGGATAGTGGACCATCCGCTTACCATCCCAGCGGTCCATTCCATGGTAGGTACTGATCCAGAGCAGTCCCCTGCGGTCCTGGTAAATGGAGGTTACCTGGGGATGGGTATATTCTTCAAGTACACCCACATCCTGGGAGCTGACCGGGCCGTGCTGGGCGGAAAGTTGAATATGAGTGAGCAGGAGCAGAATGATGGAAGGGAGGAAAAGAATCGATCTTCTTATCATGTTGTGGATTTTACCAGGCGGAACCAGGTGTTTGAGGTAAAAGTTATCCGGGTAGTTGTGTTGTAATGTGTGCAGAGGGTGGAGTGTGGTTGCTGAGAGGGTGAGCCTGGGGGCTGGATGTCAAATAAAGTTATGCAATAAGGATTTACTTGTCAAACAGTTACTCAACATGTTTTAGCGTAAAATGACCATCAGTCAAATCTAAACTATTGAAGGGATCGATTCTAGCACAAATCGTTCAGATCCATGCACAAATCGTTCAAATGCTTGCACAAATCATTCAGGGCAGTTCAGAGGGATATAAATAAAAAGGAGGCTGCCTTATGCGAGAAGCAGCCTCCGGGAGAGAAAAAGTAAACACCAATTTGCACTAGTTCTCACCAACCACATAAAATCCGCATTTGCCAATGCTGCCAGTGATCATATTGCATGAGCTTTCTGTACAGCAGTCTCCTATGGAGTTTATTCTTTGAGCGGAATAGATAGTTGGTGATACGTTATAGATGGTCAGGCTGGACTCAGGAAGCTCTTCAGAATACTTCATCCTGATCTTGGTGAACTTATTAAAGCTATCTTCAGGGATACCATTTTCAATGGAGATGCCCCTGCAATCCGTGCATATACCGTCCAGATCCAGGTGATGCACAGGGAAGGAGGAGATATTAAACTGAGTGGGTACCGTGACTGCTCCCTCCGGGAACTCAAGATAGACCGTTCCATTGAACAGATTGATCCAGGTGCCCTCGGGTTCAACCATAAAGGTCTGGGTGACTACATTACCGGTAAGTTCCGGTTCCGGTTCCAGGGAGCTACCGGTAAATAATGGGGATTCTTTCTCACAACTAAGGGTGGCAAGGCATAGTACTGCCATGATCAACGGGATCAGGCCGCTTCTTTTTAATAAAATCCAATTTGTTTTCATAGCTTGTGGTTTTGAATGAAACTTAATGCGTGATTGATGTTCCTGTACTGGAAAAAAGCTCTGGAGTAAATTTACATTGCCCCGGCCCATTGTTTCTACCATATATAGTTCAGAAACCTGCACATTTCGGGCAAAATGAAATGTCCTGCACAGGGCACTATGCTACTCTGGCTGTTTAGTCGGAGAGCGATTTCACCGGCAGTTCATCCATCATGATCGGATCGTGAGCTTGAAGTGCTGAAAGCACCCTGGTCACCGGGCCGGATCAGTTATGGGTTTTGGCATAACTGGAGGGGGAAATTTCGTACGATTTGCGGAACATCTTCGTAAAATAGGATGGATTGCTGAACCCGACTTCCAGGGCAACCTGGGAAACATTTCCAAACTGCTGTTTCAAAAGCAAGGCGGCTCGCTGCATCCTGCAGGCACGAATATATTCCACAGACGACAGGCCGGTAAGGGCATTCAGTTTGCGTGAAAGGGTGCTTCTGCTGATATGGAGGTTACGGCATAGCCCGGTCACATTAAACTCTTCATTACTCATTTCTCTTTCAACCACTTCGGCCACATTACGCAGAAACTTTTGATCCAGTGAGGAGACCATTATATCCTTTGAATCGAGCGTAATGGTTTGACTGAATTTTTCTTTTAGCTTTTTCCGCTGTTCCAGCAGATTCTTTACCCGGATCTCAACCTCCTGCATTTCGAAGGGTTTGGTAATGTAGTCATCAGCACCGGACTCCAATCCCCGGAGCCTGTCTCCCAGGGAGGCTTTCCCGGTAAGCATAATGACCGGAATGTGACTGGTGCGCAAATCCAATTTCATACGGGAGCACAATTCAAAACCATCCATCCCGGGCATCATCAGATCAGTGATAACAAGGTCCGGCATACTCGTTGTGGCTATCTTCATCCCTGCACTGCCATTTATCGCTTCTGCCACCCTGAAGCTGGGAGCCAGATGATCCGCAATCATTGTACGGATCTCGGAATTGTCTTCCACAATAAGCACCAACGGGGCATTTCCGGGAACACTCTTTTCTCTGCTATGATCTCCTGGTTGGCCCGTATCAGATCCCGGAGTTTCATCTGGCAATTCAATCTCGTGGTAATGCGGGTTCTCCCTTTTTATCACTGAATACTCTCTTTCGTTTAGGTGATGTGTGCCCAGCGGGATCCGGACCCTGAAAGTGCTGCCCTTTCCAACCGTGCTCTCGAGGTCGATTGTTCCATGCATCAGTTCAACCAAATCGTAGGTGAGTGCCAGTCCTATACCTGCTCCCCCTCCTTCCCTGACAAGAGTGGATTCGGCCTGGTAAAACCGGTCAAAGATCTTTTCATGTTCTTCCCTCGGAATTCCGCTGCCGGTATCGGCAACCGAGATCTCAAGAATTTCGTCGAGCCCGTTCTGCTTTGATTTTCTTTTCAGTTCGAGTATTATCTTGCCCCCTTCGTCTGTAAATTTAAATGCGTTGGAGAGCAGATTGTTGATAATTTTTTCCAGTTTATCTTCATCATATAACTCCATGGAATGGTTGGGTGAAATAATATACCGGTACTGGATCCCTTTTGTTTCGGCCAGGGATGAGTACGATACAGCGATGGCATGGACAAAATCACAGATATTGCTTCTGGATAACTCCAGTTTCATTTTCCCCTTATCAATTTTGGAGATATCCAGCAACTGGTTCACCAGCTTGGTTAGTTTATTGGTGTTGTGCCTGATCACATCCAGTTTTACCCTGCACTTCTTTGAAAACCGTTCCTCTTCCCAAATGCAATCAACCGGGATTTTTATAAGGGAGATCAGGTTGCGGAATTCATGGGATATATTGTTAAAAAAGCGGGTTTTCATCGCTTCCATTTCGATGATCTGTTCGTTCATCCAGCGAATCTCATTAATTCGGTTTTCCACTTCAATTTCAAGGCGGACCTTATCCATCTTAAGCCTTCTTGTTCTTAATCTGATGATTCCGGCGATAGCCAGAATGAACAGGAGATCCCATAAGATAAGCGCTGCAATGGAACGGTACCAGGGTGGGCGGATTTTGATAAAGATAGATTTGCCTTCGGGATTCCAAAGTCCGTCATTGTTCGAACCTGTCACCCTGAAGTTGTAATTTCCTGGTCCCAGATCATTGTATGTAGTGAAATTGCGGTGGCCGCAATATACCCAATCATCATCCACCCCCTCAAGCATATATTTATACTGATTGTTATGGGGCTGGATATAATTCATTGCAGAAAACTCAAAAGAGAGATGATTCTGGTTATGATCCAGATTCAGGGTGTCTGACAGGAAAACCGGTTTTTCCATGACCCGGTCTTTTCCCGGGATTACATCCCGGTTGTGGATTTTTAACCCGGTTATCAGCACCTGCGGGATCTCCTGGTTTCCTGAACTGATAGCCGGATTAATGTATACTACACCACCCCTGGTACCGAAGAAGAGCATATTATCGCTGGTCCTTACGGAGCTGTTAGCTCTGAATCCGTTGGAAGGTAATCCGTGCAGCATAGTATAATTGGTAAACATGTGGCTGTCAGGATTCATCCTTGACAGCCCGAATTCGGTGCCGATCCATATATTGCCGTTATGGTCCTCCACAAGGCTGCAGATTGTGTTATTGGGCAATCCATGCGATGTGGTATACCTTCTTTGAGGAAAGGAGAATCCTTCATTGCCCGGATCTCCCGCTCCATCCACTCTGATCATTCCCCAGTTTCTGGTTCCCAGCCACAGGGATCCCCTGCTGTCCATAAGACTGCTGGCTATCTTTTTTCCCAGCAATGAGTCTCCATCAATATGAATATCTGTCAGGAAACTGATACTGCCGGGGACAATCTTATTTCCATAGGCCTTTTTAAACGGGGGGTGA
Organism: Bacteroidota bacterium; assembly: GCA_039714655.1. GTDB lineage: Bacteria > Bacteroidota > Bacteroidia > Bacteroidales. Next base: position 12,836 of record JBDLIX010000073.1, read on the forward strand.
AACCTGTACAATCCTCCTTTGCCAAGGATCAGCAGTGTTCTGTTCTTATATTCATGGAGGATACAGGATTCCTGTTCCAGGACCTCCTCTCCCGGAGGACCGGAATATAGATTCCATACACGCTCGTCGACCGGATCAAACAAGATGGGAAGCTTGTTCCAGTTCTTGATCCAGATACTTCCTTTCTTATCCAGGAACAATCGCGATATTGGATCGCTTTCATACCATTTTACATCGTTCATTGAATCTGCCGGATGGTCGATTCTGTACAAACCTCCATTTCCTGATCCGATCCATAGTATATCATTGTGCTTGTCGTATGCCATGGCCTGGATGCGAGGTTGGTTTGACAGGTGGTCCGGAGCATTGAAAATGAGGTTACTCTGGCTTTTGTTCCGGGTATTATAGAGGTACACAGTCTCTGAACCAAAGAGGATATTGTGATTGCCATCTTCACAGAGGCTGTTAATATAGTGTGGTTCAAAACCAGTCATGGCATTGAACTGGTGTTGCTTCGGGTAGCATTTACAAATGGCATCCCGGGTATAATACCAGATGGTGCCTGAACGGTCCTCGAAGAGAGGTCTGGTCAAATAGAGATCTTCAAAAGAATAGCGATACACCTCGGAATGAGGTTTCCGGAACCTTAGTTTCAGATCACAGTCGTATACATAGATGCCATCGAAGGTCCGGATCCAGAGATTGCCGCTCCGGTCCTCATGAATGGCCCTGACCGTCTGGTTATGCAACCTGTCAGGATCGTCCCGGCGATAGAGGACCCTGGAGAAAGTATATTGCTTATGGTTGAACAGGTAAAGTCCCTCCGTGGAGGTGATCCAGAACCTTCCCCTGCGGTCGATAATCATGTCCCTGAGGGAAGAGGGACCGGTAATCACAGTATCGGCTGTTTCTGTACGGGTATTGAATTTACATAATTTCCGGTCTCCATATTGCACCCATAGATATCCCTGCAGATCCATGATCATTTTCCAGTACCTGTGAATTCCGGCATCCGGACCCTGAAGTTCCGCCAGCCTGTAACTATGGAAAGTATCCGTATCAGGTGTATATTTTATAAATTCATTGTTTTTGCCTATCCATATCCGGTCCAGATGATCCCTGAAAATAGTCTCAAGGGAGCCGGTTGCAATTGAGACAGGAATCGAGGGATCCTTCCTGTACTTGATTATTTTCCCGGTCCCGGTCTGGTACCTGTTCAGACCGACCCTGGTCGCTATCCAGAGATCACCTTGCCTGTCTTCAACCATACCCAGGATCCTGTCATTTGAGATGGTGGTGCTGTCTTCTGTGTAATGCCGGAAATGCTTAAATTCCATGCCATCATGCCGGAAGAGCCCATGGTTGGTCCCAAACCACATAAACCCGTGAAAATCCTGAAAAATGGATCTTCCTGAGATCCCGAAAAGTTCTCCGGTTAAAGGAATTTTTTCTACCACATAGGGATCATTACGGGCTTGAGAGGAGAGAGCTTGTATCCTGAAAATGAAGCACAGGATCATAATTGCCAACAGGATCCAATTATGCCGGTAATTTAAAAACATGACCTCCGGAAAGAGATATTAAAATTAAAGGTTTATTGTTTGATTGTCAAGGGTATGGAGGTAAATGATCACAGTCGGGATATTACCAGGATGTCAGAGGGTGTCAGGGTTCTCCTGAATAGGGCGGATCGTGGATGCTGAGCGGGTGAAATAACAGCCTTTGTAACAGCTAAATTAAGAGATATAAGCGCCCGTTTCTAGCACAAATCCGTCAGATTCTGAAAGATATTGATCAGAATTAACAAAAAGAGGCTATCCAATTACAGATAGCCCCCGGAAGGAAAGAAAAATTCTACTTTAGCTATTTTACACCAACTATGAAATTCCCTCCCTTTTCAATGCAGCTGCTGATCATTTGACAGGAGCCGTCTACACAACATTCACCAAGGGATACAATGTAAGTAGGATAATATACATCGGGATATACCCTGTAAATGGTGAGACTGCCTTCCGATTCAGGAACCCCATCCATGAATTCGTTGAGATTGAATTTCATTCTCAGGGTTGCAAGATCAAGCAGATTAAGCTGGTTATCACCAATTTCAATACCGAATCCCCGCTTCATCATATTGTGATTGTAATATCCCACATGGGAAAGAGAGTAAGAGAAAATGTCGATATAAGTAGTTTCTCCAATCACTCCGGCCGGAAAATCAATCTCAAGAGTCCCGCTAAATGCGATGATTTTTGTACCTGCAGGTGTCAGCAGGAAGGATTCCTTCACTATCTCTTCGCTAGCTTCCACCGGATTCGGGTCATATATATCCTGGCAGGCTACAATAAAGAGTCCAAAAATTGAAACCAGTACCAGTGGTACCAATTTCGTTGTTCTTAAAAAATTACATAGTGTTTTCATAGTTGATGTGTTTAAGTTTGACTAAATGGATTAAGACTCCAGTTCAACCAGGAGTGTAGATTAAAGTTACAGCCCTAAGTGAGGCGGGTCTACCAGGGATTCGTCAGATACAGGTACATTTTAAGCACAAAAAAAAGCACCCTTTCGGGCACCTTCATTTTCTTAGTCAAATTGATGCTATAACTCCAAAAATAGCCCCATTCGTGGTAGTAGGCTTTGCCCTGTTTCTTGCATGGAGAAGATTTCGCAGTGCCCGGGACAACCTGACCCAGTCGGACCTGGCACGGAAAGTAGGGGTAAGGTTGGAGACCGTAGTTTTCCTGGAGAAGGGGAAATACATTCCCTCCCTTAAACTGGCCTATGATATTGCACAGATATTCGGGATGAGTATAGAGGAAGTGTTTGTGTTTTCCCAGAATTAATTTATCATAATCCGTAATTACGGTAATATTCATTTTTAAGTTAACAGGGCAGTTGGATTGCTCAAAATTTCATATATTTGCGTATCGCGAATCGCAATATGCAAATCTTTAAGAGATGAAGAAACACAATGGCATGCGTCCACATGATATCATGGTTCTGCTTAAAATAGCTGCAAAAGGAAAATCAGATTGGCTAATGAAAGATCTGGCTCAAGAGTTGGTTATTAGCCAGAGTGAAATCAGTGAATCGCTTAATCGCAGCATGCTGGCAGGACTTCTTGCGTCCGATAAGCGCTTCTTAATGAGAAGTGCGTTACTTGAGTTCTTACAATATGGAATGCCATATGTATTTCCGCAGAGACCCGGGGCAATTGTACGAGGTATGGTAACAGCACACAGTGCGCCACCTCTAAACAATTTGATCAGTGGCAGTGATCAATTTGTATGGCCTTGGGCGAAAGGGCAGCATAGGGGACAAAGCATAGAGCCACTGCATCCTTCTGCTCCCATAGCCAGTCAAAATGACACTCTGCTTCACGAACTACTGGCATTGGTTGATTGTTTGCGATTAGGGAGGATTCGCGAGCAAAATCTGGCTTTGGAACAGTTGAAGATTAAGATATGAAACGTCCATTATTATCTTGGTAAGTTACATTAGGCCAAATAAATAAATTGATAATTAGTAATGAATAATACTGAATATATCCTGAGAGCATTAAAAAAGATTGCAAATGCATTAGGAGATCTTTGTAACGATGCAGTGTTTGTGGGAGGTGCTGTGGTTAGCCTGTATATTGATGATCCTGCAGCTGAGGATGTGAGGCCGACCAAAGATATCGACCTTGTGTGGCAAGTGGCTTCCTTAACAGAGCTTGAGCAATTGCGGATCAAGTTAACCGAAAAAGGATTTGTTCAGTCTGCGGAAAACAATGTAATTAGCAGATTTCAATATGCGGGGATACCTATAGACGTGATGTCAACCCAAACAATAGGCTGGTCATCGACAAACCGCTGGTTCAAACCAGGATTTAAACACCTTGAAACTATCTCACTCGGAGATACAAAGTTAAAGATCTTATCTCTGCCATTTTTTCTCGCAACCAAGTATTCTGCCTTTAAAGACAGGGGTTGGGAAGATCCCAGGACCAGTCATGATTTCGAAGACTTCGTATACATTCTGGACAACAGAACTGATATGGTAGAAGTATTATCCTCAGCGCCAGGTGAAGTTCTGATTTTTTTGAAGCAAGCTTTTAGAGAAATCCTGAATAGTCCGGTCCTACAGGAAGCCATATTGGGGAATCTGTATTATCAAACCCAAATGGAGCGACTTAAAATGATCATGGATCAAATTAAGATAATCACAGATAGCACCTGAAATCCATGCAAAGCATCTGCATAGTGAGGACTACTCCACCTTAAAATCGATCCCCAGACTATCCGCAATCTCCTTCACCTCCTTCTGAACCGGAACCAGCACGTCAATGCCTTCCTTGCTGATGCGCTCCTCGTTCTCCCGTTCCGGATCGCCGGGAATCATCACCCGATCGTGTCCTTTGGCTGGTTTGGCTGCGCGGAAGGTCTCAATCCACTTGTCCATTTTTGATTTGAATTCATCGGGGGTCTGGAAGGCATCTATGCGCATGGCACCAAAGAAGTGTCCGGTTCCCTCGCCTACTTTCTCATCCTTCACCGGCAGGTAAGCCACCGATGGGGGACAGAAGGGGCCAAAATTGGCTCCTGACAATACGGCCGAAAAAATATCCACCACCGCACTCATGCAGTAGCCCTTGTGACTTCCCTGTTCGCGGGTACCTCCCAGGGTAACCATGGTTCCGCCATGCTTGATAATGTTGGGATCATCCGAGGGATCACCATTTACATCCTGAACATAGCCCAGAGGTACTTTTTCTCCTTTTTTCGCGGCTACGACCAGCTTACCACGTGCAATGGGTGTGGTGGAGAAATCGGCCACAAAGGGAGGGTGCACACCGGCTGGAACAGCCACTGCAATGGGGTTGGTACCCAGCATCTGGGAAACTGAGAAAGTGGGAGCAACCTGAGGATTGGCAATAGTCATGCTGATGCCAATCATGTCGTGCTCCAGGGCCATCATGGAATAGTATCCGGCAATTCCGTAGTGGTTGGAACCCCGTGTGGAAACCCAACCTGTACCAGCCGTTTTTGCTTTTTCAATGGCGATCTGCATGGATTTGGTGGCAGCGATCATACCGATGGCTCCGTCGCCATCCACCACTGCTGTACTGGGAGACTCATGAACCACTCTTACATCCGGCTTCACGTTGATCCGCTTGGCCTGCCATAGCTGAAAATAATCCTTGATCCGGATCATTCCGTGACTGGAGTAGCCCCTTAATTCTGCGGCAATAAACACATCGGTGGCCATTTTGGCATCTTCAGGGCTGCAACCCATTTTTTCAAAGACTTTTCTGGTAAACTGTTCTAGATAATCTACTGTATACATATGTTCTTGTTTTAGTTAGTTCTGTTAAATTTCCTGGATCTGCCCTGTGCGGTAGGCATTATCACAAGGTCGTCAATATTTACATGGGGCGGCCGGCTTACTGCAAAAAGTATGGCTTCGGCTATATCTTCGGCATAAAGGGGTGTAAATCCTTCATACACCTGATCGGCTTTTTCAGAATCCCATTTGAAACGAACCAGGCTGAATTCAGTCTCCACCGCTCCCGGATCGATAGATGTTACTTTAATTCCGTGGTCCACCAGGTCGATTCTCATGCCCTGGGTAAGTCCGTCCACCCCGAATTTGGTGGCATTATAGACATTCCCTTTCTCGTAAGCTTCCTTTCCGGCAATGGAGCCTATGTTAATAATATGCCCTTTCTGCCTTTCTACCATGCCGGGAGCTATGATGCGGGTGATGTAAAGCAGTCCTTTGATATTGGTATCGATCATCTGCTCCCAATCCTCCAGCGAACCCTCATGAATGTGACTGAGCCCTGCAGCGAGCCCTGCATTGTTTACCAGCACATCCACCTTCTCCCACTTCCCGCTAAGTTGATCACAGGCTTTTTTTACTGCTTTCTGATCCCTGATGTCAAATGCAAGGGACAGCACATCGGCATCTGTTTTTGAACGGATCTCCTCTTCCAGCGATTCCAGCTTTTCGAATCTCCGCCCCGTAATAATCACATCGAAGTCGTTCCTGGCCAAAATAACCGCAGTGGCCCTTCCTATACCTGCAGAAGCTCCGGTAATGATTGCGACCTGTCTCATGGATTTTGATTTCTAACAAATGTAAAAATTATCTTGGAATCATCTATTCACAATAATTTCGCTATGTAATGTTTTTATAAATATGTAGGTTTGCTTTTAAATTTCAGAAAAATGGATTTGAATACAGCCCAACTGAAGGAACGGGCACGTTCCTACCTTACACAGGATGAACTTTTTTCCATCGAGTCGATGTTGGGCCGGGAACCCAATCCTTTTGAGATGAACATGTTTGCGGCCATGTGGTCGGAGCATATATCCTATAAAAGCTCCATCAAATGGCTGGATGAGATCCCTCTGGAAGGCAGTGAGGTGTATGTGAAGGCAGGAGAGGAGAATGCCGGGGCGATCCATCTCAATGATGAGCTGGCCTGTGTGATTAAGATGGAGTCTCATAATCATCCCATTGCTGTGGATCCCAGGCAGGGTGCCGTGGGTGTGGGTAACCTGAACCGCGACCTGATCGCCATGGGTGCCAAGCCCGTGGGACAACTTAACATACTTCGTTTTGGAGAACTCAAAGAGAAGCACATCAGGGATATGGTAAATGGGGTAGTAGGGGCCCTGGGCTCCTATTCCAATAATTTTGGAGTTCCCGTGGTGGGTGGAGAGATCCTGTTCGACAGCTCTTACAATTTCAATCCCCTGGTGAACCTGATGGGGGTGGGAATCGTACGGAAAAGCAAAATGATCAAAGCAGCCTTGAAGGATCCCTCCCAGATATTGGTGCTGCTGGGGAAAAAAACCTCGGGACGTGGCGTACATGGCGCCGGATTTGCTTCCAAGGCACTTATCAACAAGGGCCAGATGGTTCCTGAATCCCAGGTGGCTGATCCGGCCAGCGGAAAGATCCTGATGGATTGCATTCATGAGTTAAATGAACAGGATTTAATCGGGGGAATGCAGGATATTGGAGCAGGCGGAGTGCTGTGTGCAGCTTTAGAAATGGCCGATCGGGGAAAAAAGGGTGTAGAGATTCAGCTTGAGCACATTCCTTTGCTCAGAGAAGATATCGATGCGCTTGGCATCCTGCTTTCCCAGACCCAGGAACAGATGCTTATGGCTGTGAATGCAGAGGATATTGAAAAGATCCGGAAAATTACTGATCACTGGGGTTTGGAATTTACCCGGATCGGAACAGTAACAGAGGAGGAAAGGATCAGGATCCTGGAAGGCAGCTCGCTTCATGGAGATTTGCCTGTCAGATTACTGGTTCGTGGAGGCGGAGCTCCTGTCTATATCAGGAACATGAAGGACAGGGGCAAGTCAGCCAGGATTCTGTCGGCAGAAGATGTGCCCATGCCCGGAAACCTGAAGGACATAGCACGTAAAATGGTCTCCCTGCCCAATATTGCTTCCAGGCGATGGATCTATGAACAATTCGATACCATGGCCGGATTGTCAAATCTGAGCAGCGGATATGCATCCGACGCAGGGATTGTAAAAATTTCGGGATATGAGCAGGCCATTGCCATGAGTGTGGATGGAAATTCCCGCTACGGAAAACTGGAGCCGAAAAAGGGAGCCATGATTGCAGTGGCTGAAGCTTCCCGGAACATCATTTGCTCAGGTGCCCGGCCCATGGCCATTGCCGATTGCCTGAATTACGGGGATCCTTCCGATCCATACGTGTACAAGGATTTTGTGGAGAGTGTTAAAGGCATGGCCGAAGTCTCCAGGAAAATGGAGGTCCCGGTAATAGCAGGAAATGTTAGTTTCCATAACCTGACCTACAACGGGGAAGATATTACCTCGGTGATTCCAACCCCGGTGGTGGGCATGGTAGGGATCCTTAACAGCCACGAAGATGTGATGACCGTGAATTTCAGGAATAAAGGGGATATGATTTTCCTGATCGGAAGGTCCGACAATGATATTTCATCCTCCGAATACCTTTCATTTGTACACATGGTCAATGAGTCGGCTGCTCCGAAGTTCGACCTGGAATATGAAATGAAATTGCAGAAGGTGGTATCCAGTCTGATCGGGGATCGCCTGGTGGATTCGGCTCATGATGTGAGCCTGGGAGGATTATTCATCACCCTTGTGGAATGTGCCTTACCGGGTGGTCTTGGCTTTGATGTGACTTCACCGGCAGAGATACGCGGAGATGCCTTCCTTTTCGGGGAGTCTCAAAGCAGGGTGGTGGTGAGTGTCTCGCCTGAAAAGGAAACCGATTTTCTTGATTTTATGATGCAAAAGGATATACACTTTTCTGTACTGGGACATGTGACCAAGGAGGAGCTGAGGATCGATGATGTATCGTTTGGTTTTATATCCGATTATGCCCGGGATTTTGAAAATGCACTGGAACAGATCCTGGGAGATTAAGCTTTCTCAAGCACTAAGCATACTATTTGCTCTAATTAAGGCGTTAATTTACTAATGAAAAAAATTCCCCTTCTTATACTGATATCCTTTATCAGTTTACAAGCAATCTCCCAGGAAGAAAGGCCCAGGAATCTGCCTGCCTTTGATTACAAGAGGATTCACTTTGGATTTACAGTGGGATTTAATGCCATGGACCTGGGTTTTACCAGGAACTACGATGCTGAGGATTTTGTCTTCGCAGACGTGAGTCATGTTTTGCCCGGATTCCAGGTGAGCATTGTATCGGATCTCCGCCTGAACGAAAACTGGAACCTGCGCTTTCTGCCCGGGATCAGTTTTGGCTCCAGGGAGATTTACTACTACGATTATGATCCTGTAAGCGGACCGGGTGAATTGGTTCAGCTGGCAGGAGCTTCAAATCCAGTCGCTCTTGGCCCCAGCTTTCTGGATTTCCCGCTTCACTTTAAATATCGCTCTGACCGGATCAATAATTACAGGCCTTACCTGGTGGGAGGAGTTAACTTCAGGTATGATATGTCGGCCAAAAGGGAGTACGACGGGGAATCAAATGAATTTCTGAAGTTTAAACCTGCCGATATATACCTGGAATTTGGATTTGGAGTGGACACTTATTTAAAATACTTTAAATTTGCCCCGGAGTTAAAACTGGCTGTGGGGATGTTGAATATTATTTCAGCGGATACCCGGCCTCCCTACCCGCAGTTTGTATCCTCCATCGATCGGGCCATGTCCTACATTGTAATGCTCAATTTCCACTTCGAGTAAGCTCCGAGCATATTACAGCCACCGAAGATGCCACATTAAGTGATTCGGAACCTGCTCTCTTCCTCGAAAAAGAGGGAATGGATAAGCGTTGACTGATGTAGGGATCGTACCGGTCCGACAATCCCCGGGATTCATTGCCAAAAAGGATGACTGGATTTTTGTCCAGGCTCATCTGGTAGATGTTGTCTCCGTCCAGGAAGGTTCCATACACGGCTCTGCCCTGAATAATTGCATTTTCCAGGATCTTTGTTATGTCGGCATAGCTGACCCTGACCCTGGTGATGGCACCCATGCTTGCCTGGACCACCTTTGGATTGTAAACATCGGCCGAATCGGGTGTGCATATCACCTGACCGATCCCAAACCAGTCCGCCGTACGAATAATGGTGCCCAGGTTGCCCGGATCGCGTATGGACTCAAATGCAAGCACAGGTGAAACTGCCAGCTCTTTCTCATTTAAGCCCGTGTCGGGTATGTGAACCAGAGCAAGTACCTGTGATGGGGTCACCAGCTTACTTACCTTCTTCATCGCCGAAGGTTCTGTTTCCACCGCTTCAATCCCTGATCCCGAAAGCACCGGCTTGTTTCGCCCGATCCACTCCCCGTTGGCAAAAAGCTTGTGAATCCGGTGCTCGCTGCCTGCCCTTCCTCCTGTAAGCTCTTCCACCAGCTTTTCTCCTTCCATCACATAAAGCATATGCTTATCTCTGAACTTTTTCTGTTGCAGGGAACGAATCAGTTTTATTTGTGAGGAAGTAATCATAAATGTTAATACTAGTACAAAGATGAAAAAATAATCGGCTGGATTAAAATTCGTAATTTTATGGGCTTAAGAGACAACATTGCGTAGCAGGATTCCATATATACTCCTTTTCGTCATTGCGATTTCTCTCTTTTCCTGTAGAACCACCAAGTACATTCCAGAGGACAATTACCTCATGGATAACTATAAAATTGAATCGGGGAAGGGAGATATTGATAACAGGCGCCTTCATGATTATGTGAAGCAGAAACCCAACAAAAAGATCATCTTCTGGAAGTTCTACCTCTCACTTTACAGTCTTTCCAATCCTGAAAAAGACAATGGCTTTCATAACTGGCTGAGGAGAATAGGGGAAGCTCCGGTCATTTATGATGAGGATCTGAGGAGAAGGTCTGCCGAGCAGCTCAGGCTTTACTTGCAGAATAAGGGTTTTTATAATGTGGAGGTGACAGATACCACCATCCTTAAGAACCGTATGGCCAGTGTTCACTATAAAGTGGTGCCCAATCAGCCTTACCGCATACGAAATATTAATTATTTCTTCCAGGATGCTACCCTGGCACCCATGGTCCTGGCCGATACCACATCCAATAGTTTCAAATCGGGAGAATTGTTTGACGTGGACGCACTCCAGGAAGAGAGGGTGCGCATTGAAACCCTGCTAAGGGACAGCGGATATTATGCCTTTAACCGGGATTATATTTACTATTCGGTCGATAGTTCCTTTCAAAGCCACCAGGTGGATATCACCCTTGATATTCAGAATTACCCCACCCTGGCCAGAAACGGAAGGACCATACATGTGGATCATCCGGTATATAAGATACGGGATGTATATTTAATTACCGATTATGAGGTAATGTCTGACGAACCTTCGGCCGATTCAGGATCGGTGAACCGGAAGAATACCATTCTGTATGATGGTGTGAACATTGTCTATGGCCAGAAGCCAAACATCAGGCCCGGTGTGGTCACCCAGAAGAACTACATTATTCCCAATGCCCTTTTTGATGCTTCAAATGTGCAGCGAACCTACAGGAACCTTTCATCGCTCAGTGCTTTTAGCAAGGTGAATATCCGTTTTAACGAGGCAGAGGCGGAAACTCCTATGCTCGATTGTGAAGTTATAGTGGTGCCTGCGGTCAGACAGGCCTATCAGATAAAGCTGGAAGGGACCAACTCGGGGGGAAATATTGGTGCAGCCGCAAATCTGAGCTACAGGCACCGGAACCTTTTTGGAGGATCAGAGCAGTTTGACCTGTCCTTTAAGGGAGCCATCGAAACCTTGAAAGAAAATGTTTCTGATTCGGCATTCACGGGATTAAACCTGATGCAGGAATTTGGCGTAGAGGCCAGGTTGCGGATCCCCAAGTTTCTGCTTCCCTTCAAAACAGAGCAGTTTATCAGGAAGTACAATCCCCAAACCAACTTAAGGCTTTCATATAATTTTCAGAAAAGACCCGATTACATCCGTACCCTGGCCAATGCTTCCTTCGGTTACGACTGGAAAGGCTCAGAAAACCTGATGCACAAAATCTATCCAATTGAAGCCAGCTTGATACTGACTCCTTATAAATCAGATGAGTTTCAGGACTGGCTGGATGGGAAATACCTCTTTTACAGTTATGAACCTCATTTGATTATTGATACCAGATATTCCATGATCTGGTCCAATCAGAAGCTCTTGAAAAACCAGAATTTTCAGGATATACGGCTGAACCTGGAAACGGCCGGAAATCTACTCTATGCAGGCTACAGCTTGCTGGCACCCGATCCTGGAGATGACAATTATCAGCTTCTGGGTGTGGACTTTGCACAATATCTGAAAGCGGATATCGATTTCAGATCTTATACCTTCCTCTATGAGGATGTTTTACTTGTATTGCGTGGATTTGCAGGAGTGGGTTATGCATACCTGAACTCGGCAGCCATGCCCTTTGAGAAACAGTACTTTTCGGGCGGTGCCAACAGCATCAGGGCCTGGCAGGTAAAAAGCCTGGGTCCTGGGTCCTACAACGATCCGGATGAGTCTGACTATCCCAACCAGACAGGGGATGTGAAACTGGAAGCCAATATGGAATACCGCTTTAAACTGTTCTGGAAACTGGAAGCTGCTCTTTTCCTGGATGTGGGGAACATCTGGTCACTCTCTTCAGAGGATGACCGGGAAGGGGCCGGCTTTGAATTCAACAGGTTTTACCGGGAACTGGCTGTGGGTACGGGTGTGGGTACCCGCTTTGTATCCAGCTTCTTTGTGTTCCGTCTTGACCTGGGGATTCCCTTGCGTAATCCATACCCGCTGGCCGGAGCCAACTGGTTGCCCGGAAACTCGGGGGTGGCATGGAACGACCTGACTTTTAATCTGGCCATCGGTTATCCGTTCTGATCCT
>JBDLIX010000074.1:0-25047 GCA_039714655.1 Bacteroidota bacterium
GAATCCATCAAGGTGCTTAACTCAATATTGGTCTTCAGGCCTAAACGGAAGCATTTTATACCCTGATCCGGTACTGTAGGATTAATACAGATATTGTGTAAAAGTCTATCATACGTAAAAAGCCAATAATACATTAATAATTATCCGTGTGAAATCAATTAATAATCCTGTATAGCCAAAATACGCCTATAAGAACATATTAATTATCAAAAATAAGGTCTATCGTTCAAGCTAACGGTTCCGATTTTGTTTCTTTCTTCCCCGAACAAACATGCCCACAAGATAACGGGACACCTAAAATGTAAAAATCAAAACCTTATACATCTGATTATCTACGCGTTAAAAACTCGAGCGTTATAGGGTGACGAAAACAGGATCAACCTGATAATATCAGCATGGAGTAATTTTAATCCCATATTAGTGTAACTTAATAATTTATTTCAGTGCTAATGAACATCGAAGAGATCCGCGAATATTGCATTGCCAAACCCGGAGTGACCGAAGGCTTCCCTTTCAACGACACCGCACTTGTGTTTAAGGTGATGGGGAAGATGTTTGCCTTATTGGACCTGTCTGAGGATGAGCGAGGCCTCAGCCTGAAATGTGATCCGGAACTGGCCATTGAACTGCGGGAGCAGCACCCTGAGGTTACACCTGCATGGCATTTCAATAAACAAAACTGGAACGGTGTGGATCCCACCGGAAGTGTACCCGCAGAGAAGATCAGGGAGTGGATCGACCACTCCTATGAGCTGGTGGTGAAGGGGCTGAAGAGGGTGGATCGGGAAGCACTGCGGACCGGAAACGGTTAGAAGACCTCATTCAAACCAAGGTAGAAGCCGCTGGCTCCATATTTACCAAAGGCATAGTCCAGGGCCAGGTTGGTGCGTGACTTCTTGTTGATCATCACACGCAGGCCAAATCCATAGGCGTAATCGAGGTACTGGAACAGGTCAATTTCACCGTTCCGGTTGCCGGCTGTGGTGGCATTGACAAATAATACTCCTCCCAGCAGCTCTTTGTCCTTTTGAAGCGGAAAGCGATACTCCACCTCCCCATAGATCAGATCCTCTCCCCGGAACCTCCCCTGGGTATAGGCGCGCCCCGATCGTCCGAACTGGTCCCAGCCCACTGCCGGAAGATCCAGGTAGGGCACATCGCCGGATGTGGTAAACCAACCGTAGGTCCAGAACCCGATCAGGTGCCTTGGACGCTCTTGGCTCAGGTGCAGATAGTCGCGGTACTCCAGCCAGAGAATGGAGGAGCTTTTATCACTTCCCAGGAAAGTGGGATTGATCCTCAGGTTGGCAAAAGCGTATCGTCCGCTATATGGATTCACGGCGTTGTCGCGGCTGTCGTAAAGTGCGTTCAGGGAGATGCCCGACAGGATATATTTTTCTGTGGAGATGCCATGAATGGTCTGGTAGGTATAATGACTGGTAAGGATTTGGGGAACGGTATCCAGGTTCAGCAGGTTGTCATCGATCTTGGAGTGGATGTCCAGGTGATATCCAAGACCCGCAAAAAAACGGGTATCCTGAATCCGTTTCAATACCGTTTCGTGAAAGCGGAGATAGTTGAATTCCATCAATTGCGCATCTGCAATGGGCTGACTAAACAGACCGTCCTCATATTCAATACCCGTTCCAATGGGTTTTCCGGATTGCGGACCTGTTCCCAACCCATAGGTGGGTTGGGAGGTGATAAAGTAGCGCCAGTCGCCCATTAGATTCCAGCTGTCTTCATTCAGGAAGACATTGGATTTGGCTGTCAGGATCAACTGTTTTTTGGTGGTATAGATGACCGATCCCAGTGCGGATGAGATGCTGGTGTTGGAGGGGTTTCCCAAAAACCAGCTGGCACCTGGCGCCAGACCGAACATCCAGGCTGTGGTTGGGTTGTAGGCAATTATCGGTAAAGGAATAATTGAGAGGTTCTTCTCCTTTGATTTTGTGGATTCTGTTTCTGTTACTGTTTCATCTTGAGCGGACAGCAGAGAGATTGAAAAGAGTACAAGACAAATAAGTGAAAAACGTTTCATAAACCGGGAGTTTCAGTTGATTATTATAGGAGATAACAACTGGCAGCTGAGATTGTTGATTATTGAGCTGGCTGTGTTATACGTTAATCACTCAATGAGGCAGCTTTAACCGTTCCACAAAATCATCATACCGGGAATCACCATAAAGGGGTTTCCACATGGGCATCACAGTAACCCAGGGTATCCAGAGGTGATGCGGTTCATAGGCAAGCCATTTGAATGCATCATCCATTCTGCCCAGTGCTCCGTACAGCACTGCACGCGCCAGAGCGGTCCAGTTGGTAACTTCGGTTTTTTCCAGCTCTCCGAGGATTTTTTCAGCTTTGTCACGGTGGTTTGTTAATGCATAGGTGTGACCAAGTGGCCAACCAAACCACGGGGCAACCTCGGTCAGTTTCAGATGTGCCTCAATCGCCAAATTTTCTTTGCCCAATGCCAGGTAAGCTTCACCCATGGTCCAGTAACCAAATGGATAATCTTTTTGAATCTCCAATGACTTGCGTGCTTCCCTTATGGCATCTTCATACCTGCCATCATAGCAATATAATGCACCAAGCATGGAAGTATATAGCGGATTCAGCGGATCGCCCTGCTGGGCCAGTTCATGCTCGGCAATGGCCTCCTCCATTCGCCCGAAAAGAAAAAGGGCCCAGGAGTAGTGATAGTGTGTCTGGTAGAAATTGGGATTTAATGCAATGGCCTTTTTATAGTACGCTTCAGCCTCTTCAAATCTCCAGAATGCATACATATATAATTCAGCCAGTGCTGTATAGATCTCGGCCGTAGGAATGTTAAGCTCAAACCCTTTCAGTGCAGCTGCCTCGGCTTTTGTATATGAGTCACCGGGGTCAAAGAATCCATGGGCAATCTCCAGGTATCCGAGCGCCAGTCCCGCGTATGCAAAAGGCTCTGACGGAGCTATTCTTACTGCCTCCTGAAGATATTCCAGACCCTTCTCCATGCCTTCAGGTGTCAGCAGGTTCAAATTATACATACCCAGAAGATATGCTTTGTAGGATTCGGGATGAACCTCTCTTTTACCATCGAGTTGAGACTGTTGCTCGGGTGTAAGAGTGATTTGTATTTCACTGGCAATTGTCTTTATAATCTGGCTATAGAGTTTCAGGATATTACTTAAATCCACATCATAAGTTTGAGCCCAAATCTGTTCCTCTTCAGGAAAAGCCTTGATCAATTTGAGCTGAACCCTGATATTTTCCCCCACACTGAGTACCGATGCCTCAATAATGGCGTCCACATGTAATTCAGAAGCGATCTCTTTGATTCTTTTTTTTGAATCCAGATAGCATAATGCAGATGTTTTTGACACCACCCGGATGGCTCCCAACTGACCCAGTTCACTGATTAGAGTATCGTGCATGCCAAAAGCAAGGAAGGCCTGATTCTCATCTCCCGTGTAGTTGTCAAACGGAAGTACTGCAATGGATCTTATCTGGTGCTCAGGTTTGTCAATATCCTGTAGACTGTCGCCGGTAGCGTGTTCTGGTAAAAACCGTTTTTTAACCTCCCCTGGTGGATAGCCAAAATAATCATGAAAGCATTTGGAAAAATAGGTTGTGCTTCCAAAACCTACTCCGAATGCAATTTCTGCAACTGTACCTGCCTGTAACCGAAGCAATTCCATGGCACGTTTCAGCCTTGTTTCACGAATAAACTGACTGATGGATTGTTGGACAATCGCTTTTAATTTCCGGTGAAGGCTTGAATGGCTTAATCCCATTTCCTTAGCCAGGTCGGAGACACCAAAACTTTCATTGGAAAAATTAGCCTCGATAACCTCGCTCAGTGCGTCAAGGAATTTCTGTTCTTTGGAGTGATTCAATGCCATAATCTTTTTTGTTTTTTGGGTCTTAGGGTTGTTAAAGTGAATAATTTACAAAAAAAAAGGAAGAGGACGCCACTCCCCTTCCCTAAAACACTCTAATTACTGATTAAACTATAATCCTTATTTAGTGCTTACGCTCTCAATGATAAGAACCTGTGAAATTGTAGACAAACAATCCGAAATCCATTGTGTAAGTCCATTCGGCAACCATCCCCTTCACTGCACCCTCTTTACCCTGTCCAACAGCCGTAGCGATTAAACCATCTTCGTTAAGATGACCACGCCATGTCATTTGCCATTTCCCAAGGCCGTCATCACAAAGTAGTTCAGCTTTTCCCCAGTATTTAAAAGTACCATCCGCTTCAATCTTTTGCTTGACATACCAGGTA
Source organism: Bacteroidota bacterium (assembly GCA_039714655.1). Lineage (GTDB taxonomy): Bacteria > Bacteroidota > Bacteroidia > Bacteroidales. The sequence goes on from JBDLIX010000074.1 coordinate 4,277, forward strand.
GTTTGTCCGGTAACCAGCGGATCATTTGCATCATCGTGCCAAATCGTTGTCATCCCTTCCAAAAGGGACTTGCCGTTTGGTAGTTCCATTAGGTTACCTTCGTCACCGTCAGCAACAAAACTACATACACCACTAAATGATAACGCTTTTTTCGCCGCTTTCAAAGAGGTTGTTTCCTGATCGACCGGGTCTAAACCAGGAGGTGAGAAATCTTCTTTGGCGCAACCCGAAAAAAGAATGGTTGCACCAATAATCCATGCCAATAAGTTTAAGTGTTTCATAGTTTCTTGATATTAAGTTTTTTACACGAAACAAGATCGCACAAATAGTGATGTTCAAACAAGAAGCTATTCTCCAAAAAGATTAAAAGATTTGGCAAAAAGTTTAAATTATATTGCAGGAACCCTTGATGATCGGAACAGGTCCCGATTTTGGATTTTGACCATACAACTTTCAAATCAGATTATCGTTATATTGTGTAGAAATTTAAAACACTGGACCATGCGTTTAAAAGATTTTATTACCATACTGTTGTTGGTTCCCGGATTCGTGGTTGTTTCTGCTCAGGAGCAGGGAGTAACCATCAAGATCAACGATATTGAAAAAGTAACCTCCGTGGTAAAAAATGCCACCACCTCCTCTTCAACCGATTCCGGAGATTTTTCGGTCTATCAGTCTGGCACCTTGCAGATGAAGAAATTCAGCGACTATTATATGATCCTGGTAAGGCACGATCTGACCCCCAGTGATCCCAATGTATATATTAGCGTAGAACTGGTCGACAGAAATGATCAATCGGTCATTTATGAAATGGCAAAATATATGCGCGTCTCAGGAACCACCGATCAGGGCCCATTCAGTATTAAGGTAAAGGATATTAATGCCATTGAGGTGGTTCATAAGCTCTACTAATCGATCAGAAAATGACGCTACGAAATCCTTTCTTAATTCTGGGAGTACTTATCATCTCTGTTTCCTGTACAAAAGAGTACCATGTTTCCAGGGAGGGGGATGATCTCAACAAAGGCTCATCCATGAGTCCCTTCAGGACCATTTCGAAAGCAGCAGAAGTGGCACAGCCGGGAGATGTGATTACCGTGCATGAAGGCATATACCGGGAAAGGGTAAATCCTCCGCGTGGTGGAAGTTCAGATCAGCATAGAATTGTATACCAGGCTGCTGAGGGGGAGAAGGTGGAAATTAAAGGTTCGGAGGTGATTTCCGGTTGGGAATCCCTGGGTAAGGGTATCTGGACAGTGACCATTCCCAATTCGCTGTTTGGTGACCACAATCCGTTTGAAATAGAGATTGCCGGTGACTGGCTTGTGGATGGTGGCTGGAACCATACCGGAGAGGTATACCTCAACGGAAAGTCGCTGTATGAAGCGGAAACACTGGAAGGGGTGATGGAGCCGGTTCCCCATGAGAGGAGCCTGGACAAAGAGGCCGCAATGTTGAAGTGGTATGCCAGGGTGGATGAAAATGAAACCACCATCTGGGCCAATTTTAACTCTGAGGATCCTAACAGAGAGCTGGTGGAGATCCATGTGCGGGAAACCTGCTTCTATCCTGATGCCCCGGGGAGGAACTATATCACAGTGGATGGTTTTCATATGAATCAGTCTGCCACCCAGTGGGCACCGCCTTCAGCGGAACAGGTGGGCCTTATGGGGACACACTGGAGCAAGGGATGGATCATCCAGAATTGCATAATTCACGATTCAAAATGCAGCGGGATTACCCTGGGAAAGGATCGGAAAAGCGGACATAACGGGTGGGAACCGGGTACCAGTGGGGCAGATCATTACAACAGGATCATCATCAAAGCGCTTGAAGGATCTGGATGGTCGAAAGAGAACATCGGAAGCCATGTTGTCCGGAACAATACTATTTACGATTGTGAGCAGACAGGTATCTGCGGAAGCATGGGTCCGGTCTACAGTGAAATTACCGGGAACCATATTCATCACATCTGGACAAAAAGACAGTTTTTTGGCTATGAGATCGCCGCCATCAAATTTCATGCTCCCATTGATGTGCTGATTAAGAACAACCGGTTGCACGATGCCCACAAGGGGATCTGGGTGGACTGGATGACCCAGGGTACCAGAATCAGCGGAAACATCTGCTACAACAACGAGATGGCGGACCTGTTTGCGGAAGTGAACCACGGGCCCTACCTGGTGGACAACAACCTGTTCCTGTCAGCCATAGCCATTCAGAACTGGTCAGAGGGAGGAGCCTATGTTCATAACCTGATCGCGGGAGAGATCAGGCTCAACCCCGTCACCGACCGCACCACTCCCTATCATCATCCCCATACCACAACCATTCTGGGGATGAGCATTACTACCCTTGGGGATGACCGGTTCTTTAACAACATCTTCGTGGCACCTGCAGATTCAGCTGTCTCAAGTGACAAGTCGGGGCTGAACGTGTACAATCTGATGGATATTGAGCACCCTGTTTATATCAACCACAATGTATATTACGGTTTAGCATTGCCTTTTGACAGGGAGGAGAAAAATGCGATTTCTACATTCCATGAGACAAAGCTGGACCTGGTCGAAAAGAGGGGAGATCTCTACCTGGAAATTACATTGGATGATGCCCTCCTGAAGCTGAAAAATCCACTGATAAATACAGAATTGCTTGGCACTTCAGTGCGTACCGGGTCAGCATGGGAGAATCCCGATGGCTCCCCTGTACAAATTGACTTTGATTTTTTCGGAACGGAGCGAAAGAGCCTAAATCCATCAGCCGGACCGTTTGAAAGTATCGGTTCCGGAGTGCATACATTGCAGGTTTGGAGATCAGGGAAAGAATTTAAAAAGAATCATGGATAACGTCAAAAACCTTATCAATTTTTTGTGATTCAGGCAAAACATCCCGGATCAATTCAATATAGCGACGTTTTTTAATACTATCTAAGGTCGGTTGAAAGTTGATATCAAAAACCCATCCTGCCTGAAATAGTTTAAAATCGTTCAGGTTCCTGAGGTATTTCATGTTCACGATATTCTTGTTTAATAAATCGTTGTATACCTCCTCTGAAAACCCAGGCGTATCCGGCAGTTCGAGTTCAACGGTACCGTTCTTATTCTCCTCCTTGCTGTAGTAATGATCAATGACCACTTTCCAGATATCCAGTTTATCTGCGTCCCTGATTAATTTACTGTAAAACAGGCAGGTTTCTGATTCTTCCAGGGGCAATGAATGTCTGTTATGATATTTTATCGCACAACGTATAATATTTTTTGTAGTGTTGTTGTCAAGTGATTCAAGAAGACCAAATTTCTCAATGATGCTTATGCCCAGTTCAGCATGGTTTTCTGAGCTTCTGTCCTTAAACGTATGATAAAGGGCATATTGTTCAAAACGGCCAATATCGTGTAAAAGAGCAATCATTTCAGCCAAACGTAATTGATCATCCTTTAATCCCAATTGTTTCCCAATATTTGAAATCTCTTTACATACCCGCAGGGTGTGATCTTCTTTCAAATCGATATTTTGCTGTTTTTCCGGTTCGCTATATTGAAATGTATGCACATAGTTTGTAAACCACTTCTTCAGGTCAGCCAGCTTCTCTTCACTTATTGATAATTGCATATATCTCTTCATTGCACTAAAAGATTGCACCCCCTGATGTCGGAATGGTCATACCTTCCCAATACCTCGAAGCTCCCGTCTTCATACACCTTGCCCAGGTCACTGGTTGCCACAAAGGAACAGCTGTACAGGTTGGCCAGGTCGATGATATTAAGTCCACCTGTCTGACCCGAGGGGAGAGTGGTTAGCGGATCATTGGGATCCCGTGTCAGGACCTTCATCCAGGGGGGAGAGCGGAAAAGCCCCTCTCCGGCAGAATACGCCTGGGAGAGCAACTCGGTCATACCGTATTCGGAATGAATGTTCCTGAGGTCAAATGTCTTTTTTAATTGACCATGCAGCTCGCTCCGGATCAACTCTTTGCGGCGCCCTTTCATCCCTCCTGTCTCCATCAGGGTGATATGATCTCCAAATTTCATGGGATGCTTTTCCGCCAGTTCCAGGAGGGCAAAGCTGACCCCCAGCAGCAGCGTGGGGTGCAGGTCCTTATTTCGCTTTTTGAGCACCAGGGCGAGCTCCTCCAGATTTTCCAGGTAGAAGCCGCTGTCGGCATGCCCCGACCATTTGATCATCTGGTCCATCATGTGGACCAATGAGCTGCCGGAGCGCTCCAGGTAAGAGGGAAGCAGGGCCAGGATACAGAGCTCTTCCGGAGAGCCATAGAAGGTATAAAAGCTCCTAAGAAAACTTTCCCGGTAGAGTGCGGTACTGGCCACATGGTGCCTTGCGGGTGTGTTCAGGGTAGTTCCGCTGCTTTCAAAAACCTCCTCCGGCTCCATACCTTCTGCGATTACCCGGTGCGATTTAAAGAATTCAATGGGTAAAAAGGGAATCTCCTGCAACTCTTTTACCTGCGACGGATCCATCCGCAATCCGACCAGGTAGTCGTGGTACACCGGATTATGAGCCGACTGGTCATAAAAAACCTTCAGGGCAGTCTCCCTGAAGGTTCTGTGGTCTTTGATCTGAAAAATGTCCTGCATGGAGGCTCATATTAGAAGTTATAACTGATTCTTTGGGATGTTTTGGAAGTAACCTGGCATTTTTGGCGAAGCCAATAAGCACGTTACGATAAAATATCCCGAAGAAGAAGAAAGATAACTGCCACTATCCTTTAATGGCTTTGATGCCCGGGAGCACCTTGCCTTCAATGTACTCAAGCATGGCACCACCTCCGGTGGAGACATAGCTCACTTTATCGGCCAATCCAAATTTATTTACAGCCGCAACAGAGTCTCCACCACCCACAAGGCTGAAAGCACCTTTTGCAGTTGATTCCGCGATGGCCTGGGCAATGCTCACTGTCCCTTTCTGGAAGGTTGGCATTTCGAAAACACCCATGGGACCGTTCCAGAGAATGGTTTTGGAGTTCATGATCACTTCCGACAACGCTTCAACCGATTTGGCACCCACATCCAGACCCATAAATCCCTCTTTACCCTGGTCAATGTCGGCCAGCTCGGTATTGGCATTGTTATCAAATTTATCGGCTAGCACCTGATCTATCGGAAGAACAAGGTTCACACCTTTCTCTTTGGCTTTTTTAACCAGGTCGGCGGCCACATCCAGTTTATCTGTTTCGCACAGGGAGTTTCCGATTTCACCTCCGCGGGCCTTGATAAAGGTGTAGGTCATGCCGCCTCCAATGATCAGGTTATCCACCTTGTCAAGCAGGTTCTCAATCACCTGGATCTTATCAGATACCTTGGCGCCACCCATAATGGCTGTAAGGGGTTTTTCCGAGCTGTGCAGTACTTTGTCCATGGCCTCAATCTCTTTGTTGATCAGATATCCGAACATCTTTGAATCGGTATCGAAGAAATCAGCGATAACGGCCGTTGAGGCATGCGCCCTGTGTGCGGTTCCAAAGGCATCATTCACATATACATCGGCATACGAGGAGAGCTTTTCTGCAAAGACCCTGGTGGCTGCTTTTTCATCATCTGTTTTAATTTTATTCTCCGCTGAATAGAAGCGCAGGTTTTCCAGCAGCAACACTTCACCCGACTTGAGGGCTGAAACCTTCGCGGGTGTATCCTGACCCACACAGTCATCGGCAAATTGCACCTCCACTCCCAGGTGATCCGACAGAACGGGAATCACATGCTTCAGGGAGAATTTCTCTTCGGGTCCGGATTTTGGACGACCCAGGTGTGACATCAGTATGGCCGAACCGCCATCCTTCAACACCTTTTTAATGGTAGGTAAGGCACCACGAATACGTGTATCGTCAGTCACTTCATACTGTGCTCCAAGGGGTACATTAAAATCAACCCTGATGATCGCTTTTTTTCCAGCAAAGCTATAGTTGTCAATCATTTGCATATCTGTAATATTTATGTGAGTGAATTGAGTCCGATTGGGAATTCCAAAGGTAAAAAAGAAATTCTACATTTACAGATTGTAAAGCAAATGTTGTTTAAAGAGATCATAGGGCAGCCGGAAGTTAAAATGAGACTTCTGAATTTGGTAAGAGATGACCGGACTCCACATGCACTGATGCTGTTTGGACCTCCGGGAACAGGAAAACTTGCCCTGGGATTGGCCATGGCCCAATTCCTCTCCTGCAGTGACAGGCAATCTGAAGATGCCTGCGGCAGGTGCCCCTCCTGCCTGAAATTCAGCAAACTGGTACACCCCGATCTTCATTTTGTATTTCCTGTGCTGAAAACTGCCAAGGTATCTAAGGATCCGGTGAGTGACCACTTTATGGAGGAGTGGAGAGAAGCATTTCTCTCCAATCCATATCTTTCCGAAAATCAGTGGTATGAAGCTATTGGCGCGGAAAACAAGCAGGGTATTATCAATAAGGAGGAGAGCCTGCAGGTTATCAAAAAACTGGGATTCAAACCCTATGAATCGGATTTCAGGATGATGATTATCTGGTTGCCTGAAAAAATGAATCAGGCCGCTGCCAATAAATTGTTGAAGATGATTGAGGAGCCACCTGAAAAGACATTGATCCTGATGGTATCTGAGAGTACCGATAAAATTCTTCCCACCATCCTGAGCAGAACACAGTTGTTGCATGTTCCTCCTCTTTCTGAATCCATGATCAGGGATGGTTTGATACAGCAGGAGAGCCAGGATCCACAAATGGTTGAAGATGCTATCAGGAGATCAAACGGGAATTATAACACAGCACTTCAAACCCTTCGTCTGGATGAAAATGAAATGCATTATTTCGATCTTTTCACCGGTCTTATGAGGCTTTGCTACGCAAGGAATATCATTGAGGTTAATGATTGGGTTGATCAGGTAGCGGTTTTGGGCCGGGAAAGACAAAAACTGTTGGTTGACTATTCCCTGAGGCTCTTAAGGGAAAATTTTATGCTTCAACTGGGCAATGTTGAATTGAATTACCTGTCACGTAAGGAAAATGAATTCTCTGAGAAATTCAGTTCCTTTATTCATGAGGGGAATATACATGGACTGGCCGACTCATTTAATTTGGCGGGAAATCACATTGAGGCCAATGGCAATCCGAGAATCATTTTCATGGACCTCTCCATCAGGATTATCAGGCTGTTGATGCAGAAGGCGCCTTAGCCTGGTTTTGAATTGGAAAACCGAATCCCTATTTTTGCATCATGGAAAGCCTGAAGGCGCGAGGATGCTGCTGCGAAAAACAACTGGAGATCAATAGTGATAATTCAGACCGTATTGATTCCTATTTCGCTTCATGTTCCAAACTTGACTCTTACAATTGGTTAAGGGAGATTTCTGATATGGATATTCCCGAAGTGGTGGAGGTTCGTTTTAAAAATACCCGCAAGGGATTTTACAGGAATGTGAACGAACTGAGATTAAAGCGTGGAGATATTGTGGCGGTTGAGTCTTCCCCCGGACACGATATTGGGATCATTTCCCTTGCTGGTGAAATTGTGGAGAAACAGCGACAGAGGACAAAATACAATAGTAGTACGGAGGAACTGAGAAAGGTATACCGCAAGGCAAAGCAGGTGGATATTGATAAGTGGAGGGAGGCCATTCAGCAGGAAGAGAAGACCATGCTCCGGAGCAGGACGATCGCCTCGGATCTGGGTCTGAATATGAAGATCGGGGATGTGGAGTACCAGGGAGACAATACCAAGGCTATTTTCTATTACATTGCCGATGAGAGGGTCGATTTCAGGCAACTGATCAAGGTGTTGGCAGAGACATTCCGGATCAGGATTGAGATGAGACAGATCGGTGCAAGACAGGAGGCTGGAAAGATAGGTGGTATCGGTACCTGTGGACGGGAGTTGTGCTGTTCTACATTTGTCACCAATTTTGTTTCTGTAAGTACCCATTCGGCTCGTATCCAGGAGGTGGCTCTGAATCCACAGAAACTTGCCGGACAGTGTGGAAAACTGAAGTGTTGTCTCAATTATGAACTTGCCGGATATGAAGATGCCCGGAAGCACTTTCCGGAAACTGAAACCCCGTTAAAAACATCTCAAGGTGATGCATATCATCTTAAGACCGATGTTTACAGAAATATCATGTGGTTTGGATATGGAGGAGGAGGCGCTCAGGCACTGGTTCCGGTTCCTGTGGAGCGAGTGACTGAAATCAGAAAGCTAAACAAAAATGGTCAATTCCCCGATGAGCTTAATGAAACAATTCAGATTACCAGGTCGGAAAAGCTTGAGTATACCAATGGTGCAGGACAGGGAAGCCTAACCCGTTTTGAGAAGAACACTTCCAGGAAGAAAAAGAAAAAGCGCAGGCCACCCAGAAATCATTCCAAGAGGTCATGAAATATCCAGTACAATCGTTAATCCTCTTGCTGATCATCTTACTCTCTTCCTGCGATCCGGATATGGTGTTTGATCAATACACCCAAACCGATGATGGATTATGGAGTTGGCATGATGCCAAGGAATTCAATATTGAAATAGCCGATACCGTTACGTTGCACAACATCTATCTGCAGATTCGTCACACGGTAGAGTATCCCATGAGCAATCTATATATGTTTGTCTATGTCAAAGGGCCCTCGGGTCAACTGCTGAAGGACACCGTTAACCTGATTCTTGCTAATCCCGATGGAAAATGGATCGGAAGTGGAACAGGTAATCTGCGAGAATTAAGATTGCTCTACCGGCAACATACCAAATTTGGTCAGTCGGGCCTCTACACGTTTACACTGGAACAAGGGATGAGAAATCCGGAACTTCCCATAACAGACCTGGGGATAAGAATAGAGCGTATCAAGTCAGATTGAATTGGGAAAGAAGAAGCTGATAAGATTCGGGGAACTGGGAACCCTTGAAAAAGTATTCCAACCTCCATTCGAGGAGGTTTTACGGAAGGATTACCATTTGAAAGGAAAATGGAAGCGTGAAGTGTTCAGGAATGAGAATCCGCTTATTCTGGAGCTGGGTTGTGGCAAAGGTGAGTATACTGTGGGTCTGGCCAGAAATTTTCCTGATTGTAATTATATGGGAATAGATATTAAGGGGGCACGAATATGGACCGGAGCCCGGACTGCCCATGACGAAGGACTCTCCAATGTGGCTTTTCTGCGCACCCGTATCGATTTTATCCAATCCTTTTTTGCAAAAGATGAGGTAGATGAATTGTGGATCACCTTTCCCGATCCTCAGGAAAAAAGAAGAAGGCAGAAAAAACGACTTACCGGAGCACACTTTCTGAACAGCTACAGGTCATTCATGAAAGATGACGGATTGATTCATCTGAAAACAGACAATAAGCTTCTCTACCATGATACACTTGAACTTGCCAGGTACAATGATCTGAAGATCGAGAAAAATTCAGAGAACATTTATAGCGAAGGATGGGAGGATGAGACTGTTTCAATCCAGACCTATTATGAAGCCGGGTTTCTGGCCAGGGGTGAAAGTATCAACTACATCCGGTTTCGATTACCGGTCACACGGGAAATAAAAGAGCTTCACCATGACAACCAATGATCCATTTTTCAAGCGGGTGCACGAGTTGGTCACGCAAATACCCCGGGGAAGGGTCACATCTTACGGAGCAATTGCCCGCTACCTTGGTGCTCCCGGAGCTGCCCGAATGGTAGGGTGGGCCATGAACCAGTCCCACACACATCATGAATTTGTTCCCGCACACAGGGTGGTGAACCGGAACGGATTGCTAACAGGAAAGCACCATTTCGACGGTACGAACATGATGCGGGAATTGTTGGAAAATGAAGGAGCCATTATCGAGGAGAATCGCATTCTCAATTTCCGGGAGATCTTTTGGGATCCATTGGTTGAGATGGATGATCTAAACTTAATCTAAATAATAATAACTATCTTTGAGCCCAAATTATTGGGGAAGTTATGGAGATTCAGAAGGAGAGAATTTTAGAAGTTTTAAACCAGATAAATCACCCGGAAACAAAAGAGAGTATTGTTTCCATGGGTATGGTCACTGACATACAGTACAGGGAGGGCGACCTTTGGATCGGTTTGCAATTCAGCAGAGCCAATGATCCATTTATTCAGTCTATTAAGAAAGCATGTATGAGGGTTATGGAGCAAGCTTTTGGGGAGGATGCTCTGAAGAAGGGGCACATCCAGGTACAAGTCCCGGATCCTCCGGCAAAGCGTGAAGTACTGCCAGATGTGAAGAACATCGTGGCCATTGCATCGGGCAAAGGTGGTGTGGGAAAGTCAACTGTGGCAGCCAATCTGGCAGTGGCTTTGGCACAGCAGGGCTTCAGGGTGGGCTTAATCGATGCCGATGTTTATGGGCCATCCATTCCAAAAATGTTTAATGTGGAAGGCGAGCGACCTTCTGCCCGTACTGAAGATGGTACGGAGTGGGTTATCCCCATTGAAAAGTATGGTGTTAAATTACTCTCGGTGGGACTGTTCGTTAAACCGGAGGATGCTGTGATCTGGAGAGGCCCCATGGCTACAAGTGCATTGAAGCAATTGATTTCACAGGGCGAATGGGGAGAGCTTGATTATTTGCTCATCGACCTGCCCCCGGGAACAGGTGATGTTCATTTGACCATGGTACAGGAGGTTCCCGTATCCGGGGTGGTCATAGTTAGTACCCCTCAGGATGTGGCGCTTGCAGATGTAATCAAGGGAATTAATATGTTTACGGGTGATAAGATCAATGTACCTGTGCTGGGAATCATCGAAAATATGTCGTGGTTCACTCCGGAGGAACTTCCCGATAACAAATACTATATTTTTGGAAAAGAGGGGTGTAAAAAACTGGCTGAAAAGATGGGTATTCCACTGCTTGGACAGATTCCCATTGTTCAGGGAATCAGAGAGTCGGGCGATACCGGTGAACCTGTGGCACTATATCCGGAGAAAACCTCAGGGGGAGCTTTCCATCACCTTGCACAATCAGTGGAAAGGGCTGTAAAGGCCCGAAACATTGAAATGGAACCCACAAAGAAGGTAGAGATAACGACCAAGTAGATTAAACACATCTAAACAAAATCAATATGGAAGCTATTAAAGAGCGTGTTGAAAAAGCATTGGAAAAGATCCGGCCTTACCTGGTGGCCGATGGAGGGGATATTTCCATCGTGGATATTACCGATGATATGGTGGTAAGAGTAGAAATGAAAGGAGCATGCTACGGTTGTCCATTCAGTATGCAAACTCTAAAAGCGGGAGTGGAGAAGGCTGTGAGGAATGAAGTTCCTGAGATTAAAGAGGTGGTTGATGTGAATACATTTTGAGTTTTTTAGCTTCCTTATAAAATAAGTACTATCAAAACCAGTTAATTATTTGTAAGAACTTGACGGTATCTTGTCAGAACTGGACTGATTTGCCTTATCGGAATGCCATATACAGGGTAGTTATCCCCCTAATTTTTTTCTACGGCCTGGTATCATGCAGCGTGGAGAAGAATACCTCATTGAGCAGGAATTATCACAACCTTACCTCTCATTATAACATCTATTTCAATGGAAATGAAAGTTACAAGAGGGGTAAGGAAAAGGCAGCCCAAACCATTAAAAATGATTACAATCAAATCCTGGCACTGTTTTTATATGAGGATGAAGGGGTGAATAGTGCGGTGTCAGGTGACATGAAACGGGCCATTGATAAAGCTACCAAAGTGATCACATTTCACTCCATCACTGCTAAGCCCAAAGTGAAGGAGGGGAACCAGTCGGCCAAAGACAAAGCATTTTTCGAAAAAAATGAATTTAACAAGTGGGTGGACGATTCCTACATGCTCATGGGAAAGGCATACATGTATCAGGGCAAATTTTTCCTGGCAGTTGAAACCTTTAAGCATGTGATGGTGACATTTCCCAATGAGGAGATTCGTTATCTGGCCATGACCTGGCTGGCCAGGGCATATATCATGATCGGAGAGATGAGAGAAGCAGAACGGATCCTGATTGCCCTCTCCGACGAAAGTGCATTTCCGGAGGAATACCTGGAGACATTTCACACCACCCAATCACAGTATCAAATTAGAAACTCATCGTACGCTGCAGCAGCGGAACACCTGGAGATTGCACACAGTCTCAAAGGGGTGGACAAGGAGCAAAAGATCAGGTATTCTTTTATCCTTGCACAGCTTTATGAAGAGACCGGGCAGAATGACCTGGCATTGGAGAAGTATAAGCGTGTAACCCGTTACAATCCACCCTATGAGATGGCATTCAATGCCAGGGTGAGCATGGCAGAGGTATTTGAATCGGGCAGTTCCAGTAGTGAGGACCTGAAGAAATTATTGAAAAAGATGCTCCGGGACAGCAAGAACAAAGAGTATAAGGACCAGATCTACTTTGCGTTGGGAAACATTGCCATGGAGGAAGATGCCAGGGAACTAGCCATAGAGTACTACCAACTATCGGTCTCTACCAGCCTTCAGAACCAGTACCAGAAAGGGTTTTCCTCCCTGACTCTGGCTCAAATCTATTATCAGGAACCTGATTATATCCTCTCCGCTGCATATTACGATTCTGCAGTATCATTTCTGAACCGGGATTATCCTGGTTATAGCGGTTTGGAAACTCTTTCTGCCAGTCTGAGCGATCTGGTATATAACGTTTCGAGTTACGAGTTGGAAGATAGCGTTCAGATGTTGGCTGCCCTTCCGGAAGAGCAGCGCTTCGCTGTCATTGACGGGATTATTGAACAGGTGAGGAAAGAAGAGGAAGAGATCCGTTTGGCTGAGCAACAGGCCATGCAGGATATGGCTTTCAACCAGTCCATGATGACTAACAATAACCAGACCGGAAATCAGGGCGGACCACAAGGGGGAAAGTGGTATTTCTATAACCTGAATGCCAAAAGCTTTGGTCAGCCCGAGTTTAGGATGAAATGGGGGGACCGGACCCTTGAGGATAACTGGAGGCGAAAAAACAAACAAAGCCTGGCTGAACTGACCGGTGGTTTGGGCAGTGAGGGTGATAGTTTGAATGGAGGAGATGGAACGGTGATCTTTGACAAAAAATCCAGGGAGTATTACCTGGTCAATATTCCCCTGACCGATTCGGCCATGGAACAATCCGACCTGAGGATGGAAGATGCACTTTACAACATGGGAGTCATTTATAAAGAGAATCTACTGGACTATCAGGAATCGATCAATGCTTTTGCAGAGTTGATGTCGAGGTATCCCGTCGGTAAATTTTCAGCTCCGGCAATGTATCACCTGCACGATCTGAACAACACCCTTCAAAAGCCTGACAGGGCAGAATTTTACAAGGCACAATTGCTCGCAAAATACCCCGATTCACACTACTCAAAATTGCTGAACAATCCCAATTATATCCAGGAGCTGGAAGAGGAGGAGAGGAAGGTTGTGAGAAGCTATGAAAAAGTGTTTGAGCAGTATCAACAGAAGGAGTATGGTTCAGTGGTAACTGGTGCAGATAGTGCCATTTTGCAGTTTGAAGGTGATCCGCTTATTCCTAAGTTCAAATACATTAAGGCACTTTCGGTTGGAGCCATTAATGGCAAAGAGGAGATGAAGGTGGAATTTGATTCACTGATTGCCCAACACCCTGCAGCTGAGGAGAGTTTGCAAGCCCAGGAGATCATCGATTACATGTATGTGGAATTCCCCGAGATCAAAGAAGCTGACCAGGCCAAGGAGGCTGAAGTGATCTATTCGGTGTATGATCCTGAGCAGGAGCACTATTTCCTTATTGCGCTGCACTCAAGTGAAAATGTGAACCAGGTGAGTTTTGACTTGTTAAATTATAACCTGGATCATTTCAATCAGTATGACCTGAGTATTGAAAACGTTGACTTGACCGACTCTTATAACATGCTGATGGTGAGAATATTTACAAATGCAGAAGGCGCAGAACGATACTTGCAGGTAATCGAAGAGAACAGGGATGCGATCTTTTCCGGAATTCAAGCCTCTCAGTACCGGATGATGTTGATTTCATCAGATAACTTTGAAATCCTATCCACTGAGAAGGTGTATAATCCTTACTACCTTTTTTACCTGAATCACTATATAAACAAAGAGTAATGGGCAGACAGATCCACATATTATGGACAGATGATGAGATTGATCTTCTGAAACCGTACATTCTTTTTCTGGAAGAAAAGGAGTACAGGGTGACCACTGCGACCAATGGAACAGATGCCCTCAGACTTGTTGAGGAGAATGATTTTGACCTCATTTTTTTGGATGAGAACATGCCCGGTATATCTGGTCTTGAAACCCTGGACAGGATTAAAAACATCTCTCCTTCAACTCCTGTAGTCATGATCACAAAAAGTGAGGAAGAGGATATTATGGATGAGGCTCTGGGAAGTAAGATTTCGGACTACCTGATCAAACCTGTGAATCCCAAGCAGATCCTGCTCACCATAAAAAAGAACATAGATACCAAAAGGCTGGTAACAGAAAAAACTACTTCCGGTTATCAGTCACAGTTCAACCAGATTGGGATGCAGATCAATAGTGCTGGAAGTTTTCAGCATTGGGTAGAGATCTACAGACGACTGGTCTACTGGGAACGGGAATTCGATGCCAGTGGTTCTGAAGGTATGGAGGAGGTTTTGCGGCTGCAAAAAACCGAGGCTAACAATGAGTTCGCCCGATTCATACGCACACACTATGAGGGTTGGTTCTCTCGCAATACAGCTGATACCCCACTTACCTCTCCACATGTTTTTGAAGAGAAGATCTTTCCCCTGCTTGAATATGGAAAGGTAATGGTAGTCATTATCGATAACCTAAGGTATGACCAGTGGAAGATCATTGAACAGGAGATGGGAGACCTGTTCAGGACAGATGAAGAGACGGTGTTTTCAAGTATTCTGCCCACAGCCACTCAGTATGCACGGAATGCCATGTTTGCAGGAATGATGCCTGGTGAGATCCAGAAACGTTATCCGGGGTTGTGGATTGAGGAATCGGATGAAGGGGGTAAAAATGCACATGAAGAAGAGCTCTGTCGCAAACAGATACAGCGGCTTGGAATTGAAGCTTCATTTAATTATGAAAAGATCAGCAATCAGCGCGCCGGAAAAAAACTGGTGGATAATTATCGCGATCTGCTCAATTACGATCTCAACGTTCTTGTCTACAATTTCGTAGATATGCTCTCTCATGCCCGTACCGAAATGGAGATGATCAGGGAGCTGGCCTATGATGAATCGTCCTACCGCTCGCTTGTTAACAGCTGGTTCCAGCACTCCTACCTGTATGAGCTACTTAAACAACTTTCACAACATGACATCAAATTGGTGATTACCACGGATCATGGGGCGGTTAGGGTAACCAACCCGGTGAAGGTGATCGGCGATAGAGCTACTTCGGTCAACCTCCGGTACAAACAGGGTAAGAACCTGAACTACAATCCAAAGGAGGTGTATGAGATTCATAAACCTGAAACAGTATACCTGCCCAGGATCAATGTGAGTAGCAACTACATCTTTGCCATGAACAATGACTTCATGGTGTATCCCAACAACTACAACCACTTTGTAAATCTCTACCGGAATACTTTCCAGCATGGAGGGATCTCCATGGAGGAGATGCTGATCCCCGTCTCTACCCTTTCACCCGTAAGGTAAAATGAACACCATTACCCTACATTCACTTGATCGGATAGATGCTGCGGCAAAAGATTTTCTCAAGGCCTGTGGTCACATACCGGTTATCGCTTTTTCGGGTGAACTTGGTGCAGGAAAGACCACCTTTATACAGGCAATCTGCCGGGAAATGGGAGTAACAACCGAAGTGAATAGTCCTACTTTCTCCCTTGTCAATGAATACTTCACCCCGGATGGATCCTCCATCTTCCATTTTGACCTTTACAGGATTGAAGATCCAGGTGAACTTTTCGATCTGGGGTATGAAGAGTATTTCTACTCAGGTGCCCGTTGTTTTATTGAGTGGCCTGAAAAAGCCAGCCATCTGATCCCCGATGATGCACTGCGTGTGGATATCCGTGTGCTGGATGATGGTTCCCGGGAAATAGATTTTTGACCTCCGGCATTATAAATTATTGACATTCCTCCCTAATTATGTAATTTTAGGGTACCTTATAACAAATTGGATCTCATGGAAAAATCCGGATCATCTTCATTCAACATCCACAGGGAGGGATTGATGCCTCAGGAAGAGATGCTTGAAGTGGGGAATAAAATGAAGAAATTGAAGATAGGAATCCCTTCGGAGAATCACGCCGTCGAAAGCAGGGTTCCCATTACCCCCGAAGCCGTTGAGATCCTTACCGGGCATGGTCATGAAGTGATCCTGGAAGCAGGGGCGGGAAAGGCGGCCAATTACATTGACACAGACTATTCTGAAAGGGGCGGGATCATTGCTGAAAGCAAACAAGAGGTCTTAGGTGGGTGCGATGTACTGTTAAAGATCAGTCCCCCAACACTCGAAGAGATCGGATGGATGAAAGAACGGCAAATTTTGATCTCCTCCTTCCAGGTTTTTACCCATTGTGAGGAGAAGTATATCCGGAGCCTGATGCAGAAAAAGGTGACAGCCATTGCTTTTGAGAAGATACAGGATGAGCATAAGTGTTATCCGGCGGTCAGGAGCATGAGTGCCATCGCAGGAACCACCAGTTTGCTAATCGCGGCAGAGTATTTAAGCAATATGAGGGGAGGGAAAGGTGTAATGCTGGGCGGAATTACGGGAATCACTCCAACCGAGGTTGTGATCCTGGGGGCTGGTACGGCAGCTGAATATGCAGTAAGGGCAGCCATGGGTGTTGGTTCGGAAGTGAAAGTGTTTGATCATTCCATACACCGGCTCCGCCGCCTGCAAAATGAGGTTGGTTTCATGATCCCCACTTCCATTTTCCACCCTAAAGTGATCCTGAAGGCATTGCGGTCGGCCGATGTATTGATTGGTGCTGTTAGAAGAGATGAGAAGCAACAGCCCTTTTATATTACTGAAGAGATGGTAAAGGAGATGAAGAAAGGATCAGTAATTATTGATATCAGCATTGACCGGGGAGGTTGTATAGAGACTTCTGAGATAAGGACACAGGTCGATCCGGTATTCGTAAAACATGGAGTCATCCACTATTGTATACCCAACATTCCATCGAGGGTGGCACGAACTGCATCCATCGCCATCAGCAACGTTTTTGCTCCACTTATTGTTGGAATAGGGGATTCAGGAAGTATGGGGAAACACTTTAAAGAGAATGTGGGACTCAGGCATGGAGTTTATGTGTACAACGGAATCCTCACCAATGAAAATGTGGGTGATCGTCTGGGGATTCCCTCCAAGGATATGGACCTGTTGATGGCGGCATTTTAAAATTCATCAGGATGAGCAGAGCTCTGCTGAAATATGGTGTGGTATTGGTGGCCTTTCTTGTGGCTGGTGGGTGCAAGGCCCTGACGGGCCCTGACCGGACCGGCGAGATACATCTGAGCTCAGAAACATTTGGTGATACCTATTACCTGTTCGGTTATTCTTACGAGGATAGTGAGTTCTACAAATTTCAATTCCAGGGAGAACCTATCCCTGATATTATCAACGAAGGATTCCGTGTTCTTATCGGGGGTTCTGTGCCCGGATTCAACACACCCGGACAGATGAATGGATTTGCACTGGTGGGAGAGTATGGAACGCTGGAAGAGGCACGAAACTTTTATAAAGGATATAAAGAGGTGGAGAGCGGTCTGCAGTTTGAGGTCATTAGTGATACAGTGAAACTCTACCAGGTGTGGGTTCAACAAACTGATGTTGGCAATTATGTGAAATTGCTGGTTAAAGAGATTCAAAACTTCGGAGGGGAGTCAGGTGACCTTTTCAATGAGGTAACCATGGATTATACCTACCAGCCCAATGGTTCATCCACGTTCCCGAAATGACCGAATTTTTCTATATTAGGGCATGAATTTTGCGCTTATTGGTTTTATCTTTTACCTGGTGGTGATCCTGGTGGTCGGATTCATCACCTACAACATCAACAAATCACACAAAGACTTTTTTATTGCAGGACGGAAACTGAATCCTTGGGTGGTAGCATTTTCTGAACGTGCTTCCGGGGAGAGTGCCTGGCTTTTGCTTGGTTTGCCTGGAGCAGCCTTTGCATCAGGCTTGCTTGAATTCTGGACAGCCCTGGGTTGTGTAAGCGGAATCATCTTCTACTGGTTCATTATAGCCAGGGCGCTCCGGGAGGAAACAGAACGGTTGGGAGCCATCACCCTTCCTACTTTCCTTGCAGCCAGGTTTGAAAAGGGGCAATCAACCATCCGGGTACTTGCAACATTTATCATCATCTTCTTCTTTATCTTCTATCTCTCCGCACAATTTAACGGGGCGGGAAAGATTCTAAATGTCACTTTTGGTCTGGACCAGACTACCGGAATGATCATCGGTGCAGTGGTGATCATATTTTATACCATGATGGGAGGATTCTTTGCTGTTGCCTGGACAGATATGGTCCAGGGGATCATCATGATTGGTACACTGGTAGTGTTGCCACTGGTAGGATTGGTGGAATTGAAAGAGATAAGTGAAGGCACAAAACCACTGGCCGACCTGGTGGCACAGGAGGGACATCCACTGATCTCTTTTACGGGAGGTAAAACCGGGTGGGCAGCGGCAGCCCTGATTATCAGTGGTCTGAGCTGGGCATTAGGATATATGGGTCAGCCCCACCTGCTCACCAGGTTTATGGCCATCAAAAAAGCCGAACAGATCAAAATTTCCAGGCGGATTGCTATTGCATGGGTGATTCCTGCATTTTCGGGTGCAGTAATCGTTGGTATTATTGGCGCAGCTCTTTATGGACAGGGGGCGTTTGACGATATTGAGAAAGTGATGCCCCACCTTGCCAATGAGCTACTACCGGCATGGCTTGCAGGGATTTTCGTGAGTGGTGCAATTGCAGCAATGATGTCCACGGCCGACAGCCAGTTATTGGTAATTAGTTCGTCCATTATTGAGGACTTCTTTCACCGGACCCTGAGAATGGATTTGGATGATACATCACTGCTCAAAGCCAGTCGGATCATCACCATTGTAGTGGGGCTGATCGGTTTTGGCATTGCACTTACCTCGGATAAACTTATTTTCGCCATGGTATCCTATGCCTGGGCAGGACTGGGATCCTCCTTTGGTCCCCTGATTCTTCTCCTGCTTACATGGAAGAAAGTAACCTACCAGGGGGTTATTGCAGGACTCATTACCGGGTTTGTAACAACGGTAGTCTGGTCAGAGATTACTGCATTCGATGCAGTGATCAGTGTCAGATTCGTTTCCTGGGTTCTGGCATTTATGGCTGTTTGGCTGGTGAGTCGGGCCACACAACGTCCCTCATATTCAGTGAAAGAATGAGAATCATCTATGATATAGGGATCAGGTTGTATTGGTTGGTAGCATGGATCATTTCTCCCTGGAACCATAAAGCAAAACTATGGTTGGCTGGCAGAAAGGGGTGGCTTGAAAATCTTAAGCAGGATTTCACACCGGCAGAGAGGGTCATATGGTTCCATTGTGCCTCATTGGGAGAATTTGAGCAGGGCAGAACACTCATTGAGGAGTCACGTCGTCGTTTTCCTGAGCATAGGATCCTGCTCACTTTTTTTTCTCCTTCGGGGTATGAGAAACGAAAGAACTATCAGGGAGCCGACCATGTGATGTACCTGCCACTGGATACAGCCCGCAATGCTCGTCAGCTGGTGGATAGCCTCTCTTTTGAGATGGCAATATTTATCAAATATGAATTCTGGTACCATTTCCTGAGGCGCTTAAAAAAACGGGAGATTCCTGTTTACCTGGCTTCCGGGAATTTCCGGTCCAACCAGCTGTTTTTTAAGTGGTATGGCAGATGGTACAGGAGATTTCTGGACTATTTTACCCAAATATTTGTGCAACTTGAAGCCTCAAAAAAATTACTTGAACAAGAAGGGTTCAACCGGGTTTCCGTTGCAGGAGATACACGGTTCGACAGGGTGAAGCAGCTTACTGAGACGGATTATAATCATGCATTGATTGAAGAATTCTCAAAGGATTCCCAGGTGATCGTAGCGGGAAGCACCTGGGAGAGGGATGAGCAAATACTGGAACACGCTTTCGGACAACTTCATGAGGATACACGGTTGATCATTGCACCCCATGAATTATCAGAATCCCACCTCAGCAGGTTGAAGAGACGGTTCCCGGAAAGTATTTTTTTCACCGAACTCGATCATCATTTGCCCAAGGATACCCGTGTGATAATTGTGGATACCATAGGTCAGCTTTCCTATCTTTACAGGTATGGCACCCTGGCCTATATTGGGGGCGGTTTTGGTAAAGGAATCCACAACACCCTGGAGGCAGCTACATACGGACTTCCTGTTATTTTTGGTCCCGCCTATCACAAATTTTCCGAAGCAGTTGAGCTCTCTGCTCTATCAGCTGCCTTCCCGGTTAATGATGAAGAGGAGCTGTTGTTAACCATTCATCAACAATTGAAAAATCCAAACCTGTTGAAAACCACTTCTCGAATCTCCGAGAACTACGTACTGGAAAGGGTTGGAGCCACATCGGCCATCATGGATCAAGTGTGTATAAAATCAGAGCCCAATATGCTTTAGAGAACCTTCCGGACAGGGATTTCTTCATATTTTTGAGGCTCTTACTTGAGATATGTTCTCCGACAATATTAACAACTAAACAAAATCTTACTAAAAACTAAAATTGTCTATGAAAACCATTAAAAAGTTATTGCTCTCTCTGGCCGTCCTCGGGTTGGCATTGAGTGTGATGGGTCAGGGTAC
>JBDLIX010000075.1:0-24997 GCA_039714655.1 Bacteroidota bacterium
AAAAGCATACCACTACATGCGCGAGATGCACTTCTATGAAAAGTAAAATCCTAATGAGAAATTTTCTAGAGTTTATACAAAACCGAAACCTACAATTTGTAGCGTAGCTACGAATTTAAGTGAGGTTTGGATAAACTTTAGAGAGTTTACAAAGGTTTACACCGTGAGTTTGGCTCGTTTAACGAGTTTCATGCCACGCTGGATTGCTTCCTCGTTTTTTGGGATCAGGTGATGGTGTCTTTCGGGCAATGATTTGCGGAGACCCTTAATCACATTTTCGAAATCCACTACAGGATTCACCTTGATATAGGCACCCAGCACCACCATATTAAAGGTGATGGGAGATTTCATACGGGCTGCTTCCTCTGTTGCCTCCACCTGAAAGATCCGGATGTCGTCCCGCTCCGGATGTCGGGTAATACCATTGGGATCGTAGATCATCAATCCGCCCGGTTTTACCATGGATTCAAATTTATCTACCGATTGCTGATTCAGCAGGATGGCTGTATCATAACTCATCAGCACTGGTGAGCTGACACGATTGTCGCTGAGGATCACTGTTACATTGGCAGTCCCACCACGCATTTCGGGACCATATGAAGGCATCCAGCTAACCTCCTGTTCCTGCATGATCCCGGAATAGGCAAGGATCTTTCCCATGGAGAGGACCCCCTGTCCCCCAAATCCAGCAATGATAATTTCTTCAGTCATACCGCTTAACTTTTTACTTTAGCCTTACGCCTTACGCCTTTCAACTTACGCCTTTCGACTTTCAACTTTCAACTTACGCCTTTCGACTTTCAACTAACTTCCCATCAACCTTTATATCCCCCATGGGATAGAATGGAAACATATTCTCCTCCATCCATATATTGGAATCATTGGGGGTCATCCTCCACCCGGAGTTGCAGTTGGAAACAAATTCAATGAATGAAATGCCCTTCTTAGCTCGCTGAACTTCCAGCGCTTTTCGAATCGCTTTTTTTGACTTCCTTACCGGTCCTGGTTTATGCACTGCCTGACGTGTCACATAATGGACGCCTGGTAACTGGGCGATCATCTCGGTGATCTTGTAGGGCGGACCCATGGTCTCATTATTCCGTCCATAGGGTGAGGTGGAAGACTTCATTCCTTCCAGTGTGGTTGGTGCCATCTGTCCCCCGGTCATTCCGTAAATTCCATTGTTCACAAAAAATATGGTGATGTTCTCTCCCCGGTTGCAGGCATGAATTGTCTCTGCGGTACCAATGGCAGCCAGGTCACCATCTCCCTGGTAGGTGAATACGAACTTATCCGGCCAGAGCCGTTTGATTCCGGTAGCAACAGCCGGAGCCCTTCCATGGGCAGCCTGGGTAAAATCAACATCCATGAAGTCATAGGCAATCACCGAACACCCTACGGGAGCGATCCCTATGGTTTCTGACTGGATCCCCATCTCTTCTACCACTTCCATGATCAGGCGGTGGATCGTTCCGTGACCACAACCCGGACAATAGGACAGGGTTGCATCCGTCATCAGCGGTGTGCGCTTGTAAACCAGGTTTTCCTCCCTGATGATTTCTTTGATTTCCATCTAAAATCCTCCTATATATTTCTCCTCAACGGCACTTAATACATCCTCTGGTGAATGGATCTTTCCACCCAGCATCCCATAGTGGTATACCGGTACTCTTCCATTCACAGCCAGTTTCACATCTTCCACCATCTGACCGGCACTTAACTCCACGGACAACATTCCCTTCACCCTCCTTGCAAGTTTAGCAATCTCTTCAGTGGGAAATGGATAGAGTGTCTGGGGCCGCAGCAAACCAATCTTTTTGCCTCTGCTCCGGGCAATGTCCACTACTTTCTGACAGATCCGTGCACTGGATCCATATGCTACAAGCAGGAATTCAGCATCATCGCATTCAATTTTTTCAAACATCACATCCTGCTTCATGCGACCGTACTTCTCCTGCAGTTTCAGGTTATGTTCGTACTGACAATCAGGGTCCAGGTTCAGCGATGTAATGATGTTCCGCTCCCGGTCATCGGTTTTACCAGTGGTGACCCAGGATTGGTCAAACTCCTCTACCCGCTTCTTCTGGGCGGGCAATTCCACCTTCTCCATCATCTGTCCAACAAGTCCGTCTGTTAAGATCAGGGCCGGATTCCGGTATTTGAATGCCAGCTCAAAACCCAGATCCACAAAATCGGCCATCTCCTGCACCGAAGCCGGAGCAAGCACAATCAGGCGGTAATCGCCATGTCCCCCACCCTTGGTGGATTGGAAATAATCTGCCTGGGAGGGTTGAATTGTACCCAGACCAGGACCTCCCCTGACAACATTGACGATGAGACAGGGAAGTTCGGCACCTGCAATATAGCTGATCCCCTCCTGCATCAGGCTGATGCCCGGACTGGAGGAGGAGGTCATCACCTTTTTCCCGGTCCCGGCTGCTCCATAGACCATATTGATGGAGGCTATTTCACTTTCTGCCTGAAGGACGATCATGCCAGTACGCTCCTCCGGTTTTTGAAGAGTGAGGTATTCCATCACTTCCGACTGGGGTGTGATGGGGTATCCAAAATAGGCATCTACACCAGCCCTGATGGCAGCTTCTGCAATGGCCTCATTTCCCTTCATTAATGCCAATTCTTTCATCTACTACAGCTTTAATCTTGTTTAACCCTGTATACGGTTATCACACCATCGGGACACACCACTGCACAGTTTGTACAACCAGTACAGCTTTCAGGATTTTCCATATAGGCATAGTGGTACCCCTTCCCATTCACCTCTGCAGCCATACCAATGGTAGCCGTGGGACAATTTACCATACAGACCTGACAGCCCTTACACCGTTCCACTTCCACTACTATGGCTCCTCTTGCTTTTGCCATGCTATGCTAATTTTTAATGTACAATTTCCAAATGTAATAATTCTCAGATTCCTACTTAACTGTTATTGGACAGGTTTGTCCTAAACCCACTTTTTAGGGATAAAAACTACTATTTCGGGATGGAGTGATTCTCGCTGAAACATTTTAAGCGCTCTTCCAGTAACTCAAATTGACTCTTCCTAACCTGTGATACACAGGCTCTTATCCCCTCCGTTCTGGCGCTGCCTGTAATTTCCAGTGAAATGGCACTGATCCCGTAATAGAGCAGTTCCTCCACCAGCTGCGACCCCTCAAAGCCGGGATAGGAGAGCGTGAAATAGAATCCATCAGCAATGGGTTCATCCAGGTCCCTGTCATAGACAATCCTGAATCCGTATTTCCGGAACATCGTTTTCATGATACCCGCCCTGACCCCATACTCCTTCACCTCATTGATGTAATTATACGATCCGTCATTGACCGCTTTAAAGATGGCTGCCAGGGCGTACTGAGCTGTGTGGGATGCTCCCGCAGAGAGGGCATAAAGGGCTCCGTAAATCATTGCGTGACCAAACTTTTCCGAAGTGTAATACCTTTTCAGGTCGGGGTACTTCCGGTTAAACAGATCCGGTGCCATGATCATCATACCGATCCGCTGGCCGGCATAACTGAATGCTTTCGAACTGGAGATCAGAAGCAGGTAGTTTTTGGTATATTTTGCCACTGTGGACTGGAAAGGAGGTACTCCTGGTTTTGACAGCTCTTTTCGGAAATCCATTCCAAAATATGCCAGGTCTTCAATGACCGTCAGGTCATGTTTCATGGAGATCTCGCCGATGATCTTTAGCTCCTCTTCATTCAGACATATCCAGGAAGGATTGTTGGGATTAGAATAGAGAATGGATGAGTAGTCACCCTTTTCGATCTCCTCCTCCATCTTGGCTTTCAGCTTATCGCCACGGTAATCATACAGGTCAAAGGATCCAAAGTTGTGTCCAAGCACCAGACATTGTTGTTTTTGCACAGGAAATCCAGGATCCAGGAAAAGAGTCCCGGTACGGTTATGATCGGATCGGTTTACCACCATAAAGGCAGCCATTCCTCCCATCATCGATCCTACCGTAGGCACACAATGCATGGGTTCAACATCCACGTCCAGGAACATTTTTACAAACCTGGCCGACTCCTCCTTCAGGGATTTGATCCCTTCAATATTGGGATATCTGGAAGCCACTCCCTTTCGCAGGGCAATCATTTCAGCTTCGGTTCCCACAAAAGTAGGATCAAGGCCCGGAACTCCCATCTCCATTCGGATGAACTCCTGGCCGGTGATACCCTCAATATCATTCACGATTTTCACCAATTCCCTGATGGTGGCCTTCCCGGCTGGGTGGATGCCAAAGGCATCAATAACTTCATTGACAACTTCTGCTGCAATGGGTGTCGGCTTCATAAAATCAATTTTTAATATCCTGCGTGAAATTAAGGAAAGGTCCAAAAAACCATTGTGCCCAATAGCATATGGAGCATGTGTTATAAAACGCTTTTCCGGATCCTGATTCTTGCATCCACTACCGCCAGCTGATCTCCTCTTCCCATAATAGGATTAAGGTCCAGTTCAGCAATCTCCGTTGTATACCTGAGGATGCTGGAGAGCCTGACAATAATTTCCGCATAGGCCTGGATATTGATCCCCTCCTGTCCGCGTACCCCCTTCAACATCTCATAACCTTTCAGGGAGCGGATCATCTGAGATGCTTCGGTCATGGAGAGCGGGGCCAGACCGGAAGCAAAATCTTTCATTACTTCCACATATATTCCTCCCATGCCGCAAAGCACAACATGTCCAAAGGAGGGTTCATACGTGGCACCTGCAAACAACTCCAATCCATCAAGCATGGGCTGCAACAATACACCGGTGGCACCTTTGATCTTTGTCATTCTTTGGAAATGAACCATAAGATCAATATCATTATCGATCCCCAGTTCCACACCCCCCACATCGGATTTATGCACAGGCCCAACCACCTTCATCACCAGTGGGTAGCCAGTTTTTCCGGCAACCTCGCTGAGGGAGAGATCATCCACCGCAACCCCTTCAGTCACCCGGGGAATTCCTCCTGCATCCAGGATCTGCTGAATTGCTTCGGGCGACAGGTAACCATCATCAGCTGTGTCGATCACCTCCCTGATTGCCTGGACATCAATCCCTTCCAGATTGGGTTTGCTGCCAGCCGGCGATTCAGTATTATAAACCCTGGTGAGTGCTTTACCCAGCAACACCTCATCGGGAAAACTAATATGTCCGTGTGAAAGGAACTCCTGAACCTCTTCACTGGCGGTTGTGACCGATGGAAGGACCGGGTAGATCGGTTTGCTGCAAGTTTGCATCTTCTGATGCAGCACTTCGTATACATCAAACACAGGGGTCAATCCGGGTGTACCGAAGATCACTACAATACCGTCAATCTCCTTAAACGACGAATCACAGAAGTCAATACAGCTCCCCAGCTGTTCAGCATTACCGGTGGCCAGCATATCAATGGGGTTGGAAGCAGACGAACCAGGAAAAAGGTGGGTCAGTAACAGCTCCACATCAGGGCCTTCCAGGTGGGGGACATCCATCTCTCCCTGGGAGAGGACATCGGTAAGCATGACTGCCGGTCCACCCGCATGGGTAATAATGGCCAAATTTCTTCCCAGCATGGGTGGGTGTAACATAACCGATGCAACAGTAGTCAACTCCTCCCTGCCATAACACCGGACAATACCGGCTTTTCTGAAAAGGGCGTCAACAGCCATATCCGAACTGGCCATGGCTCCCGTATGTGATGAAGCAGCTCTACTGCCTGCATCAGTTGTCCCAGCTTTGATGGCTGCAATCTGGCATCCTTTCCTGATCAACGATGTGGCATGCCTGAGCAGGCGGTCAGGATCCTTGATGGTCTCAAAATAAAGAATCTTCACCTTCGAGGAGTAATTATCCCGGTATGTTTCATCAAAGTATTGCAGCACATCTTCCACCCCAAGCTGGGCCGAGTTACCCACCGAAAAAACATGGTTGAACTTGAGTCCTTTCTGTAATCCGGACTCCATTATAAATACAGCCGTGGCTCCACTACCGGAGATAAAATCACATCCCTGTGGATCGAGTCGTGGTATGGGCATGGTGAACACACCCTGGTAAGCAGGGGTCAATACCCCAATGCAATTTGGTCCTATCAGTGCCGCATCATAGGCGTTGCAGATCTTAACAATCTCCTTTTCAATTATCATCCCCTCTTCATTCTCTTCACTGAAGCCGGCGGAAACGATGATAAATGCCCGGGTACCCTTTTTCTCAGCCAGTTCACCAACAATCTCCAGGCATAGTGATGCCGGAACTGCCAGGAAGGCCAGGTCGGTATCTGGCAAATCCTTTACCTCATGAAATGAAGGCAATCCCTGGATGGTATCTTCTCTTGGATTCAGCGCATAAAGCTCCCCCTCAAATGTTCCGGTATGAATGTTATGAAAAAGCTTTCCTCCTGGCTTGGTAATATTATTGGAGGCGCCTACGACTACAATACTCTCTGGTTCAATAAGTTGTCGGTTTACCATATGGATCGGTTTTTGCTGATCCAAAGATAAGAAAGCTGATATTTGTCGCGGAAGGAAAGGGAGTGTCTTAGAACATAGCCGAACAGCAGAAAAAGAAAAAAAATAAGGCAAGTTGCTACTCTCCCTAAAACCCTCAAAAGATTCGCAACTTGCCTTGCACCCCAACAATTACTTTCCAGCTATATTAACCAATAAGCCTCAAATTTGTTTCGAGTATACGGAATTTTAACAAATAAAGATGGTTTTTTAACATTTAACCGGCAAGAACAGATCTCACTTTCACACCAGGAATCCTGCCCAGCTTACCGGTGAGTGATCCAATACGGTCAGTATCTCCTTCAAGTACCAGGGAAATTACATTGGTAGAACGGCTCCTGAGGGGGATTCCCTGGCGCCCGAGGATCATTTCCGAATGTTCAGAAATGATGGAATTAATCCGCTGAATATCAACTTCATCGGTGACCAGTACAATAACGGCGCCGATTCGATTTTCCATAAACTACTTTTTCGCACTCTTCACAAAGTATGCAACTTTCTCCACGGAGGTGATCATATCGTATTCGTCCAGGTATACATCCGGAGCCACATTCAGTGGCACAGTAGTGAAATTGAGTACACCTTTGATACCTGCTTCCACCAGCTGTTCAGAAACTTCAACAGCAGAATCGGCAGAAACTGTCATGATGGCTATGGATATGTTATGGGATTCCACCACCTCCTTAAGCCGGCTTAAAGGATAACATTTCACGCCAGAAATCACCCGGTCGATTTTGTTGGTATCTACATCGAATGCGGCAATGATATTGAGTTTTGAACGCTTTCCCACGAAATAGGTGGTAAATGCCCGACCTAAGTTACCCATACCGATAACAGCCACATTCATGCCCTTCTCCGAGTCAAGAATCTCTCCGATGACGTTGATGAGTTCCCTCACATCATACCCCTTTCGTTGCATGCTGGTATAACCGATAAACATGATATCGCGCCTCACCTGAACAGCCGTGTTGTGATGAAGTTCTGCAAGTTCGTGGGAGTAGATATGCGTTTTTCCTTCCTCCAGGCACTGCAGCATTGACCTGCGGTATTCACTTAGCCTTTCTACAGTTCGTTCCGGTAGCATGATGAGATTCTGAATGTGTTACTATGCAATAGTACAAAATATTGTTAAATCTATAACAATACCTCCCGTATTAAAAATGTTCTGTACAAGATACCCTTACTTGTTTCTCCTCCGGGATCTCCAAGAAATTCATGATAAAGTCTTTCAATGGCCGGATTCAGGTGCGCAGCATGCAATTTGCTACCATTATCAATTTCGTAGATTGCTTTGGAGCGTGTCCTGAGTATCTTTTCATCCACCGTCAGGGGTTGTCCTCCTCCATTGATGCAACCGTCGGGACAAGCCATAACCTCCAACAGATCCAGCTTCTTTTTTCCTGACTTAATCTCCTCCAGCAAAACCACAGCGTTTGAAAGACCGCTTACACTTCCCATTCTGATCTCCTTGTTACCAGCTTTGACTGTCATTTCATGGTATGGCTTCTGGATGCGAAACCGGTGAAGCTTAGCATGAGTCAGTTCATTCCCGGTCATCTGCTTGTATATGGTACGTACAGTAGCCTCGGTCTCACCTCCAGCCACACCTGTCAGCAACCCCGATGATCCATTTGAATGGAAGGGTGCATCTGGCAATTCAGGTTCCAGCTTCTCCAGGTCAAGTCCGCTTAGCCGAATCAATCTGGCCAATTCCCGGGTTGTTAGAACCAGGTCAATAACGGGGATGCCTGAGAGGTTCATCTCACCTCGCCTCGCCTCACTTTTGGCTGCTGTACAGGAAGAGATCACCACCGATACGATCTCTTTTCCTTCTAACTCATACAGATGAGGGAGCCACTCCCTGATCAGGGAGCCCGTTAACTGTTGGGGTGATTTTAGTGGAGAGAGATGTGGGATCAGTTCCGGATATGATTGTTCCACAAATTGAACCCAGGCCGGACATGAACTGGTTATCAAAGGATACTCTTGTAGATCAGATCTCTTTTCTGCATAGATCCGTGCCTGCTCCATGATCATTACCTCGGCACCAAAAGCAGTCTCAAACACATAATCAAAACCATACCTTCGGAGCACAGCATTGATAATCCCGCTCAGATCTGTGCCTGGCTTATACCCCAGCTTTTCTGCAACAGATATGACCACAGCCGGAGAATATTGGGCCACCACAATCTTCCCGGGGGTATGGATGTGGGTTTCAAGTTCAGGAAACTGCACATGTTCAATCAGGGCACCGGTAGGGCAGGAAATTAGACACTGACCACATGCTGTACAGTTGGAAAAGTGCAAAGGTTTGGCCCCTGTAGTTGCGATCTGAAGTCCATTCCCACGGTGGGCAAAATCGAGGGCGGATGTACTCATGATTTCCTCACACACCCGAACACACCTGCCACACAGTATGCACTTGGCAGGATCCCGGATGATTGCCGGACTGGACCTGTCTATGGTATGGTGACTCTTTTTACCGGGTATGCGACGTTCCCTGATATTCATATCCTCAGAAAGCGACTGCAATTCGCACGATCCGTTCCGTTCACAATAAAGACAATCATCGGGATGATTTGAGAGTAATAGTTCCACATTGGTTTTCCTGGCCCTCAGCACCCTGGGTGAATGTGTTTTTATGATCAATGACTCTTCGATGGGAAAGGAACAGGCTGGAACCAGATTCTCTCGTCCCTCCACCTCAACCACACACATGCGGCATGCACCGGAAGGAGAAAGATCCTTCATGTTGCAGATGGTAGGAACATGCAATCCATTCCTGTTCAGCGCGGTTAAAATGGTCTCCCCTTTCACCGCCTCAATGGCCCTTCCGTTCACCTCAAGATTTATTCCCATTTCGACCGCTATTTGTAATAAACTGCAGTGAATTTGCATACTTCAAAACAGATCCCACATCCAATACATTTCTCCTGAACAATAAAATAGGGATGTCTGGTCGTGCCAATGATTGCTTCGGCCGGACACCTTTTTGCACAGATCGAACATCCGGTACACATATCCACATCGATATACCAACTCCTCAACTCGGTGCAGATATTTGAGGGACATCGTTGGTCGAAAATATGTTCTTCGTATTCACTTCTGAAATGCTTCAGGGTACTCATAACCGGATTGGGTGCATTCTGGCCCAGTCCACAGAGTGAGGTATCTTTCATCACCTCTGCCAGGTTCTCCAACTGCATCACCTCCTTAAAACGCTCCAGCGTGGGATGCCTCCCTTCATTTACCGGTTTGCGTGTGATACTTTCCAGGATCTCTGCCATCCTCCTGGTTCCCTCCCGGCAGGGGATGCACTTTCCGCAGCTCTGCTTGTTTACATATTCCATAAAGTACCTGGATGTGTTCACGATGCAGGATTTATCATCCATAACAAGGATCCCGCCCGAGCCCATGATCAGACCCTTCGACCTCAGGTTCTCATAGGAGACGGGAATATTCATTAGCTCCAGCGGTACTGTGCAACCTAAAGGTCCACCCACGTGGAGCGCCTTCATCTCCCGTTTCTTTCTGACTCCCCCGATAATATCATTCACAATGGTATTGAAAGTGGTACCCATAGGTACCTCTACCAGTCCCGACATCTGCACCTGTCCGGAGATACTAAATATTTTGGTCCCTGTACAATCCTCCAGCCCAATGTTTTTAAACCATTCCGGACCATTGCTGATGATACCCGGCAGGTTGGAGAGGGTCTCCACATTATTCACTACCGTGGGACGACCAAGGTATCCTGAAGTGGTAGGATAGGGAGGTTTGGATGTGGGGATCCCCCTCCTGCCTTCAAGACTGGCAATGAGTGCTGTCTCCTCGCCACAAACAAAAGCACCGGGTCCTTTCCTCAGGGAAATCTGAAGGTTATACCCGCTATGAAGGATATTATCACCCAATAGTCCCATCACCCTCAACTGTTGAATGGCATGGTCAATACGCCTGATGGCATCCTTGTATTCACTTCGGATGTAAATGTAAGCCCGGTTTGATCCAATGGCGTAAGCCGCAATGGAGATCCCTTCCAAAAGTTGGTACGGATTCCCTTCCATAAGTGTACGGTCCATAAAAGCCCCCGGATCACTCTCCTCAGCATTGCAGATAAGGTACTTTTGATCGGAAGGGGTATCAAAAGCCGCTTTCCATTTCTTACCTGTGAGAAATCCTCCTCCTGAACGGCCTCTCAGACCGCTATCACCAACCAGATCACACACCTCACTAAATGTGTAATTCCGGATGGTTTTAAGAAATGCCTTATATCCACCCCTGGCCACATATTCCCCAAAAGAGAAGGGATCGATGATCCCACAATCCTCCATAACAATGCGAGACTGCAAACCAAAGAATGGGATTTCATCCAGAAAAGGGATGTCACTCCAGGGTTCCTGACCTTCCCGCCTGAGCTGTCCGATCAGTAACTGATCGGGAATCACATGATGAAACAGATCATCCAATAAAGAGGAGACCTTTTCGGCAGACACCCTTGCGAAAAAAAGGCGGGTCCGCTCCGGCAACTGTACCGAAATCACAGGCTCTTCCGAACTAAGCCCGATGCTGCCCGACTCGCACAGGTCGATCTCAATGGATCGATCGGTCACGTATTGTTCGATGGCCTCCCAGGTCTCTTTTGCACCTGCCACAATCCCCGAGATGGAACTATTGACCATCACCAGCGGACGGATAAGACGCTCCCTGTTCAGCAAAGTCACCCTCTCCTTCTCATCCACCGAAAGTTTCGATGGATCTGATTGGGCAAGTTTCAGTAAGAATTCCTTATCTGGAAGCATCCTCCCGGTATTGTTTAATAATCTCTCTGACCTCTTTCACATTGATCCCTGAATAGTATGAGCCGTTAACCTCCAGGACCGGAGATTGTCCACAGGCTCCAATGCAGGATTGTACCTCCAGGCTAAAAAGTCCGTCACGGGTAGTCTCTCCATCACCGATCTCCAGCACTTTGGTGATCTCCCCAAGCAACTCACCTGCCCCCCCCATATGGCATGCCGATCCATTACATATTATAATATGGTATACCCCTCTTTGTGAGAAGGAGAACTGATTATAAAAGGTGGCCAATCCAAACACTTTGCTGGTGGGCAAAGAGAGATGGGCTCCTATTCGGGCAATGGCCTCTTCGGAGATATATCCAAATTCATCTTGCATCGCTTGCAGGAGCGGAATCAATGCATTCCTCTTTATTTGGGGGAATCGTTGGAGGATCGCATCAATTTGAGTTGTCTCTGTCATCACAAAATTGAATCAGTACCAACTTTTTATATGCAATAATAGTGCAAGTTCACAGAAGGATCAAAGATATTGATTATGTTTGTTATTTGAAAAACAGTAATTAATTTGAACAGAGTATAAATTAGGATTGTGATGATCCGTTTTTATTAACTTTGATCACTGTCGGTATCATGACACTGTTAAAAAAAGAGATTCGAATTTGTCTGGGAAGTTCCTGCTTCAGCCGCGGTAACAAACAGACCTTGCAAATAATCCAGCAATATATAAAGGAGCATCAGTTGGAAAACGAAGTAATCCTGAAGGGCAACCACTGTTTCAGCGATTGCAATGCGGGGCCCATCCTGAAAATAGATCAGAACATCTACGAAAAGGTAACCCGGGAGAAAGTCCTGGAGATTCTGGAAAAGGAATTTGGAGATCAATCAATACAATAACTATGGAACCCTTGTTGAAGATCAATAGCGACAAATGCATCGCATGTTATGCTTGCGTAAGGGCCTGTCCGGTGAAAGCTATCCGGGTCCAGTCGGACAGGGTTAAACCCGAGATCATTCCGGAGCGATGTATCGGTTGCGGTAGTTGTGTTGCAGTCTGCGGTCCGGGTGCCATAGAGATCCGGAATACCAGTGATGACCTGAAAGAGATTTTGAAACAAGATAAAAAAGTAGCGGCCCTGGTGGATCCATCCATTGCAGGGGAATTCCCCGACATCACCGATTACAGGAAATTTGTACAAATGTTGCGGACCCTTGGATTTGACAATGTCCATGAAGTGGCCTTTGGTGTTGATCTGGTAGCCCGGGCCTACAAAGAGCTGTTTAAAAGGAGCCGGGGGAAATACTACATCATGTCCAATGATCCGGTGACAGTAGCTTTCATTGAAAAATACAGGACAGCTCTTCTCCCCAACCTCGCCCCAATCCTTCCACCTGTGGCAACCACCGCGAAAGTCGCCCGTAAGCTACTCGGCAATGATGTGATCCTGGTACATATCAGTCCACTTATTGCCAGCAAAGATGAGATATTACGGTTTGAAAAGGAGAGCCGGATCGATCTGGCCATCACTTTTGTGGAACTCAGGGAGCTTTTTCTGGAGGCCAACATTCATGAAACCGACCTGGAATACAGCGACTTTGACGCACCATTAGGTTATAAAGGCTCCTTCTTCCCCGTGGCCAACGGAATCATTCAAGCCGCCGATATCAAGGAGCATTTACATCAGACTCCGGTGATAACCGTTGAAGGAGAAGGGATGCTTGATGCCATCCAGGAGTTTGAAGAGAACATCAGTTCCATCAAATGCCATTTCAACCTGTTCTACAAAGAGTTTCTAATGGGCAGGGGCACCAGTATGGGAGGGAAACGTATTTTAAGGCGCAGTCAGCTCATTAGTTACGTGAACAAACGGTTGAAGATCCTGGATCTTGATCAGTGGAAAAAATCCATGGTTCAATTCAGCGACCTGGATCTATCCAGGGAATTCAGGATCGACGACCAGTCGCTTCCCGTCCCCAATGAAAGTGAGTTGAACAAGATTCTGAAGGAACTGGACCAGTTGGGATCGACCGATATAGGATGTGGGGCGTGCGGATACGCCAATTGCACTGATTTTGCCACGGCTATAGCTCAGGGATTGGCAATTCCCGAGATGTGTAACACCTTCGCCTCAAAAAACCGTCAGGACCACATTCAATCACTCAAGATCAGTAATGAGAAACTGGCACAGGCTCAGGAAGCGCTCAAAAAATCAGAACGCCTTGCACAGCAGGAGAAGGAATCGGCAAGAGAAGCTTCAGAGATAGTCCGCCGGATGCTTCATAAATTGCCATCCATGGTAGTGATTTGCGATCAGCAACTGAAAATCATTCAAACCAACGATAGTTTTATCGAATTGCTGGGTGAAGATGCGAAAGAGATCAACGAGGTGGTACCCGGACTGGCGGGGGCGGACCTGAAAACACTACTTCCCTACAATTTTTACAATCTCTTCACCTATGTGCTCACCCACAATGAGTCGATCACAAATCGTGACCTCATTCATGAAGGCAAGATGCTGAATGTGAGCATTTTTGTTATTGAGAAAAGTAAAATTGTTGGAGCGGTGATCAGGGATATGTCAGCCCCGGAAGTAGAGAAGGAGGAGGTGGTAAAACGGCTGACAGAAGTAATTGACAAAAACCTGAGTCTGGTGCAACAGATCGGTTTTATTATGGGAGAGGGTGCTTCTGAGACCGAACGAATGCTCAACTCAATCATCGAATCATATAAATTGAAACAGGAGTTGAAAGATCAATGAGTGGAGGATTTTACATAGAGGTGGCCTGTGAGCAGCGCAACTTTGGCAATGAGAGGATCTGTGGAGATGTCTTTATCAGTCGGAAGGTCAAAGAAGAGGCTCGAACCATTGTGGTTCTCTCCGATGGAATGGGGCACGGTGTAAAAGCAAATGTACTGGCAACACTTACAGCAACCCTGGCCATCAATTTTACCATGGAGCATAAAGCGGTGGAAAAGATTGCCGATATCATCATGAACACTTTACCAGTATGCAGTGAACGCCAAATGAGCTACTCCACATTTACCATCGTGGATATCGAGCACGAGGGATTGACTACCATCCTGGAGTATGACAACCCGCAGACCATCATCCTCAGGGACAACAAAGCTTTCGATCCCGGGTGGAATTGCCTGGTCCTTGACAGTGAGAAAAACGCTGGCAAGGAGATCCTCTCCTGCCAGTTCGAACCCAGAAAAGAGGATCGAATCATATTTTGCAGCGATGGTATTGCCCAATCGGGTCTTGGTACCGATAAATATCCCCTGGGATGGAGCAGGGAGAAGATGATGGATTACGCCATAAAGCTGGTCCAGAACAGCCCTAAGGTCTCCGCCACAAAGCTGGCTTCCAAAATGGTGAATATGGCACATCGGAACGACGACTTCAATTCGAAAGATGACACCAGTTGCGCCAGCATCTACTTTCGAAAACCAAGAAAACTCCTGATCGTAACAGGTCCACCCTATGAAGAAGAGAAAGACAAACAACTGGGTGAGTCGGTCAAAGTATTTAAGGGCAAGATCGTTGTGTGCGGCGCAACTACAGCCGATATCATTTCCCGGGAACTTGATGTGGAGATTGAAGACAGCCTGGTCTTTGAAGATCCGGATCTTCCACCGGTTTCTCATATGGAGGGGATCGACCTGGTGACAGAAGGGATTCTGACCCTGACCAAGGTTACCCGCATCCTGAAGGAGTATTCACCCTCCTATGGATTGGGTAAAGGACCCGCAGACCGCATCGTAAAATTGCTTCGCCAGAGTGATGAAATACAATTCATTATCGGGACAAGGATTAATATTGCCCATCAGGATCCCAGCCTCCCTGTGGAACTGGAGATGCGAAGGAGCGTGGTCAAACGCATGGCCAGGTTGTTAGAAGAGAAGTTTCTTAAGGAAGTAACCATCCGTTACATCTAGTTCTCCACAATTTTCATTTCTTTGATGCGGATTTAGAACAAATCCCTAACCTTGTACGTATTATTTTTGGCACGCTTATTGACATCATCGTGTGACCCGTCGTTAAAACGGCTGGTATGACAGGTTGACGGAGTTATTAACAGAGGAGGAGAATTTCATATGCAAGGATTTTTGAATAGTTTGAACAACTTGATGATCCCAATTGACGAAGAGACAGAATATATCCCTTTGCTTTCTGAAGAGGAAGAAGAGGACCTGAAAAAGATGAACATCCCTGATGTGCTGCCCATCCTTCCCTTGCGGAATACAGTACTGTTCCCGGGTGTGGTGATCCCCATCACTGTGGGAAGGGATAAATCGCTCAGGCTGGTCCAGGAGGTTTACAAGAAGAATAAGATCCTGGGGGCATTAGCACAGAAGGATGGTACCATTGATGATCCCGAGCTGGATGACCTCTACCGTGTGGGTACAGTAGCCCAGATCCTGAAGATCCTCGAAATGCCCGATGGAACCACCTCAGTGATCATTCAGGGAAGGAAAAGATTCATGCTGGATGATCTGTTGACTGAAAAACCCTACCTCGTGGCAAAGATTACGCCTCTGGAGGATGCTGTTGAAGAGCCAGCAGGAGAAGCAAAAGCAGTGGCTGCTGCCCTTAAAGAGCTCTCCATTAAGATTATCAAGCTTTCATCGAATATTCCGACTGAGGCCACTTTTGCGGTAAAAAATATTGAAAGTCCCTCATTCCTGGTCAACTTCCTCGCTTCCAACAGTGAACTATCACTACAACAGAAACAGGATCTCCTGGAAAACAACAGTGTGTCAAAACGTGGCTTTACTTTGCTCGAAAGTCTCTCAAAGGAGGTGCAAATGCTTGAGCTGAAAAACGACATCCAGACCAAGGTAAAAAACGATCTGGATCAGCAACAGCGGGAGTTTCTGCTCCATCAGCAGATGAAAACCATTCAGGATGAACTGGGCGGATCACCACAGGACCAGGAGGTGATTGATTTCAGGGAAAAGGGGAAAAAGAAAAAATGGAGCAAAGAGGTAGCAGCAGCCTTTGAGAAAGAGCTGGACAAGCTATTGAGACTCAATCCTGCCACAGGTGAATATTCGGTCCAGATAAACTACATTCAGACCCTTGTTGAACTGCCGTGGAACCATTTCACCAAAGATAATTTTAACCTGAAGCGGGCCAGCCGTATTCTGGACAAGGATCATTTTGGTCTTGAAAAGGTGAAGGACCGGATACTGGAACACCTGGCTGTACTGAAACTGAAAGGCGACCTGAAATCGCCAATCCTCTGTCTGGTAGGACCTCCGGGAGTAGGTAAAACTTCCCTTGGAAAATCCATCGCCGAAGCATTGAACCGAAAGTATGTCAGAATGTCACTGGGTGGTCTTCACGATGAAGCTGAAATTAGGGGACACCGAAAAACCTACATAGGTGCCATGCCTGGAAGGATCATTCAGAACTTAAAAAAGGTGAAAACCTCCAACCCGGTTTATGTACTGGACGAGATCGATAAGGTGGGCAGGGACGCCCATGGCAATCCTGCCTCTGCCCTTCTGGAAGTACTTGACCCGGAACAGAATAGCACCTTTCACGATAATTTCCTGGAACTGGATTACGACCTCTCCAGGGTGATGTTCATTGCAACTGCAAACACCACTGCCGGAATCAATCCGGCGCTACTCGACCGGATGGAGGTGATCGACCTTTCTGGATACATCGTGGAAGAAAAAATACAAATTGCGCGTAGACATTTGATACCTAAGCAATTAGAGAATCACGGGGTGACGAAAAAACAACTCTCGATCCCTGCAAAAACGCTGGAATTTATCATTGAAAGTTATACGCGGGAATCGGGGGTCAGACAGCTGGACAAACAGATTGCCAAACTTGTTAGGGTTGTTGCAAAACATATTGCATTTGAAGACAGTTACGACAGGAGTCTCACTCCTAAGAATGTTCAGGAGATCGTAGGCCCACCTCGTTTCATCAGGGATAAATATGACGGTAACAAACATGCAGGTGTGGTAACAGGATTGGCCTGGACTGCCACCGGCGGTGAGATACTTTTCGTGGAGACATCCCTCAGTCAGGGTGAAGGAAAACTAACCCTCACAGGAAACCTTGGTGATGTCATGAAAGAATCGGCTGTGCTTGCCCTGGAGTACCTGAAATCGCATGCTTCGAAATTTACCCTTGAAACTGAAATTTTTAAGAAGTACAATGTGCATGTGCATGTACCAGAAGGAGCGATTCCAAAAGATGGCCCCTCTGCCGGGGTTGCCATGATGACATCCATTGCATCGGCTTTCACACAACGTAAAGTGAAGGACCATGCTGCCATGACCGGTGAAATCACACTCAGGGGTAAGATACTTCCGGTGGGTGGTATTAAAGAGAAGATCCTTGCTGCAAAAAGAGCTGGCATCACCGATATAGCCATTTCAGTGGAAAACAGGAAAGATGTTGAGGAAATCAATGAAATCTACCGCAAAGGACTACAGTTTCGGTATGTGAATCATATATCCGAGCTGATGGATTTTGTGCTCCTAAAGGAGAAGGTGGATCAACCAATGATCCTCGTTTAACAGATCAAAAGCTTGGCAGTCTCTATGCCATTGGACGTTTTGATCTTTACAAAATAGATCCCACAGGGGAGTCCCTTACCTTCTAAATCTGAAATTGCAAATGACTCCTCTTCCTGTGAGCGGTATTTGTAAACGGGCATGCCTTCAAGATTAAATACTTCTACCATGACTCACTAGTTTAAGAGGTTTACGTGGGGCTTTCTAAAGGCCTAAATTATGCACCAGAGCCGGGAAAGTAAAGGGAAATGGAACTTATTGTATGAAATATAGGTTCTGGAATGTGAACCCTCTGTTTTTACGGATAAAGCATTTTGCTCAGGAGAAGCTTGCTTCCAGTATCTTTATTTTCTGTGCGGGGATCCTGATTGTGTACGAATCACCCTGATATTCGAGTACACAATTGCAACTCTTACGGTCGACACGGCAAAGATACTTCAGGTTTAACAGGTAGGACCTGCTGGCTCGAAAGAAACTATCTCCATGTAAAATTCCCTCTATGGCGCCCAGGTTCTGGGTGGTTAGCTCCCGTGTACCGCTGACCAGTTGCAGGTGGGTATAATTGCCGTCGGCCTGACAATAGACCACCTCCTGTGGATCGATAAGAATATATCCCGACCGGGTATTGAGTTTGACCTTGCTGGGGCCTGACTCCTTCAGCGCCCGGAGCAGTTTACTGAAGTCCTGTTTTTGATCCGCCTTGATCCCGGTACGGAATCGATCAATGGCACGAAAGAGTTCCTCCCGTTGAACCGGTTTAAGGATGTAATCAAATACGGAGTTTCGAATGGCCTGGATGGCATAGTGCTCGTAAGCGGTTATAAAGATGATTCCCGGGTAATAGCCCTCTTCATGAACCTGTTCAATGAAGTTGAATCCATCTTTACCAGGCATCTGAATGTCCAGGAAGACCAGGTCGGGACGCTCCTTTTTCAACATTTGCACAGCCTCATCCACATGGCTAGCCATGCCCACAACTTTCAATCCTTCCTCTCCATGGAGGGTGTATTTGAGTAGCTCCCGGGCTTCTGGTTCATCATCAACGATCAATATTTTTAACAGATCATCCATGGCGCCTAACTGTTAACCTCTCTCTTCAGAGCGCAAGATATAAAATTTCACCAAGTACAAAAAACGCCCTTGCTATACTCATTTCAGATTTTTTTTTGTAATCTTCACTCTATTTTATGCTGTAAACGGTATGTCTAACACCCATTCGCATAGAACCACCGCCAATTTTGGCACCCTTCCGGTCTTTATGACCACCATCTCAACGATCCTGGGTGCGATTCTTTTTCTAAGGTTTGGCTATGCAGTAGGGCACCAGGGTTTTATTGGGGTGATCGGGATCATCCTGCTGGGCCATATGGTGACCATCCCTACCTCAATGGCGGTGGCCGAAATTGCCACAAACCAGAAGGTTCAGGGTGGCGGCGCCTACTATATTATCAGTCGTTCATTCGGAATCAATATTGGGGCAGCCATCGGCATTACCCTATATCTAAGTCAGGCCATCAGCGTGGCTTTTTACGTGATAGCCTTTTCAGAAGCCTTTGACCCGCTTATTAGATTCCTTCATTACGAGATCAACATACCTCTTATCGATAAACGTTGGATCGGCCTTGCCAGTATGAGCCTGCTTTCAGTGATCATTCTTACACGGGGAGCAAACATAGGCATGAAGGCACTCTATTTTGTAGTGGCCCTGCTCTTTACATCCCTGCTCTTTTTCTTCCTGGGAAAATCTACTGTGCCTGACCAACCCTTTGTGCTAAATGCCCAGATCCGGAATCCCGATGAATTCTTCTTTGTTTTCACCATCATATTTCCTGCCTTCACAGGGCTAGTGGCGGGACTGGGCCTTTCGGGCGATCTAAAGGATCCCAGTAAGTCCATTCCAAGGGGAACGCTTTGGGCCACCCTGGGTGGTTTCGTGGTATATATCCTGGTGGCCTATAAACTGGCCATCAGCGCCAGTCCGGATGAGCTGGCATCCGACCAGCTGATCATGGAGAAAATCGCACTCTGGGGTCCCATCATCCCCATTGGTCTGGCAGCTGCCTCTCTCTCCTCTGCCCTGGGTTCCATTATGGTGGCACCAAGGACCCTGCAAGCCATGGGTTATGATGATGTGTTCCCCGGAACTGGATTAAACAGTTGGCTTTCCAGAGGACAAAAGAAGGACAATGAGCCAACCAACGCAGGACTGATAAGCATCATCATTGGATTTGTATTTGTGGCTTTTGGTGACATCGATTTCGTGGCACAGATCATCGCCATGTTCTTCATGGTAACCTATGGTGTTATTTGTTTAATATCACTGCTGGAGCACTTCGCTGCAGATCCATCCTACCGGCCCACTTTCAAATCCAGGTGGTACATTTCGTTGCTCGGAGCTGTGACATCTTTCTGGCTCATGTTTAAAATGAATGCTCCCTATGCATTGCTCTCACTCATTGTTATGGGTGGCATTTACGTGATGGTTTCCAGTTATAAAAGGAAGGAGAAGGGACTGGTGAACCTCTTCAGGGGAGTGATTTTCCAGGCCAGCAGACAGCTCCAGATCCTGGCCCAAAGAGCCGATCGGGAGGACCTGGACGAACATTGGAGACCATTTACCATTTGTGTTTCTCAGGACACATTTATGCGCCGGAGCGCCTTTGATATGCTCAGGTGGATCTCCCTGAAATATGGTTTCGGAACCTACATACACTATATCAAAGGATTCCTCACCGAGAAGACAAATAAAGAGTCCCGAGAGATCCTCCAAAAGTTGATTCACCTTGCAGCGGGCAGCAAGAACAGGGTATACCTCGATACCATCATCAGCCCCTCCTACACTTCAGCCATCGCTCAGGTGATCCAGCTATCGGGCATTTCCGGAAAAGGGAACAACATGATTCTTTTTGAGTTTTCACAGAGCAATCCGGAGACATTGGAGGAGGCGCTGAATACCCATGACATTCTGTACGCCACAGGATTCGACCTCTGCATCCTGAACACTTCGTACAAGGGATTCGGTTATAAGAAACAGATCCACATTTGGCTCACTTCCACCGATTACGATAATGCCAACCTGATGATCCTTTTGGGGTACATTATTATGGGGCATCCGGAATGGAAGGAGGGGATCATCAAGATTTTCGCCATTTATCAGCCTGAAGAGGCTGAAATGAAAAAAGAGGAGTTAAAAGAGGTGATCAAGGAGGGACGATTACCAATTGCACTGGCCAACATAAGTTTGATCAGTGCAGACAGGGATAGAGAGACCCGGGAGATCATTGGGGAGATTTCCATGGATGCTGATCTGACCATTGTCGGATTCAGGCATGAACAGCTTAAAACTGAAGGCTACAAACTCTATACCGGATATGACCGGCTGGGGAATGTTCTGTTTGTGAGCGCAAATAAAAAGAAAGAGATTAAGTAAAAGAGACCGCTAAAAACTGGTTTTGTATTAGAAATTAGTTTTTAGAGGTGTCCTAAAATACTACCTTTGAAAAAAATAGAGATGCAAAAAGTCGCTGTTTTCCCAGGATCTTTCGATCCGTTTACCATAGGACATGAAAATATCGTGCTCCGCGCGCTTGATCTCT
Source organism: Bacteroidota bacterium (assembly GCA_039714655.1). Taxonomy (GTDB): domain Bacteria; phylum Bacteroidota; class Bacteroidia; order Bacteroidales. The sequence goes on from JBDLIX010000075.1 coordinate 21,432, forward strand.
TCGACCAGATCATAGTAGCCATCGGGATTCATTCTACAAAAAAACCACTGTTGAAAATTGAAGCAAGGGTAGAAATGGTAAACCGGGTTTTTCAATCGCATGATCAGGTGAGCGCCGATTCATTTGAAGGGCTTACGGTGGATTATTGCAGAAAGGTGAACGCAACCCACATGCTCAGGGGAATCAGGACTTCAGCTGACTTTGAATATGAGCGCGCCATCGCCCAGATTAACAAAAAAATGTTACCCGCCGTGGAATCAATATTCCTCCTCACCTCACCTGAACACACCCCCATCAATTCAACCATTATCAGGGACATCATCCGCAATGGAGGTGATGCTTCCCAGTTCCTTCCTTCGGGAATAGATATTAAGGAGTTCTTCTAATGCGCATATTTGGGGTCGTTTGCTGCTTGTTGTTGTGGGGATCTGGATCTCTTTCAGGTCAGTCTGTTTCCGTTCATAGTCAGAATTCCGAATACAGCGGAAAAACTATTCAGGTCGGCATAGACCGAAATCCATTCATCTCTATCCCCCGGTATGTCGAAACTGTGCCATGCAGTAACGAAGGCCATTTTGAGTATGCGTTGGAGGTGGGAACCGAAAGGGTGATCCATTTTGAAACCGGGGTGTACAGGGCCTACCTCTATGTGGAACCGGGATACCACTATGAGGTGGATCTGCCGGAGTACCGGGAGAAATCTTATGCCGACCGCATTTCGCCCTTTTATCAACCCGTTGAGATTCCCCTCAGGGTCCTCTCCCGCTCGTCTCTCTCCCACCAGCCGGATGAGGATCAATCCACGGATATCAACCTTATGATAGCACGGTTTGATTCTACTTTCTCCAGGGCAAACAGTGGTGTGATCATGAACAGGAGATTGGGGAAAAGCAGTGATATGGATTCCATTGTCCGGACCATTGAAGAGGCATTTTGTGGTGACTCCTCCCTCTTTTTTGAGAACTACAGGAGATACAAATATGGGGTGTTGAAGCTAAATGAGGGAATAACAGGACTTGAGAGCATTAGTCGGAATTATCTGGGGCCAACAGTCATGGAATCACATCCTGGGTTTTTGGAATTGTTCAAAGCCATGTTTAAAGACTTCCTGTTTTACTACTCCAGGACACCCGGCGGAAAGGGGCTCATACACCACATCAACCGCACCCATAATCTTGACAGTGTCAGGTATATCATTGGACAGCATCCGGCGGTCTGGAACGACACGCTGACCGACATGGTGCTTCTTCAGGAGCTGTCAGGGCTCTTCTACACAGGCGAATTCCACAAGAAGGCCATTTTGATCCTTTTGGATTCCATGGAAATGAATCCGGTATCTCCGGATTACGCCCTGTATACTTCGCAGGTAAAAGAGAAACTCTCCAGTCTGATGACAGGTCATCCTCCCCCACCATTCGCTCTGCCGGATCTGGAAGGGAACCTTTTTACTCCGGGTGACTTCAAAGGCAAGTATGTCTACCTTATGTTTTGTACTCCCGAGCACTACGGCTGCATGATGGAGTATCCTTTTCTACAGTCATTCCATCTGAAGCACGCTTCATACCTGGAAGTGGTGACGGTAATGGTGGCCAAAGAGGAGTCTCAGATCAAAGAGTTTATGATCCGTAACGGATATGGGTGGAAGGCTTTCTTCTATGAAGATCAGCCGGGTATCCTGTCGGATTTCCTCGTGAGAGCTTTCCCCACAGCTTACCTCATTGGTCCGGACGGAAATCTGCTCCTCTCCCCTTCATCCCTTCCGTCGGATGGTTTCGAGCAGCAATTGTTTCGAATTATGCGTTCCAGGGGCGAAATCTGATTATAATAATTCCCTGATATTAAGCACGTCCAGGATACTTCCATAGCTGTTTTTCCTGAGGAATCTAGTTTTTCCTGGTTTGACCCACCGGTGATCAGTAATACCCTCTTTTGCCTCCAAGACAGGTTCCTTTTTACCAGGATATCGCATTTCGAACCACTGCGTCTTTTTAAGCACCTTTTGATCCGCCATCTGGTAGGTATGGTAGGTCGAGATAATGGGGCTCAAACTGATCAATTTCTTCAATCCGGTCTCCTCTTCCACCTCCCTGAGGGCTGCAGCCTCAAAATCTTCCCCCTCCTCCAGCTTTCCCTTGGGCAGATCCCATACTCCATTGCGTTTAATAGTCAGAAAATCACCTTTCCGGTTAAACACCACCCCCCCGCCAGCTTCTATCACGGTGAAACAGGCCCGGAACTCCTCCATAAGCAGAGGCAGGTCGTCGTGGATAAGGTAGAGGTTCCGGATCTGTTTCGAGGAGGAGAAATGCTCCACAGTTTCTTTCAATTTCCGGCTATTCTCAAACCTGTAAAACAGCTCCTTCTCCTTTTCTTTAACCTGGGAAAAATCCTCACCAAAATATACGGTTCTATCGTTGAAAAAAACTTTATACATTTGTCAGATGGTAGATTTTAAAAGAAACGTAGCCGACTATTTGCTGCAAAGTAAAGCAATAATACTTGAACCCACAAAGCCCTTCATATGGGCTTCGGGCTGGCACTCTCCCATCTATTGTGACAACCGTGTTACGCTCTCCTACCCGGAGATCAGGGACTTCGTGAAAGAGGCGTTTATGGAGACCATAGGTGCACATTTTCATGCTCCGGATGTAATCGCAGGTGTGGCCACAGGAGCCATTGCCCAGGGAGCATTGGTTGCAGACGGGATGAACCTGCCTTTTGTATATGTAAGGGCATCTGTCAAAGAACACGGCCGCAAGAACAGGGTGGAGGGCAGGATCTCTCCTGGCCAGAAAGTGGTGGTGGTGGAAGACCTGGTGAGTACTGGGGGTAGCTCCCTTAAGGCCGTAGAAGCGCTGCGGGAAGCCGGGGCTGAAGTTACGGGAATGGTGGCCATATTCTCTTACGGTTTCCATGTAGCCGAGGAGAATTTCCGCAATGCGGGCATCGATCTGATCACCCTCACCGATTACCATACCCTGATCCAACGGGCGGTTGAATCGGGTGATATTAAACAGGAGCAGGTAAACATGTTGCAGCAATGGAGAGAGAATCCTGAACAGTGGAAAGTGTAAAGTGGAGAGTCTAAAGCTGAAAGTGTAAAGTGAAAAGTCTAAAGTGGAAAGTCTAAAGTTAAAAATTTATAAAGTTGAAGATTGAAAGTAAAATAGGAAAATCGAGTCACAGTGACCAGCAGATCTATGGTTTCATTACAGATTTTAACAACTTCAAGGAGCTATTGCCGGAAGGAAAAGTGAGTGGATGGGAATCTTCCGAAGATCGCTGCAGTTTTCAGGTGGATCCGTTGGGACGAACCGGCTTACAGATCATCGAAAAAGCTCCCTTTTCACTGGTAAAAATTGCTTCCAGACCAGAGTTTTCCAAATATCAGTTCTCCATTTGGATCCAGCTGAAAAAGGTGGCTGAAAATGATACCAGGATGAAGGTGACCATAGAACCCCACGTGAATAAAATGCTGTTGCCGATGATCAAAGCTCCTCTCAAGTTATTTGTGAATGGCCTTATCGATAAAATGGAAGGATATAGTTTTTAACTCGCCACGCTCG
>JBDLIX010000076.1:0-24827 GCA_039714655.1 Bacteroidota bacterium
TGGGGATCCTCTGTGTGATGACTGGTTTTAAAAATGATCGGGGCTGACTGGTTATGGGTACAGAACCGGTTCAATTGTAATTTTATTTCCTGGATGGTGAGAGAAGATTGCTCCAGCAACAGGAGCCGGTCACCCTTTTCCAGCAGGCCGGGATTTTGTTGCCACTGTTTGTAGGATACCAATTGTCCCATGATCGAATCGGAAGATATATCAACCTTCGGATCGGGAGGTGTGTTGCTGATGATCTTTACCATTGTACCATTTCCAATACCGGCTACCGATTGGGATTTACGTCGATTGAAACTAAAGGGATCCCATGCTAGTCCGTGGAATGGATTGTAGGGCAGGTGGGTAGGTTTTGGGAAAAGTTCGACAATCTTTGAGGCAACAGGCATCTCCTCTTCCGGGGGTTCGGTAAGGGAAACCCTGAGGGTGTCTCCCATGCCCTCCAACAACAGAGGAGCCATTCCCACGGCCGATTTGATCCTTCCCTGAAGGCCGTCTCCGGCCTCAGTAACCCCAAGGTGCAGTGGATACCACATCTCCTCCAGCTCCATTTTATATGCCAGGAGCCGTACCGATTGCACCATTACCCGTGGATTGCTTGACTTCATGGAAACCACCACATTGTCGAATGCCTGCTCTTTGCACACCCGGAGAAACTGCATGGCCGATTCAACCATACCTGCAGGGGTATCACCATATTCATTCAATATGGATTCGTCCAAAGAGCCATGATTAACCCCAATGCGGATGGTGGTTCCGAATTCCCTGCAGATTTCAAGTAGTTCAGGCAACAAAGAGCCTGGCGATTTCCCTTTCAGATAGTTACCCGGATTGATGCGGATTTTATCAGTCACTCTGGCAGCTTCAATAGCCAGTGCTGGTTTGAAATGAATATCGGCCACAAGAGGAATTTGGAAACCCATTGAATGGAGTGCCTTTCTAATCTTCGAAAGATTTGAAACCTCTCTTTTTCCTTGTGTGGTGAGCCGCACCATTTGAGCTCCGGCTTCGATCATTCGCCGGCATTGGTTCACCGATGCCTCAACATCATTTGTGTCGGTGTTGGTCATGGATTGGATGCAGACTGGCTCATCACCTCCCAGTTGGAGATTGCCAATGGCAAAGGTCCGTGACCGGTATCTTTCCGTCATGTCAGTTGATTTCCCAGTCAGCACCGTCCTTCCGGTCCTTTACAGTGATTCCCAGCGTTGTAAGTCCATCCCTAATCCGGTCGGCCGTATCAAAATCCCTGTTTGATTTTGCGTCGGTCCGTAGTTGGAGGATCATCTCAACCAGATCGCTTGTGATCCCTTCTGCAGGATCGGAAGCCTCTGGTCTTGATAGTCCTAAAACGCTGTACACATAATCGTGGTACAGAGACCTCAGCTTTTCAAGATCCTCTGAAGTGATGGTGTGACGACCTTCAGACAATCCATTGATCCATTTTACCCCATCGAACAGGTGCGCAATGAGCACCGGGGTATTCATGTCGTCTTTCATGGCCTTATCACATCTGGAAACCAGATCATCTACATCGATGGAAGAGGAAGCCGCAGCTATGATGGGTTCCAAATCCTCAATGGCCTTCAGCATGCGCATCAATCCTTTTTCTGATCCCTGAAGCGCTTCATTTGAGAAATCAAGCGGGCTGCGGTAGTGGGCCTGAAGGATGAAAAAACGGATGGTCGAAGGAGCATAGGCCTGTTCGAGCATTTGATGGTCACCAGAAAAAAACTGATCCAGGGTGATAAAGTTGCCCAGGGAACGTCCCATTTTTTTCCCGTTGATGGTGATCATGTTGTTGTGCATCCAGTATTTCACCGATGGTTTTCCATATCCGGCCACATTCTGGGCAATTTCACACTCGTGGTGTGGGAACAACAGGTCCATGCCACCGCCGTGAATATCAAATTGCATCCCCAGATATTTGGTACTCATGGCAGAACACTCCAGGTGCCATCCAGGATATCCTTCGCTCCATTCTGAGGTCCAGCGCATGATGTGTGAAGGATCGGCTTTTTTCCACAGTGCAAAATCGAGGGCATTCCTTTTTTCCGATTGCCCGTCCAATGCCCTGGTATTAGAAATCAGATCTTCGATCTTTCTACCTGAAAGCTGACCATAAGGATGCGATTTGCTGTAGTGATTAACATCGAAATAGACCGAGCCGTTTACCTCGTATGCATAGCCGGCTTCCATAATCTTCCGGATCAACTCCTGCTGTTCGATGATGTGTCCGCTGGCCCTCGGTTCAATACTGGGAGGGAGGACATTGAGATCGTGCATGTTCTCATGGTACCGGTTCATAAAGTGTTGAACCACCTCCATGGGCTCCAGGGACTCAAGTTTTGCTTTCTTCAGGATTTTATCTTCACCTTCATCTGCATCGTTTTCCAGGTGTCCCACATCTGTAATGTTTCTTACGTATCTGACTCTGTAATCCAGGTAACGCAGGGTTCTGAAAAGCAGATCAAAAGTGATGGCCTGTCGGGCATGACCCAGGTGGGCATCGCCATATACAGTTGGTCCGCAGGCATAGAGACCAACAAAAGGAGGATCGATGGGTTCAAATTTCTCCTTCTTGCGGGTCAGGGTATTGTAAATAAAAAGATCATTGGTCATAACTGTGCAAAATTAGTTAATTTTAGCTATTACTAGAAACCAGACAATAATGGGTAAAAGCAAAAGTAGAGGTAAAGCAAAAGGCAAAGATAAACTGACCCGCGTGCAGGCCGCTACGCTCATCATGGGTGTATTTGGGAGAAATCCCAGACAGGTATATAATTTCAAGCAGATATCCAAGCTGTTGTTTTTCGATGACAAACAGAGGAGAGCTATTGTGAACAGGACGCTTGATGAACTGGTGGCCGAAAAGCAGTTGGAACAAGTGGAGCCAGGTAGGTATCGCCTGCTCAACAGGGCCGGGTATAAGACCGGCACACTCGACATGACCCAACATGGTTATGCCTTCCTTGTCTCGGAAGATTCTGAAGATGATGTATTTATTGCAAGGAATAACCTGAAAACCGGTCTGAATGGTGACCTTGTAAAGGTGTTTGTTTATCCTAAACGAAGGCAGACAACCCGGACCGAAGGAGAGGTTGTGGAGATCCTGGAGAGAGCCAGGGACACCTTTGTGGGCACCGTAGAAATTTCACGCAATTTCGCTTTCCTGTTGCCTGATAGCCGGAAAATGCCCTTTGATATTTTCATTCCTCAGGACAAATTGAACGGTGTGGAGCATGGTCAGAAAGCCATTGCCCGGATCATAGACTGGCCGGTTAAGGTGAAAAATCCATTTGGGGAAATTGTTGATATCCTGGGATATCCCGGGGATAATGATACTGAGATGCACTCCATTCTGGCAGAATTTGAACTACCCATCAAGTTTTCAGAAGAGGTTGAGACAGCTGCTGATAAAATACCGGACCAGATCACCGCCGAAGAGATCAGGAACCGAAGAGATTTCAGGAAGATACCCACCTTTACCATTGATCCGGCCGATGCCAAAGATTTTGATGATGCACTGTCGCTTCAATCCCTGGAGGATGGTATATGGGAAGTGGGGGTGCATATTGCCGATGTATCCCACTATGTGAAGAGAAAGACCATTCTCGATCGGGAAGCGTATGACAGGGGCACTTCTGTTTATCTGGTCGACAGGGTGGTGCCCATGTTGCCGGAAAAGCTTTCCAATGGCGTTTGTTCTTTGCGCCCAAACGAAGATAAGCTCACCTTTTCGGCCGTTTTACGAATGAATGAACAGGGAGAAGTGCTGGACGAGTGGTTTGGAAGAACCATTATTCATTCCGACCGCAGGTTCAATTATGGAGAGGCCCAGCAGATTATTGAAACGGGTCAGGGCGATATGAAGGAGGAGGTTTTGAAGCTTTTCGAATTATCGAAGATTTTGAAAGAGAAACGATTTTCGGGGGGTTCCATCAATTTTGAGCGGGATGAAGTGAAATTTCACCTGGATGAGGATGGTACACCTACCGGAGTCTATTTCAAGGTACAGAAGGAGGCCAACTGGCTTATTGAAGAGTTCATGCTTCTGGCCAACAAAAGGGTGGCTGCCTATGCCAGCCGGGGCGGAAAGTATGAAAAAGAGGTCAATTCCCAGGAGACAAAAGGGAAACCGCAGAAAAAGCTGGTGGGTAAAACCTTTGTATACCGCATTCATGATGTTCCCGATCCCGAAAAGATGAATTCATTCACCCGTTTTATTACCAAATTCGGACATTCACTGAATCCGCAACAATCGGCACGCCGGTTGTCTTCAGCACTTAATAATCTCCTCGATCAGGTTCAGGGTAAGAAAGAGCAATCTGTGGTGGAGATGATGGCATTGAGATCCATGGCCAAGGCACGGTACTCAACCAACAACATTGGACATTATGGCCTGGCATTCAAAGATTACGCCCATTTCACCTCACCCATCAGACGGTATCCCGATTTGATGGTACACAGGTTGCTGTCACACTACCTGGAGCAGGGAGAATCTAAAAATGCTGAAACCTACGAGAAGAGGTGTCAGCATACATCTGAAATGGAGCGCCGGGCTGTGGAGGCTGAAAGGGCCTCCATCAAGTACAAGCAGGTGGAATTCATGCAGGACAAGGTGGGGAAGGAATTCCTGGGGGTGGTTTCGGGGCTCACCGATTGGGGGATCTATGTGGAAATTGTTGAGAACAAATGCGAAGGAATGGTCTCCATCAAAAGTATTATGGATGACTTTTACGAATTTGATGAAGAGGAGTACATGATTGTAGGTCGACATTCCAACCGGAAATTTGAGATCGGAGATGAGCTAAAGATTGAAGTAGTGAATGCCAACCTGTCCAGGAGACAATTGGATTACAAACTTGTAGATATGGAAGAGGAAGCTTAATTTTATGACAGCGCAATAAAATTGTTACGCTATGGTAGTGGTCAAAAAGGAGGTTAGAACTCATATTGTAGGAGTGGCCCGAAAGATCTTCACAAGGTATGGTTTTCGGAAAACCACCATGGATGAGATTGCTAAGGCCACACACAAAGGAAAGAGTTCCATCTATTATTACTTTCAGAGCAAGGAGGAGATTTTCAGGGCTGTTGTGGAAAAAGAAGCCGAAGAACTAAAGGTTAAACTTGACAATACCATTCAGAAAGATGATGCTCCCATTGATAAACTGAGAAAGTACATTTTATTCAGACTGCATCATCTGCGTACGGTTGAAAATTTCTATGCAGCCCTGAATGAAGAATACCTTTCACACATGGATTTCATTCTTGAAATCCGGCAACAGGTTGATTCGGAAGAGCTGCAGGTGGTCAAAGAGATCCTGGAAGAGGGAATGCAGAATGGAACCTTCCAGGTGGTCAGTTCCGAAATAGGTGCCATCGCCATCACAACAATGATGAAAGGATTGGAGCTTCCCCTGCTTTTGAGTGATGAACATAAAACCGACAGGGTAGAGCTACTGGATGACCTGATCCGGGTCCTGTTTTACGGAATCATCAAAAGGTAAAACATATTCCATTTCTGAGGGAGTGTTTTGAAACAACCTGGCATTTTTTAGCGCAGCTAAACAAGCACGTTGTGAAAAATACCTCCCTCAGAAATGGTCTATTCTCCTTTTGCCAGTGCAGCCATTTTGTGAAAAATCCCGGTATTCTGATAGATTCCCTTGAATGCTTCTGCTCCCGGGCCATATGCGAAGACGGGGATCAGGGTCGCGGAATGTGTACCCGTAGCAAATGAGGGACCGATATTTCTGTAATCGCCGTATCCCGTCTCTTCATTCTTCTCAGCTCCCAGGGTAAATCCACCGGTTTCATGATCGGCTGTGACCACCACCAGTGTATTGCCATCTTTCTCAGCAAAATCCAGGGCCAATGCGATGGATTTTTCAAAATCAAGCACTTCTGAAACCAGGTATTCGGTATTGTTGGCGTGACCCGCCCAGTCGATTTGTGAGCCCTCCACCATCAGGAAAAATCCATTGTCATTGGCAGAAAGATGTTGAATGGCCAGGGCTGTTGCACTGGGCAGAAAATCATCTCTTCCCTGAAGCACAGGAGGCATGCCACCCCCAGCCATCAGAAATCCATATTTCTGATCGGATGATAGTGTACCTGGATCAGCCAGGGAGGTTGTATCCAGCGTGAATCCTTTCTCTTCAGCTGTTTTGAACAGGTCTGCACCATCGCTGCGGCTGTTAAAAAATCCGATGCCTCCACCGGCAAAAAAATCAATTTCGGAATCGAGTAACTGTACTGCTATCTCCTCTTCCATACCTCTCTGCTCCACGTGTGCATAAAAAGAGGCAGGTGTAGCATGGGTAATGGAAGATGTGGCTACCACACCGGTGTTCCATCCCAGTTCGGCCACCAATTCGGCAATGCTCTTAATGGATACTCTGGCAGTGTCGACGCCGATGGCACCATTGTAGGTTTTTTTCCCGACAGCCATGGCTGTACCACTTGCTGCAGAATCGGTTACTTTGTGGGTGAGAGAAGAGGTATTGATCAGGCCAATTTCCCTGAACCGGCCAAATTCTGAAACCTGGTCACCATAATAGACCGTAGTTGAAACAGCCGAAAGACCCATACCATCACCAATCAGGAAGATGATATTGGTGGGGTTTTCAGATCTCTTTTCAGGTTTTTCAACGGAAGTGCAGGCAATAGTTCCCGCGAGCAGGAACAGAACAACGATATTTTTCATGGAATGAATTATTTAGTTTTAAGAATGGAGCTGTAAAGGAAATAAAATGTCCTGAATAAAGATTCGAAAATCAAAGGTTTTCTTTTAACCAGGCGGGACGATCAGTGGTTATCGCTGTTACGCCCATTGCCTTCATTTTCCTGGCGGTCTTCAGATCATTGACTGTCCAGCACCACACATCCAGTCCGGCTGCATTGCATTGTTCCACCAATGGAGCATCAATGATTGCATGCCTCAGGTCCACGCCATCGAGCTTGCTTTCCACGATGGTGTCAAAACGTCTCTTCACATCAGGTTTAAATGAGGAGAGGTAATAACTGGGAATATGAGGAAACAATTCCTTAACCGCTTGAATGGTTTCAAAATCGAAAGCAATGAAGCTGATCTTTCCGGTTTTCCAGTGTTCATCAATTACCGGCTTAAGGTGGGGTAATATTTCGGGACCTGTTTTTATCTCGATCACCAGCATGCGGTCGGCTGGAATGGTTCCAAGCACATCTTTCAAAAGAGGAATGGGTTCATGCCCATATTTGGGAAGGTTGGTCTCTCTGGGTTGGATGAAGAGTTTTTGGAGTTGTTCCCAGCGGATCTTGTTGACGGTGAATTTCTCCCCGGTGAGTCGATGGGTGGTTTTATCGTGGAAAAGAATGACCTGGTTATCTGCGGTGAGCATTATATCACACTCAGCTGCATCGGCGCCCAGATCCCAGGCTAACGAAATGGAGGCCAGGGTGTTTTCCGGAGCCAGGTATGAGGCGCCACGGTGTGCCACATAGCGTATGTTTTTCTCTCCGGAAAGATCCTGTGCTTCAACTGAAATGATGGCCAGCAGGAGTCCCAGGATCAGGTGCGTCGTCTTCATGTAACAATGATTTAAAAGAATTGGTGAAACTAACGTAATTTTAACATGAAAAGCTGAAATTTAGCTTTAAATTTTGATGAAATAAAAAGAAAGAACCCATAACATATCAGATTATGCAAATTAACATCTTTAAACGAATCCAGAAGTTTCTCCGGACCACCCTCATTGGAGGTGTGGTAGCCCTGGCACCACTGACCCTTATCATCTTGTTATTCAGATGGGTCATTAATATGATTGGTCGCAACCTGACCCCCGTGGTGGACAAACTGCTTCAGGATCCGGATCCGGATCCTTTTTTTAAACTTGCACTCTATCTGCTCACTTTTACAGCCATCCTGCTCTTCTTTTTTATGATAGGGCTCATCGTTCGTACCCGGTTGTGGGCATTCCTGAACAAAGCGGAGGACCGCTATTTGCTGAAGGTTCCGGGGTATAAGCTGGTCAAGGAGACCGTGCAACAGTTTTTTGGTAAGAACAGGTCTTTTTTCAAAGAGGTTGTGCTGGTGGATATTTTTAATTCCGGAGCTTTGATGACCGGCTTTATTACAGATGACCAGGGTGAGATCATCACCGTATTCGTTCCCACAGGCCCAAATCCCACTTCGGGAAATATCTACCATCTCCAGAAAGAGAGGGTATTGAAAACGAAAGCTTCGGTTGATAATGGAATGAAAACAATTATCAGCTGCGGGGCTGGATCTGCCGAAGTATTTGCTGCAATGGAAAACAACTAACTTACACTGCAGAGACCTCTTCCTCTTCAGCCACATGCCTGAAAAACCGTTTCTGGTTAAACAGGATGATGGCTACTGCCACTGAGATGCTGGAGTCGGCGATGTTGAAAACGGGTCTGAAAAAGATAAAACTGGAACCTCCGCGAAACCAATCAGGATAATTGCCTTTGATTAAAGGAAAGTAGAACATATCAACAACCTTTCCGTGAAGCAGTGGAGCATATCCTCCACCTTCGGGAAAGAGGATAGCAGATTCAACAGGGTTACTGCTGCTAAAGATCAATCCGTAAAAAATTGAATCGATAATGTTGCCCAGTGCCCCGGCCATAACCATGGAGAGGGTGATAATGAGTCCGGTATGGGCCTTGAGCCGGATCAGATGCCGCAGGTAAAATCCGATGCCTACCACTGCAACGATCCTGAATGATGTGAGAAGGATCTTTCCAAAACTTCCTGGCAGGCTAAGGCCAAATGCCATTCCGTTGTTCTCCACAAAATGAAGGATTCCCCAGTTGCCCAGGAATGGAATCTGTTCATACAGGGTCATGTGGGTTTTCACCAATACCTTCAGGGTCTGGTCGGCCAGGAGGATCAGTAAAATAATAAGTATGGATTTCCTGGTAATGGACATAATCAATGCTTCACCGGTTGTATTACTGCCTCGATTTGGCTTCAATACAGAGGGTAGCATGCGGGACAGCCTTTAACCTCTCTTTGGAAATAAGTTTTCCTGTCTCCCTACAGATCCCATACGTTTTGTTTTCGATCCTGACCAAAGCAGCCTGAAGGTGTTGTATGAATTTATGTTGCCTCTGGGCAAGCCTTCCAGCCTCTTCTTTGGAAAGGGTGGCGGCTCCTTCTTCAAGCACCTTAAAAGTAGGTGAAGTATCCTGTGTGTCGTTACTTTCGCTTTGTGTAATGGCCGATTTTAACAACTCGTAGTCTTCACTGGCCTGATCAAGCTTCTGATGGATGATCTCCTTAAACTCCTGCAACTCAGCATCCGAATATCTGGTTTTATCAGACATGATTGATTGTATTTATGTTTGTTAAATATACAATATTTAAATGATTATCTATCTCCATTTCACACGCGTGTTACCCGAACATTGATGTAGACATCATCATCGATATCAATGCGTTTACTATGATTGTTCTCCAGATGATCTGTCAGGGCAACCCCGTCGGCAAGCGTCTGAGAACCAATATATTTACCATGAGTTTGAACAGCTTCATTGATCAGGTCGTGTTTTTCAATGAGCACCTGGATCCTGTCTGTCACATCGAATCCGTTATCCTTTCGCATGTTCTGTATGCGGTTGATCAGTTCTCTTGCCACACCTTCCTGCCGAAGCTCTTCCGAAATATTGATATCCAGGGCTACTGTAATGGCTCCTTCATTGGCTACCAGCCAACCCGGAATGTCCTCTGAAATTATTTCCACATCCTCCAGGGTAAGCTGGATTTTTTCTCCTCCAATCAGGATCTCAAAAGCTTGATCTTTCTCAAATGTGGCGATCTGTTCCTGGTCCATTCCGTTGATGGCGGCACCCAACTCTTTCATCAGTTTACCGTAGCGGGGCCCCAGTGACTTAAAATTTGGTTTGATCCGTTTTACCAGGATCCCGGCCGTATCGGTAATGTATTCGATCTCTTTTACATTGACTTCATTCAATACCAGAGATTTAACGCCCTCTACCTGTTCCTGGAATCCGGGGTTGGAAACGGGCAACATCATGCGATTCAACGGCTGGCGCACTTTAATATTTACCTTACGCCTCAGTCCGAGGATCATGGAGGATAACTTCTGGGCAACATCCATTCGGCCCTCAAGGGATGCGTCGATCAAATCTTCCTTATATCCGGGAAACGATGTCAGGTGAACCGATTCTTCGTTGAAACGTTTTGTCACACCGTTCAGGTCGTTAAATAGTTTATCCATGAAAAAGGGTGCCACAGGAGCGGCCAGCATGGTCACTGTCTCCAGACAGGTATAGAGGGTCTGGTATGCTGCACGCTTGTCTGTATCGAACTCCCCACCCCAGAATCGTTTCCGGTTAAGCCGTACATACCAGTTGCTGAGGTTTTCGGTAACGAAATCCTGGATCAGTCTGGCTGCCCGGGTAGGTTCATAGTTTTCATACTGCTCCTTTACATCCCTGATAAGTGAATTGAGCAGGGAGATGATCCATCGATCAATTTCCGGGCGCGTCTCCACAGGAATCTCTTCCGCCTCATAACTAAATTCATCCACATTGGCGTACAATGCGAAGAAAGAGTAGGTATTATAGAGGGTTCCGAAGAATTTCCTTTTCACCTCATCCACGCCCGATTCATCAAACTTCAGGTTATCCCAGGGTTGCGCATTGGTGATCATGTACCAGCGCAGGGGATCGGAACCATGTTTCTCAATGGCCTGGAATGGATCCACAGCGTTGCCCAGCCGCTTGGACATTTTGTTCCCGCTCTTGTCAAGCACAAGTCCGTTGGAGATAATGTTTTTAAAAGAGACAGAATCGAAAAGCATGGTGGCAATGGCGTGCAATGTAAAGAACCATCCGCGGGTCTGATCCACTCCCTCTGCAATAAAATCGGCCGGAAAGAGATGATCAAAATTCTCTTTGTTTTCGAAAGGATAATGATACTGTGCATAGGGCATGGATCCCGAATCGAACCAGCCATCGATAAGAACCGGTTCACGGAACATCTTCTGACCAGAGTCACTGACCAGGATAAGTTCATCCACAAAGGGTTTATGCAGATCAATGAGGTTGTAGTTCTCTTCCGAAAAATCACCTTCCACGAAAGCCTTCAGGGCATTAGAGTCCATGATTCCCGCAGCCACTGACTTCTCAATTTCCTGCTTGAGTTCCCCTATTGAACCGATGCAAATCTGTTCTTTTTTGTCTTCTGTTATCCAGATAGGAAGGGGTGTTCCCCAAAACCTTGCCCTTGAAAGGTTCCAGTCCACCAGATTTTCTAACCACTTCCCAAATCGCCCGGTCCCGGTAGACTCGGGTTTCCAGTTAATGGTATTGTTAAGCTCGATCATTCGATCTTTCATGGCTGTGGTGCGAACAAACCAGGAATCGAGCGGATAATAGAGTACAGGCTTGTCGGTACGCCAGCAGTGAGGGTAGTTGTGCACATGCTTTTCAATACGGAAAGCTTTATTTTCCAGCTTCAGATGAACCACAATATCCACATCGGTGGTGGCATCCTTGTCCGATTTGGAATCATCGAATTCATTCTTCACATATTTCCCTTCAAACTCTCTATAACGATCCAGATTGATATAATCGTTTATAAAGCTGTCATCAATATTCTTTAGCTTGAAAAACCGTCCCCTCCTGTCAACCAGAGGCTGAACATTTCCATCCTTATCCACGATCGTAATCGATGCAATGTCATTGGCCATAGCCACCCGGTAGTCATCTGCCCCAAAGGTGGGAGCTGTATGAACCACACCGGTTCCCTCTTCGGTGGTTACGAAATCTCCGATAAGTACTTTGAAAGCCTTCTTCCCGGGCTTCACCCACTCCAGCAATTGCTCAAAGTCAACTTCTTCCAGCTCACTTCCCTTCAAAGTCGTCAGAATCTTATAGGGAATATGCTTGTTTCCGGCCTCATATTCATCCAGGGGCAATGCTGCATTCTTTTCAGGAAAGTAACGACCCATGAGTTCTTTGGCCAGGATCACGGTGATGGGTATTCCCGTATAGGGATTAAAGGTCCGCACAAGGGCATATTCGATTTCAGCCCCCACGGTAAGAGCACTGTTGGAAGGCAGGGTCCAGGGTGTGGTGGTCCAGGCCAGGATAAACAAATCGGTATCGGTCACCTTAAACAGAGCCTTAGAACGGTCATTTCTTACCACCTTAAACTGGGCTACTACAGTGGTATCCTTTACGTCGCGGTAGCATCCCGGCTGGTTCAGTTCATGGGTACTGAGTCCGGACCCGGCTGCGGGAGAGTAGGGTTGTATGGAATAACCTTTGTAAAGCAGGTCTTTTTTATATAGCTCCTTCAGCAGGTACCATACAGTCTCAATGTACCTGTTTTCGTAGGTGATGTAGGGATCATCCATGTTGATCCAATACCCCATGGATTCTGTAAGCTCTTCCCACATGGCGGTATACTTCATTACATCTTTCCGGCATGCGGCATTGAAATCTACAACAGAGATCTTGGTTCCAATATCTTCCTTGGTAATATTCAAAGCATTTTCAACACCAAGCTCCACCGGCAGTCCGTGGGTATCCCATCCAGCCTTCCGTTGTACCTGAAATCCCTGCTGGGTCTTGTATCTGCAAAATATATCCTTGATGGTACGTGCCATCACGTGATGAATGCCCGGTATTCCGTTGGCAGAAGGGGGACCTTCATTGAAGACAAAAGAGGGCTTGCCTTCCCGGGGTTCCACAGATTTTTCAAAAATCTTGTTCTCTTTCCAGTAAGCGTTGATCTCCTTATTGATCTGCGAAAGGTCAAACTTCTTATATTCAGGGAATTTCTTACTCATTCAATCCTCCGTTTGCAGGGATTATTAAAATTGCACAAAGATAGATGAGCGGGAGGTAATATGCAAGAGCTCAAGAAAAAACAGTAACCCCTGCTATTCCCTGATAATTTTTACATATTCGGGCTCTTTTTTCTCCGGTCTTCGGCTTATTATATAGAGACCTGGCAAAAGAGAAGAGAGATCAACCTGATCCTGGTTGTTATCCATTTCTACTGTTTTCACCACCTGTCCTGAACTATTGAAGATGGTTAGCCTGGCACTTTCAGGAAGCGGTTCCATATGGAGCACTCCGGAAACCGGATTGGGATAGACATGAAAATCGCCTGCTTCCGGCCAGGTCTCATGGACTCCTGAAGTAATATCGGGGGTATAAAGTTTTTTGGTTGTATAGATCCGGTATTCACCCGGTGCCAGGGAGATGGTACCGTGCAGATCGGTCACATCGGTACTGTCACCCTCAAAGAAGCTATACCACCAGCCGCCTCTGCTAAATGAAGGATCAACGGATTGGTTTATTACGTCAAAGTTTCCAATAATCCGCACATCCATATCTGTATGATTGATCTCTATCCTTTTAACGGCATCAGATACGAAGAGGGTGAAATCGTCCGAACCAAATGCTGGTTCATTGAGCTTCAGACCGATCAATGCAGACCATACCTGATACACCCTTCTCCGGACACCTTTCTTATAATAATCCCAACTGATCGGTTTGTTGCATACACGGCAGTCATAATCAATACTGTAATCATATCCCAGTTCCCCGAACTGCCAGATCATTTTTGGCCCGGGGATCGGGATGAAAAAGGCACCGGCCAGCTCCATTCTGGACAGGGCGGTGTTGAGCTCCTGGATATTGTATGATCCGGATGATGCACCATACTCCAGGTTTTTAAACATCAGGCGCTCTTCATCGTGACTCTCCATATATCCCACCAGGTGCGGATCGTTCCATCCCCTGCTTTTATAAGAGATACCACTAAAATCTGACTTATTACTGTCGTGATATCCCATGGTTGCCTCGTTGTATTTGTAATTCATATTGCCCCATAGCATCATGCCGTAATTGGACAGCACACGCTCCTCCGAGTTGTCGGCCAGATGCTCCAGGATCACATAAGCATCACTATTTACGGACCATATGGCATCGGCCATTCTTTTCAAAATGGCAATGCGGGAAGCATCGTAGGCCCATCCGTCGCCCGGAGTATTGGTAAAACCTTTGGTGAAATCGAACCTGAATCCGTCTACCCTGAATGAGTCGAGCCAGTAAGAATTGACCCTGTCAATAAAATCTTTGGTATCCTGACTCTCGTGATCGAAGTCGTATCCCCAGGAGTAGGTCTGGTTGGGCGAATTCACATTGTACCATGGATTGCCGGCCGAAACCTTACCGTTTTCGAAACAGATCTGTACCAGCGGTGACTGGCTGTAGGAGTGGTTTAGCACCATGTCGATAATCACAGCAATGCCCCTGCCGTGACAGGAGTCAATAAAGGCTTTCAGATCGACGGCCGGACCGTAATATTTATCTGTAGCAAAGTAAAAGGAGGGGTTATAACCCCAGCTTTCATTGCCCTCAAACTCATTGACAGGCATCAGTTCGATGGCATTGACTCCCAGTGTGGCAAGGTAACCGAGGGTATCGCTTAGTGTTTTCCAGTCGTGCGCCCTAATAAAATCTCTCACCAGCAGTTCATAGATTACAAGCTTGTGGGGCTCCGGTGCCGTAAAGCCGGGGTGGTTCCAGGCATAAGGCTCCTGTCCGGTATGCAGCACCGAGGTAATCCCGGTGGTAATCCCGGTGGGGTATGGTTTGAGTCCCGGATAGGTAGCTTCATCGATCCCTTTGTCATTGGGATCGAGTGTCATCTCTGTGTAGGGATCGGCAATTACCAGCTCTCCGTCCACCAGGTACTGAAAACCATAGATTTCGTCAGGAGTAAGGTTGGTGATGGTGATCCAGAATCGATTGCCATCCTTTGTCATCCTGGAGTCGGAATTTGGTGTCCAGTTGTTAAAATCACCAATTACAAAAACATCCTCTTTCAGGGGGGCATGGAGAACAAGTGTAACAGTCTGTTCATCCACATAGTTAATTCCATCGATTACTCCGATGGGAACCGGCCCGGTGATCTGGGTCTCTTTTACATGAATAAAAAGAGAGTCGGCAACCATTTCGCCCTCCGCTTCAGCAGTCACTTTAATCCAGTAGTCGCCCGGTGTATCCAATGAAAAAGTGTGAGTGATGTTCTCTCCTGTTACCGATTTCACCTGGTTGTTGTTGAGGTAGAGGAGCAGGTTGGCTTCCTGAGATGCAGCTGCTTCAAAAACCACATCGCTGTCCGGATCCACAATCGTGTTTCTGTGGGGATTGATTATCGAAATGGAGAGTCCTGCCTCAAATACTTCTACGAAAATATCGGTTCCCCCATCGTTCTTGCCCTCCAGTTCGGAGTCGGAACTCCTGAACACAAAAGCCATATGGGTAATGGTCTCCGTCTCCGGAACCCCATAGTATTCACGAATGGACGGACCGACATCCAATGAATAGAGATTGGCCGACACCCGGGTCAGTTTGGTTTCATCGCTGTTAACACCCCAGTCGGTCTTTACATATTTCCAGTCGGATCCTCCAGCGCTCAGATTAGTCAGCACCCCGGTATGTGCGTACACGTCACCGGTATAGTCTTTAAGACCCGCAGTGCCCCTGGTGGCATCGTAATAGACAATGACCGCATCTCCGGCTGTTGGGAGGGCAGGATCGGTGGTGATGATCTGTGCATTTATTGTGAATGAGATCATCAACAATAACAGGGGTGAAAATGAAAGGATCGATTTCATACAAAGCACTAAATAAGTTAATCCTGAGCTTTGCCGTTTCCTTTTTTATATCGAAATGGCTGAAAATCACCGCAATCGTTTGCATTCGGGGTTAGGAAAGTAGCTTTTTTACTATCTTTACAGAGGACCACGACATGAAAAGTCACCAGGTTACCATAAAAGACATTGCCCGGGAACTGGGTGTTTCTCCTTCTACTGTTTCCAGGGCATTGAAAGATCATCCTGATATCAGTCCGGCCACCAGACTGCAGGTGAAGGATCTGGTTAAAAAACTAAAATATAAACCAAACGCTGTAGCGTTAAGCCTAAGGTCCAGGAGAAGCAACACCATCGCTGTTGTGGTTCCTGAAATTGTACATCATTTCTTCTCCTCTGTCATTTCGGGAATTGAAGAAATTGCCATGGAGGCCGGTTATAATGTGATGATCTTCCAGACCAATGAATCGAGCCAACGTGAAAAGAACATTACACAATCATTGGCATCAAATAAGGTCGATGGGGTTCTGGTTTCAATATCAAAGACTACAAAGAGCTTTGGACATTTTAAGGAGCTGAAAGATGAGGGTTTGCCCCTGGTCTTTTTTGACCGGGCCTGTGAAGGGATGGAGGCTGACAAGGTGATTGTTGATGATTTTAACGGAGCGTTTAATGCTGTAGAGCACTTGATAAAGACAGGCTGCAGGCGCATTGCCCATTTTAGTGCAGAGCAACATTTACAGATAGGATATCAACGTAAGAGAGGCTATATCTCTGCGCTGGAGAAGAACGGGATTAAACCGGATGAGGCGTTAATGGTTAGGTGTGATACCCATGAGGAGGCGCTTGAAGTAACCCCGGGGATCATGAGACTGGATCCTCCGCCAGATGCAATTTTCACGGTCAACGATATGACTGCGACAGGTGCTATGAAAGTCCTGAAGCAGATGGGGTTCAGTATACCCGAAGATGTCTCTTTGTTTGGTTTTACAGACGGACTAGTGGCGACGGTTACAGATCCCCAGCTGACCAGCGTGAGTCAGCATGGATTTGAAATGGGAAAAACAGCCATGAAGATGTTGCTTAAGCGCATAAACTCCCCGGAAAAGGATTATCCGGCGGTAACCGAAATCCTGAAAACAGAGTTAATCCTTCGTGGTTCCACAAAGCCACTGACCAATCAGGAATTTTAATTTTTTTTTGATTCTCCGCAAACGTTTGAAATAAGGGTTTCCTTGATTTATAAGCTATTGCAGGTTTTTTTTTAACAGATATATTTGAATTAAGAGATTCTTTTTTAATATTTTTGTTAAGGAATCTGTTCCATTTCTGATAAAACTTAAGTTATAATATTGATCTCTGATACCATAGTTGGAATATGATGTCAGAGTTTTTTTATGCCATTCTGAGAACGGTTCCACTTTAATTCAAGGTAAACTATGAAAAAGCCGAAATTAAGTTTCTGGCAGATCTGGAACATGAGCTTTGGGTTTCTTGGGATCCAGTTTGGATTTGCCCTGCAGAACGGTAATGTAAGCCGTATCTTTCAAACCCTTGGTGCTGAAATTGACCAGATTCCTATACTGTGGATCGCAGCGCCGGTAACGGGACTGATCATTCAGCCTATTATCGGGTATATGAGTGATCATACCTGGGGAAGGCTTGGCCGCAGACGTCCCTATTTCCTCGTAGGTGCCATCATGGCCTCCATTGCTCTGTTCCTGATGCCCAATTCTCCGGGTCTTTGGATTGCGGTTGGGATGCTATGGATCATGGATGCCTCCATCAACATATCCATGGAACCTTTCAGGGCCTTTGTGGGAGATATGCTGCCCAATGAGCAGCGAACCCTTGGCTTCACCATGCAAAGTTTTTTTATTGGAATTGGTGCATTTGTTGCATCCTGGCTACCTTATATGTTGTCGGAATGGTTCCATATCGCAAATACTGCTCCGGAAGGAGAGATCCCCCAGACCGTAAGGCTCTCTTTTTACCTGGGAGGAAGTGTATTCCTGCTGGCTGTGTTGTGGACGGTATTGAAGACAAAGGAGTATTCTCCTGAGGAACTCAAGAGTTTTGAAGAGGGAAAGAAAAAGAGTGAAAAAGCGTATGATGATACTACGGCTCCTCTGAAAAAGTATCTGCGCAGGGGGATCATATGGACCCTGGCAGGAGTGCTCTTTGCCTGGCCGGTGCTTCATTACAAACTCGAAAAAGAGCTGTATATCCTTGCCGGAGGCCTGGGAATGTTCGGAATCCTTCAGCTCATAACGGCTGCATTTGTCAGTAGTCGAAATAAAAACGGTCTGGTGAGCATTATCACCGACCTTTACCGCATGCCCAAGACCATGAAACAACTGGCCATTGTACAGTTCTTCTCATGGTTTGCCCTGTTCAGCATGTGGATCTACACCACTCCGGCAGTGACACAGCATATGTATCATTCTACCGATACCACTTCGGCAGCCTATAACGAAGGGGCCAATCTGGTGAGTGGGATGTTTGGATGGTACAACCTTTTTGCTGCTGGTTTTGGACTGATACTGCTTCCCTTTCTTGCCAGGCTTACCAACCGTAAAATTACCCATGCCATAGCCCTGGTGGTAGGAGGATTGGGATTGGCCTCCATCCTGATCCTGAACAACCCTCAGCATATGATTTTCTCCATGATTGGGATCGGACTGGCCTGGGCTAGCATCCTTGCCATGCCATATGCCATTCTTACCGGATCGTTACCCGCGCACAAAATGGGAGTCTATATGGGGATCTTTAATTTCTTCATTGTGATTCCACAGATCCTGGCAGCCACAATTCTGGGATTCATGGTAAAATCTCTATTCGGGGGAGACAGTATCTATGCGCTGCTCACCGGGGGGATCTCAATGTTGGTGGCTGCTGTGCTGATCCTGTTTGTAGATGATGTGCATAATCATTAGAAAAAAGAGAGATGAACAGCCATTATAAAGAAGATCCCTGGAGCATCGTTGAGGAGGGATTTCATCCTCATATGCAGGAGGCATCAGAAAGCATTTTCAGCCTGGGCAATGGCCGCATGGGTCATCGTGCCAACTTTGAGGAGAGATATTCGGGGATCACGCTCCAGGGAAATTATCTTGCCGGGATTTACTATCCCGATAAGACCAGGGTGGGCTGGTGGAAAAACGGGTACCCTGAATATTTTGCTAAGGTGCTCAATGCGCCCAATTGGATTGGTATTGATGTGGAGATCGGGGGTGAGCAACTGGATCTTCACAGATATAAACCGAAAGAGTTCAGGCGTGAACTGAACATGCGCCAGGGTTACCTGGAGAGAACCTTTGCAGTTGTTATTAACGAAAAGATATTGAATATTTCGGTCCGCCGTTTTCTGAGTATGAAGCGGGATGAAATAGGGGTCATCCTGTATGGTGTAAAATCGGTGGATTATGCCGGTAAGATCTCCTTTACCCCCTATATAGACGGGAATGTGGTGAACAGGGATTCAAATTATGATGAGTATTTCTGGGAGATGGAAGGTAGTGGTGCTGAACCTGGATCGGGTTACCTTATGGCGCGGACCCGCAAAAGCGGATTTGTCTCCTGCATGACCATGGGGTATGAATTGGCCCTGAACCGGAAAATCTTTGATCCTGAAACCGAGGTGATCGAAAAACCTGACTACGTTGCCAACCGAATAACCGTAGAGGTAGAGGGGGGCGATGAAGTTGAATTCTACAAATATGCCTCCGTGTTAACTTCCATGAACCACGACCCTTTGAACATGGTACAGGCAGGAAGAGTAATTCTCAGGGAAGCCATGGATGCCGGATTTGACACCCTTTTTGAGGAACATACTGAAATATGGAAGAACAACTGGGCCCAATCTGATATTATTATTGAGGGGGACACGGCGGCACAGCAGGGCATCCGGTTTAATATTTTTCAATTGAACCAGACCTATACCGGGAAGGATGAGCGGTTGAACATCGGTCCCAAGGGATTTACCGGAGAGAAATATGGAGGGAGCACCTACTGGGATACGGAAGCATACATGATTCCGTTTTACCTCAGTACTGCCACACAGGATGTGGCTCGAAAACTACTTGTTTACAGGTACAAGCATCTTGAAAAGGCCATTGAAAACGGAAAAAAACTTGGCTTTAAAAACGGTGCTGCGCTCTATCCAATGGTGACCATGAACGGGGAGGAGTGCCACAATGAATGGGAGATCACTTTCGAGGAGATCCACCGGAACGGTGCCGTTGCTTTTGCCATTTACAATTACATCCGGTATACGGGTGATAAGGAGTACCTTGCCGAATACGGACTGGAAGTGCTTTTGGGTATCTCCCGTTTCTGGAGACAGCGCATCCACTGGTCAGATGAAAAAAGAAGGTATGTCATGCTGGGTGTAACCGGTCCCAATGAGTATGAGAACAATGTAAATAACAACTGGTATACCAATAAAGTAGCCAGCTGGACCCTGAAATACACCCTTGATGCGGTGGACCATGTAAAGGAAACCAATCCGCGCAATTATGATGAACTGATCAGGCGGACAGAATTCGATTTTAAAGAGGAGACGACAGCCTGGCGTGATATTGTGAAAAAACTCTATTTCCCGTTCAATAAGGATGAGGGAGTCTTCATGCAGCAGGAAGGGTATATGGACAAAGAACAGATCATGGCGGCTGACCTGGATCCTCAAGAAAGACCCATCAACCAACACTGGTCGTGGGACCGCATTCTGCGTTCCTGTTTCATTAAACAGGCAGATGTGTTGCAGGGGATCTACCTGTTCGAGGAAGAGTATGATATGGAGACCATTCAACGCAATTTCGAGTTTTATGAGCCCCGCACCGTACACGAATCTTCTCTTTCCCCCTGTGTCCACTCGATCCTGGCTTCCATGATCGGGAAGTTTGATAAAGCGTATGAAATGTACCTCCGCACATCACGATTGGACCTGGATGACTACAACAACGAAGTTCATGAGGGCCTCCATATCACCAGCATGGGAGGAACATGGATGTCGGTGGTGCATGGTTTTGGAGGAATGAAGGTTCGAGAGGGTTTACTCAGCTTTGATCCGCAACTGCCGGAACAGTGGGACGGATTATCTTTCAAGGTCATGTATAGAGAACGGATCCTGGAGGTAACCATTGACAAGCATCGTGTGATCATTAATAACCTGGAGGGAACTGGCGTGGAGCTTTACCTGATGGGATCCAAAACAGAACTGGACGCCAACGGATCTGTTGTTGCAGATATCTAGAACAGGCTTCTAAAGATCGAATCCCAGCTCCATAAGGCTGGTTCTTTCGTGGATGTGAATGGCCTGGAATCCCAGTTCCTGAGAAGCTTTGATGTTTTGAATACTATCATCCAGAAAAATGGTCTCCTCTGGTACGATCCCCGAATCATTGACAACAAACTCCCAGGCATCGTGATCCGGTTTGTGACACCCGATCTCATGGGAATAATAAATCTTTTTAAATGTGTCGTGCATGGAGATCCCGGCAGTATCATAATACATCTTTTCAAACACCGGCACATGCAAGGCAGATGTATTGCTCAGCATATAAAGATTATATCGTTTCCGTAGCTGGTTCAGCAGCCCTGTTCTATCCTCCGGGATCCTTATAATCATGGCGTTCCAGGCTTCATCCAATTCATCATCCGAAACATTAACTTCTGCCGCTTGCCTCAGTCCGTTTCTGAACTCTGTGGTCTCAATTCGGCCTGTTTGATAATTAAAGAAGAGATCTGTGGACATATTTTCAGGATACTGAAGTAGCTTTGGCGGGAACCCCAACTCATAAAATCTTTTCAATGTGGCTTGTATATTAATATCCAGGATCACCCCACCCAGGTCAAACAGAATGTTTTTAATGCTCTCTGGTTGTGACATGCATTTTGTATCTTAGTAAAAGCCAAAGATAATAGAAAAACCAAAGGGCTATGCGCATTGACAAAACCCATTACAGATCCATTTGGATGGATGAGGACCCGGCAGTTATCAAAGTGATCGACCAGCGGAAACTACCATTCGAGTTCAAAGTGGAAAAGTTGGAAAGTGGAAAAGATGCTTATGAGGCGATTACGGAAATGGTTGTGAGGGGTGCTCCCCTGATCGGGGTAACTGCTGCCTATGGGATCTATCTTTCGGCCTATCACAGCAGTCCAAAAAACTGGTGTGAAGAGGTCAATCTGGCCGGAGAAAAACTGATATCTGCCAGACCTACTGCAGTCAACCTGAAGCATGCTGTTAACCTGATGATCAATGAGGTCAATTGTGCCGGATCCCGTGAAGGGATGATCGACCGGTTGTTCCACCTGGCAGCCCGTCTGGCCGAAGAGGAAGTACACAAAAGCAGGAAGATAGGAGAATATGGAGTTGAGTTGATCAGGGATCTCTATAAAAACAAGGGACGACCAATCAATATTCTCACCCATTGTAATGCGGGATGGCTGGCCTGTGTGGATTATGGTACAGCCACAGCCCCCATCTACCTGGCGCATGAGCAGGGTATTCCTCTGCATGTATGGGTGGATGAGACCCGTCCCCGGAACCAGGGATCCCGGCTCACCGCTTTTGAACTGGGTGAACAGGGGGTGCCCCATACGGTGATTGTGGATAATGCAGGCGGACATCTGATGCAGCATGGAGAGGTGGACATGGTGTTGGTTGGAAGTGACCGCACTACCCTGACAGGCGATGTGGTTAATAAGATCGGCACCTACCTGAAGGCCCTTGCCGCCAGCGACAACGGAATTCCTTTTTATGTGGCAATTCCCTCCTCCACCATCGATTTCAATATGAAGGATGGAATGAGTACTGAAATAGAGAAGAGGGACGGATCGGAAGTGACCCACATGGAGGGATGGGATGAAGAGAAGCACAAATTTGTCCGCATCAGAACTCTTTCCCAATCATCAACGGTTTCCAATCCCGGATTTGATATGACACCCGCGCGTCTGGTAACGGGATTGATCACCGAAAAAGGAATTTGTAAAGCCACGGAGGAGGGTATTCAATCACTGTTTTGAATATATAGTCCGCTAATGAGAAAACAGCTCCTGACCATAATCCTACTACTTTTCTGGCTGTCGGGCTATTCCCAGGAGAGAAACTCAGACCCGCCGGTACGTTACGGTTATTTCCAGACGATTTATCATACAGGTGTCTACTGGAGCAGGACAGAGTACCTGGAGGAGCAATTTGAAGATGGTTATAAAGCCATAGAGGCCAGGATCGGATTCCAAACAACCGGCCAGGATCTGTGGGAACAATACAACAACTATCCCAGTTATGGGTTCGGGATCCACTATGCAGATCTTATTGCAGATCAGGAAGATACCATCGTGGGAAACCCCTTCTCTGCATTTATGTTTTACAGCGCTCCCCGGGTCAGGTTTGGTCGTTTCTCCCTCAACACTGATCTTTCCCTGGGATTGAGTTATACTACGGTGATCTACGATCCGGTGACCAATCCTTTCAACGATGTGATAGGATCGCACCTCAACCTCTATTTCGATTTTAATCTCAATCTCATTTGTAAACTTTCAGACCGGCTCGATCTGAAAGCAGGCTATGGTGTGACCCATTATTCAAATGGCAGGATCCATTTGCCCCAGAAAGGGGTTAATAACTGGGGGTGGAATTTTGGATTGAGTTATCATTTCGTGCAACCAGGTCTAAAAAATGAACTTTACTCAGCACTGGACAAACCCGGACACAAATCTTCCGTAAGGCCCGAATTCATCCATACAGACGTTCCTGAATACAACTCCTCGGAAGAGATCCAGTTGATGTATGGTGCCGGGGTAGTAGACCATCATCGTTTGGGAGACCTGGAGGGAACCCATTATTATACCTCTTCCTTTACAGCAGATTATGCACTGGCCTTCCATCCGCGTATGGCGGTTGCTTTTGGAATGGACATGCTTTATGACGGATCTCTTGCGGTAGCTATCAAGGGAATCCCTCCTGACGAGGTAACCACCTTTCAGAAAATGTATTTTGGCTCACATCTGGGATACCAGTTCTTTATAAACCGGGTGACCATCCTCTGTAACCTTGGAACCTATTTCCTGCAACATTCCAATGACCGGGGATTCTGGTTTGTCCGTGCAGGAGGCCGGGTAAGGCTTACCGATCACCTCTATGCCCAGATTGCCATCAAAACAAAAAACGGGGTACGTTCCGACTGGATCGAGTGGGGCCTGGCAACTTCTCTGAAGATCAGGTCTCATTCAAAACAAGATTAACATTTTCTTTTGTATCTTATACGTGTAAAGCCAAGTCAGGAATAATGATCTTAGAATTATTAAAAAGAGTATGCAGGTCACTTGATGACAATGAATTCCCTTATATGATCTCCGGAAGTATAGCGCTGAATATATATGCCATTCCGAGAATGACAAGAGACATTGATATCGTGGTTGAAATCCCTTTGCAGAGGGTAAACGAATTTGCAAATCTATTTCCCAATAGTTATCTAAATAAAACAACTATAATAGAAGAAATCAAACGACAAGGTATATTCAATATAATAGATCATGAAACCGGTTTTAAGCTGGATTTCATCCTGAGAAAAGGAACTAAATATTTCCAGCAAGCATTTAACCGACGCAAAAGAATTAAGGAATTTGATATAGAACTCTGGGTAATTAGCATTGAAGATTTAATCCTTGCTAAAATTATCTGGATTCAGGATTATCAGAGCGAACAACAGATGCATGATATTGAAAATCTGCTTTTGAATCCTGATAAGGATATGAGTTACATCAGAAGATGGTCCAATGAGTTGGAATTAAATACATATGAATTGCTACCTAATGAATGATACACCTGCAGAAATATTAAGGAAACAATCCGAAATTATCTTATCCAAACCTTTGGAGGGTAGATTAAAAGGTCTTTTTGAGATGACAGATCTGTCACGTAAGATGATTCAGAACAGCATAAAATCAAGAAATCCTGATATATCAGAAATAGATTTAAAGATCGAAACTTTTAAGATTTTTTACCGACAGGATTTTGATAACCTGTCATTAAACCAGATTGTCAGCAGCATGCAACTATACCTTACAAAGAGTAAGAATGCATCTGGGACTTGACCTTAAGGCAGACTATTGCCAGATATTCGTAAATTGTGTAATATTGCAATCCCCAAACGGGGGACTAACCAG
>JBDLIX010000077.1:0-24688 GCA_039714655.1 Bacteroidota bacterium
TAAAGGGTATGGTTTTGAAAACCTTGAACAGATGAAAAAGAAAAATTACAAAGGAATTCCCTATTCACTGTGGAATCCTTTCACACAAATGGATCAGTTTCTGGGAATTCTCGGATTTGGTCCAACGGTATTGACCCGGGGAGAGGGTCCTTATGTATTTGATGACAGGGGAAGAAAATACATCAACGGGTTTTCCTCTCTTTGGAATGTATCCATTGGTCATGGCAGAAAGGAATTGATCGAGGCTGCCACCAAACAGATGACAGAACTTGCCTATGCTTCATGTTTTCGTCAGACTCATCCTAAAGCAATTGAACTGGCTGACAGGTTGGTACAAATCTCTCCTGAACAATACCAGTATGTGTATCTGGGGACCAACGGTTCCGAAGCAGTAGAAACTGCTCTGAAGATCTCCCGCCAGTATTTTAAACAAAGCTCAAATCCAGAGGAGCAGGGCAGATATAAGGTTATCTCTTTAAAGCACAGTTACCATGGGGTGTCCTATGGAGCCATGAGCACTTCGGGACTGGAGATTGAGCAGCATAAATATGGACCGGTGCTGGATGGATATGTACAAATTGATCCGCCCTATTGCTACCGTTGTCCTTTCGGAAAATCAAAATATCCAGAGTGTGGTCTGGCTTGTGCTAGGGCCTTGAAAATAAAAATTGAATCTGAGGGGCCTGAGACCATTGCAGCCTTCATCCTGGAACCGATCATGGGGGCATATGGGTTTATCATCCCGCCGGAGGAATACTATCAGGAGGTTGGTAAGATATGTGACGATAACGGAATACTTTTTATCGCAGATGAGGTGACTACTGGTTTTGGGAAATCAGGAGCACTTTTTATGAGTGAAACCTGGAATCCTCAGCCCCATATAATGTGCCTTTCAAAGGCCATTAGCAGCGGTTATTTGCCTCTGGCGGCAACCTTGGTTACAGAAAAGATATTTGATCGTTTTCTGGGTGAGGGAAATGAACTGGCTCACGGATCAACTGCCAGTGGGCACCCTGTTTGTGCAGCGGTTGGATTAGCAAATATTGACATCATCATCAATGAAAAATTATCGGACAATGCAGCCGTAACAGGAAACTATTTATTAAATAAACTGAAGCCTCTGACGGAGAGGGAAATGGTTGGAGAGATCAGAGGCAAAGGGCTCATTATTGGAATAGAACTGGTAAAAGACAAAGCAACCCAGGAACCAATGTCCGCCGATGTTGTTCAGGAACTTGGTCTGGATGCAGCCGACAGGGGATTGCTACTCTATTTCAATGGGAGTGTATTGGGGCTTGTGCCTCCTTTAATTATTGATGAGTCGATTGCAGATGAGATTATCTCCATTCTGGATAAAGTCCTGGACCTGGGGAAAGTTGCCAGCCTCAAACGAAAAGCCCGACTCGCAAAGGAACTTGCAATCACAAAAATCAAAACCTGAAACAGCTATTGTTTCCGATGATACAGAAGGGTCACATCCCCTGTCTTCTGGAAGAACTCCCCATTGATGAAAATGCCCCAGCTTTTCCATACATACACACCTTGGGCACTTAGGGTACCTTTGTTGTAGCCATCCCATCCTTTGTTGACATCATTGCTGTAGAATAGTTTCTCTCCCCAGCGGGTGTAAATCTCAAGGTTGTATTCAATGACTCCCTCCCAATAGGGGTGGAAAATATTATTCTTTTCAGGTTCGCTCAGGCTGAAATAACCCCCGTTGGGGCCATCCAGGTCAGGTTTAAAAGCATTGGGGAAGATGATGATTCCCTCTCCCTCTACGGTGATCGCGGCAGGTCTCACCACCCTGTCGGTGCACCCTTCTTCCGTCCATACATCCAACGAAATATCATACACACCGATAGTACCATAGAGGTGTCGTGGATTCTCCATGGAGGAAGTATTGCCATCTCCAAAGTCCCAAAGGTAGGTGTCGCCGTATTTTGACAGATTGAACAGGCGAACTTCATCATCGGGCAGCATCACCAGCTCTGGTGATACAGTGAAATCAACCAGCGGCATTCTGTATACCTCAACCTGCCTGTAGGCATACTCCTGCCCTCCCTCTCCCGTTACGGTCAATTTCACATTGTAAATACCATACTCATTAAAGGTATGCTCAGGTTCGAACTCGGTAGAAGTGGTTCCATCGCCGAACTCCCACAGGTAAGAATCTCCGTATATTGAATTATTTCTGAACTGGACCGTATGTGGTGCACAATCAGGAACCACCGTATCAAACTGAGCCACCGGCATTGCAGGAACGATCCGGATCGAATGGGAGACCGAATCTGCACAGTGGTCAGTAGAGACACGCAACCATATTTCATAATCTCCCCAGTCAGCATAAGTATGTGTTGAAGGATCCTCCAGGTTGGTGGTGAACCCATCACCCATGGTCCATCGGTAGGACCAGTCTCCCGGATTGGTCATATTGGTGAAATCAACATCCGATGAAGGGTACATCTGATATGTGGGTGAAGAGATAAACTCAGCATCTGGCTGGGCATATACATCGATGGTATCGGTTACAGAATCCACACAACCATATTGGGAGGTGGTAGTCAGTGTTATATGGTAAGTTGTATCAACCCCGGATAGATTGAAATAGAGATTTATGGGATCTGTGGTGGACAAGCTGGTCCCATCCCCAAAATTCCACAGGTAGGTTTCACCCCGGACCGATTCGTTGATGAAATGGGCAGTAAACGGACTGCAGTCCCCGTCATTCACACTGAAGTCAGCAATGGTTCGTGGATAGACATATACCTTTTGCTGGACAGAATCCATACAACCGTAGTCTGTACTTGCCAGGAGTCTCAATTCGTATGTGGCAATATCATCGGTCAGGTTCTCAAATATATGATTGAACGGAGCATCAGAACTGGTTTCAATTGTGGTATCATTCCCAAGATTCCAAACGTAGTGATCAGCGTTGAGACTGGTATTGAGGATGGGGAGATCAAAGGGCGCGCAATCTATGATCTTTGCAGTTTCAAATCTGGCAGTTGGTTTGGGATGGATCGTTATCTCAGCAGTAACTTCACTGGTGCAATTGAACTGGGAAGTGGCCAGAAGATGGACCTGACGGGTTACAGGTGCAGTGGTGTAATTGGTAAAGGTATGACCGGGAGCATCGGCCTCACTGGAGGCGCCATCTCCAAAGTCCCAGGCGTAAGTATATCCTCCGCTGGAAAGATTTGTGAAATCAACTTCCAGGGGATGACAACCTTCATCTATGTTCATAGAGAAGAGGGCTTCGATGGCCGGGTAGACCTCCACAGTTTTGACGATCTGGTCGGTGCATCCGTCCGCATTTTCAACAGTCAGGGTTACCTGGAAAACACCATTGTTCACAAAACTTGTATTATTAAACGTATGGACAACAGGATTCATATCAGTTGTCGTAGTATCCGTTCCGTCATCAAAGTCCCAGTGATAGGAAGTACCTCCCACCGATGCATTGTTGAACTGGACCACTGATGGTGTGCAGTTGATCTGTTCCTGGAAAGTAAAATCGGCCATGATATAGGGATGCACCACGATATCAATAAATGTGGAGTCCATGCATATATGGTTTCCAGCAGTGCCACGAAGCCATACGCGGTACGTTGTATCCGAGGCTCCGATGTTGGTAAAGGTCTGGGAAGGATCAATGTCCGTTGAAGTGGTTCCATTTCCGAAATCCCAATTGTAATAAGCGGCTCCGCTTGACAGGTTTGTAAAATCGACGGTTAAAGGGTGGCACCCACTTGGCGGACTGGCAGTGAAATCAACCATAATATCCGGTTCTACGGTGATGGACCACCGGATCTCATCGGTACAACCTGCAAAATTCTCTGCCACCAGGGTAATCTCATAATCCTGCTGGTTGGAAAAATCTGTATTATAGTACCGGTGTACCAAAGGATTGGTGTTCGAAGTGGTCGTATCTGTCCCATCACCAAAATCCCACCGGAAAAGGCTGGCATTGATGGATGAGTTCTCAATAACCACATCAAATGGGGTGCAACCAAGGTGATCCGGTATGATGATATTTGCCTGCACATAGGGATGCACAGTAATATCCATGAAGAATGAATCGGTACAGATGTTGTTGGGTGCTATAGAAAGCAGTTTGACTGTAAAGACCGAGTCGACCGTTCCGGTATTGGTAAAGATGTGATCCGGATCCTGCAGGTTGGAAGTGGACCCGTCTCCGAAGTCCCACACATAAGTCTGTCCTCCAGTGGTTTGGTTGGAGAAATTCACATTCAGGGGATGGCAACCTATGGTGTCCGAAGCTATGAAATCACTTTCAATACCAGGATAAACTGTGACCGTTTTTATGGCTTCATGGGTACACCCCGAGGCATTTTCGGCCAGCAGGCTTACCTGAAATTCCTGGTTGGTCAGGAAATCGTTATTTACAAAAGAATGGGTCTGCGGACTGGTATCGAATGTGGTAATGACAGTGCCGTCTCCAAAATCCCAGGTAAAGATGGAACCTCCAATGGAGAGATTCTCAAAAGTAACCTCATATGGTCCACAACCCTGGGCATTGGGGAATGTAAATTGTGCCACCACTTGTGGAAATACCGTGATGGGCCAGGAAATCGATTTGACACACTCTCCGTCGGCTGTGGATGTTGTGAGTGTAACCAAATAGGTGGTATCAGAGGTTCCGAAATTCGTGAAGGTATGAACAGGTGAAGGCTCAACAGATGCTGCACCATCTCCAAAATCCCAAAGATAGTTGACCGCATTCATCGAAAGGTTGGTAAATGTGATGGTAAGCGGGTGGCAGTCCGCCAGTCCATCGGTGGTAAAACTGGCAGTGATCTCCGGGTGAACAGTAATGTTTCTGATCATTGTATCGCTACAACCCTCATCATTGAAAACAACTAAACGAAGCGGGTAAACCACACTGGTATCACCTGTATTCAAGTAGGTATGTGTAAGTACGCTTGAAGAGTCATGTGAAATGGGCGTTCCGTCCCCGAAATCCCAGTAATAGGTATCTACACCAATGGATTCGTTATTGATATCCACTATGAATGGATGGCATCCTACAACATCCTCAATAGTAAAAGCTGCTTCTATATATGGATGGATCACCATATCGAAGGTGGCTGTATCGCGGCACAACTCATGGGAGGTGGCCACCAGGGTGACTGTGAAGATCGTGTCATGCCGAAGCATATTCCTGTCATACAGATGTATAGGATGAATCTCTGTAGAGGTTCCTCCATCCCCGAAATCCCATAAATAGGTTTCGACAGGTCCTGTGGATATATTCTCGAAAATCACCTCAGCGGGGGAACAGGCTTCAGGTGGATGTGGAATAAAATCAGCATTTACTCCGGGATATACAGTTACCTCCCGCTGGATCTCATGAAAGCAACCCTCCTCATTATCCACCCTGAGGCTAATGGTATAGGTGTGGGGGACTGGATCGGTATTTACATAGGTATGGCTGAGAACCGGACCAGGAGAGGTACTGACAGGGGTACCGTCGCCGAAATCCCAGGAGTAGATATCGGCCCCGATGGACTGGTCGGTGATGATAATCTCATGTGGTGAACACTCCGCCACCGTATCGTATGCGAAGCTGGCCTCGATATATGGCCGCACAGTAACCATACGCGTAGAGGTGTCCCGGCAGTTATAGGGAGAGATGGCTACCAGGGAGGCCTCAAATTGCAGGTTGTCAGGACCAAACAGGTTCCTGTATTCATGCACAGGCTCAAACTCGGTGGAAGATCCGCCGTCGCCGAACTCCCACAGCCAGGTGGCCGTGTCGCCGTAGGAATTATTGGTGAAATAGGATTCCAGCGGATCGCATGCATCAATGGGTGCCACCTCGAAATCCGAATGGATCTCCGGGAACACCGTAATGGTCTTGGTAATAATATCCGCACAGGCACTGGAGTTCTTCACCATCAAAGTCACCTCAAAATTGATGGCACTATCGGTATGGTTCACATAGGTATTTGAAAAGATAAATGGATCTGGTGGGGGACCAATAGAGGTGGTAGTTGTTATAGTATCATAGAGCCTCAGGGGAGTCCCGTCGCCCAGGTCGTATTGCCAGGAAGAGGCCCCCTCCGACTGATCCTCGAACTCCACCGTCAGCGGGGAACAACCCGAAGTTACATCGGTCTCAAAACTTGCTATTACCGGAGGAGCCACCACCACCGTTAGTGGCACATCGCCCGATCCGCAGGAACCTCGCACATGGGCCACATATTCATGTGCCCCGGCCGGCAGGTTGAGGGCGAAGGGCAGATTGCTGTAAGGATTATCCAGGTATTCCTGCGGTTCCCACTCATAGGTGGTGCCGCCATAGGCATGCAGCTGTACCGGGGTACCGTAACAGGCCCGGATCACAGATGAGTTAGTTCCTGCCACTACAGCCCCCACGTTCAGTCCCCCGTAATCGGAAAAGTAACCATAAAGAAAATCCCCCAGATTTGCGGAGGTGAATCCGTTGAGAATCCCCAGGTGGAAAATCCCTCCGGAGTTCTCCACCAGGTGCTGCCCTATGGCAAGCTTGCTTGCCGGTATATTGCCGCTCTTATAGGCCGACCAACCATTCCCCAGCTGCACCCATTTGGCGGGATTATCACTGATGATGGTAGGATCGGCCGGAGCTCCGTCGATCCAGAAATCATTGATGTTCTCATCCTCCGTGATCAGGAAAAAGTAGAAGTCTTCCCGCACATTTTCCCTTGCCCGGGTAAATGCCAACTGGGTATTTCCGGTACACCCGATGGGCGGCAACAGTGCCGAGGCCCGGGTCATGTTGTTCAGCGCCAGGTGGTACACATAGATCGGGGGACCTGGCGGGGCTGATATCCCATTCTTGGAACTGATCACAATGATCGTATTGTTGGGCGACTGCACCCTTACCTGTTCCCCCTCCATCAGCGTGGCATAAAGTGTGGGCACTCCGCCGGGATCATTAATATAGATGTTGGTATGATCCTGGGTGGCCACCACAAACGTCAGGTTGGGGTTCCCCATGGCGGGCACCACATAGGTATCGCCGGTAATATTCACAGGAACGATCTGATCCCCAATGCTGGACCTTCCCTGAGAGGCGGTGTTCAGGTTATCATCCTTTATTACAACTGCTATGGGGTAATCGGATTCTATCCGGGTCCCAGCCAGTTTGTCTGTCGTCAAACCACTCTTCAAGTAGGGAAACAGGGAGAAGGTCTCTCCCTTCATCAGCGGGCCAATGGTAAATGTCACTCCCGGGGTCGCTCCCATAATACTGTTCATGGGCTCCCCGTAACTGGCCCCCACCCCATCGGGCAGGGTAAAGGTAAGGGTGGTATTGTCCTGGGATGCCACAATATCGATGGCCGAATAGGAGGGCATCACAGTGAGGTGGTTGGGATACTCTGTCTGAAAAGGGGTGTAATACAGGGTCCCCAGCCCGTTGGATCCCTTCAGGGTCCACACATCAGCTCCATACATGTAGTTAACCTCCCAGTAAACATTGATCATGTTGGTGGAGGTGATATGCAAGCCAAATGGATTGATCCCGTCGGGGGTAAGCGGCTTGTTCTCAAGCCCTGTGGTGCCGGGATTGGTCACATCATCGATCAGGTAGGTGAGATCCACCGCAGCCTCATCGTTGGC
This sequence comes from Bacteroidota bacterium, assembly GCA_039714655.1. GTDB lineage: Bacteria > Bacteroidota > Bacteroidia > Bacteroidales. Next base: position 7,627 of record JBDLIX010000077.1, read on the forward strand.
GGGGATATCCAGGACTATGGGTGTAAATCCCGGATTGGCAGGCATCTCGATGGTCACCGTAGCCTCCAGTTCCAAGGTGGCGAACCGCATGGTGCCAGGAGTTCCCCCGGTACTCCCCCGGTGGGAGATCTCCGGTACCACGAACCAGAACTCCGTATCCACCTGGGCAAAAAGCGCCGTTGAATACCCGCCTACCACAAGAACCAGCACTCCCTTTAATAGGGATCTGCGCAAATAATTTATAACTTTTCTGTCCAATTTCATAAAAAAGAGGAAACCCATTAATGCAACTATACGTAAAAACTAATTGTTTTGTTTTATAGTTGCATATAAAAAAAAAAAATCATGAAATTATTTATAATACTCCTGGGTTTTCTAATAACTCTTCCCCAACCGGATCTTTTCTCACAAGTATTTCTCTATGAGGGGTTTGAAAACGGACAAAAGCCTGAAGGCTGGACCGAGGAGTACGTGGTCGGAGCGGTGGACTGGAGATACCGGAACGGAGGGTACAACCCCAGCGATCCCAACCTGGACAACCCCATCACCCCAAACGGTGAAGTGGATATTGCCCGAAACCCACCGGCGGCCTATGAGGGCAACTATAACGCTTTCTTTTTTAATCAGGGAGTCGACAACGAACGCACCAAGCTGATCACCCCGGAACTGAACATGATGGGCGCCACCGCCGTGGAGCTCAGATTTTACCTCTGTCAAATCCCCTGGACTTTCGAGGGATCAATCGGATGGGACATACTGCGGGTATATTATAAGGTCTCGGAAACTGACCCGTGGGTATTGATTCACGAGTACCTGGACCCGATCTATGCATGGGAAAAGCAGATACTGAACCTGCCCAATCCTTCGGAAACTTACTATGTGGCATTCGAGGGACATGCACGCTGGGGTTTTGGCACCCTTGTGGATAGCGTGCATATCGAAGATATCGGAGCCCAGCAGCTCTATGTGGAAAATATCGTTTTTGAGCAGCCCTTTTCGCTGGATGTTCCGTCCGGCTCCTCCGATGTCCCGGTGTTAAGAACCGATGTGAAGGTATATGGGAATACCGGCACCCTGACGCTCGACCAGATCACATTCACTTCGCTTAACAGCTCCGATGCAGATATCTCCACCAACGGGGTTAAGCTTTACAGCACCAGCACGCAGATCTTCAGTACCGATAACCCGGTTGGGGCCTCCACCAGTATCAGCGGTGGCGAAGCCACTTTCACGGCACTGAACCACAATTTGTCTCCCGGGCACAACTACCTCTGGCTTGCCTATGATGTGGCACTGGATGCCACCCATAAGAACCGGCTGGATGCCATGGTCCAGGCCAACCAGATCGTCACCAGCAATGGCACCTTTCCCGCCACCGACCAATCACCTTTGGGAGACAGAACCATCTATCATACGCAGTACAAAGACGATTTTGAGGGGAGTCTGAACTGGACCCTCACGGGAGAGTTTCAGGTGGGAACTCCCGTTGGCAACGGAGGAGACCCCGGGAACCCCAACCCGGTGGGGGCATACAGTGGCGTCAACGCACTGGGCACTGACCTCTCCGGACTGGGAGCCAACCCATACAATTATGAGCCGAACCTGACCGAAGGCACCGCGGATATGGCCACCTCCGGGAGCCTGAACACGCTCTACTACAAGGACCTCAATCTCTTCTTCAACCGTCATCTCAATATCGAGGTGTGGGACCGCGCCGCCATCGAGATAAGCACCGACGACGGGGCCAACTGGGAACCTATCTGGGAGAGCAATGCCTACATCAACGACTTTCAGTGGAACCAGCAAAAGGTGGCCATCCCGGGTCAATACTGGAGATCCGAACAACTGAGACTACGCTTCAGCATGGGGCCCACCAATGGAGTGAACAACTACTCCGGGTGGAACATTGACGATGTATACCTTACCGGTGAGTTTATCTCCAAAGATGTGGGAGTTTCGGAATGGATATCCCCGCAAAGCGGCAGCGGACACACATCCAGCGAATCGGTAACCATCCGCATCCGGAACTACGGCGGTGCCGCCATCACCGACCCTGTCCCGGTGGCCTACTCCTTCAACGGTGGAAGCTCCTGGACCATAGACCAGATGGATACGGATATCCCGGTAGACGGATCGGTGGACTTCACCTTTCCCACCCGGGCCGACCTGAGTCAGCCGGGACTGCGGCCTTCAGTCATCGCCAAGACAGTGCTGCCCGGTGATCAGTACATCGGGAATGACCATTTAACCACCGAGATCTATATTGTTCCCACCTACGCTCCCCCTTACCAGGTGGATTTTGAGGATAACGACGGTTACTGGCGTTCCCATGGAAACATCTGGGAATTCGGGGCGCCTGCAGGCGCCACCATTAACAGCGCTGCTTCAGGAAGCCATAGCTGGGCAACCGGGATCTCCTACACCTATGGGGATATGATCTCAGATCCATACCAGGTCATCTTTGAAGATGGGTTCGAAACAGACATGGGATGGACCTTCACCGGTGAATTCGAGCTGGCGAACCCGCATACTGAACACCTGCCCTGGTATGCATTTTTTGGATATTACTGTATCGGTACTGACCTGGGAGGTCATGGGACTAACCTTTATCAATATGAGAACGGCATTACAACAGCCTCAGCCTATACAGCCACCTCCCCTCCCCTGGATGTATCGGAGTACAGCAACCTGGAACTCAGTTTTTCCAGCTGGATCACTACTCAGGGAGGCGACTCCATCAGACTGGAGGTCAGTGACGACAACGGCTCTACCTGGCATACCATCTGGCAAAACCTTGGAACGGAGATTATGGATACCTGGTGGCAGGATTTTTTATATGCAATCCCCGATGAACTTACCTTCACCGATCTATTCCGGATCCGGTTCTCATTCTATTACTCTTCTCCCTCTGGAGCAGTGGCCCAGGGATGGAGCATCGACAATATATTGCTTTCGGGCGACCTGGTCCACACTGCGCAGGGACACCTTTCCTCCCCCAGTTTCGATTTGACAGGAATTCAGAATCCCATGATCGCTGCAAACCTCTGGATCGAAACCGAAGAGGGCACTGATGGTGCCAACCTGCAGTATTCTCTGGACGACGGGGCTAACTGGACCACCATTGCCAATGCATCGGGCAACGACTCCTACTGGAACTGGTATACGGGTCAACCGGTCACCGCTCTGGGGAACAACGGCTGGAGCAGCCACAGCAACCAGTGGATCCCGGTAAAACACCTGCTTCCCGCTTCACTGGCAGGGCAGAGTAATGTCCAGCTCAGGTTTACCTTCGCAGCCGATAAAGCGGATAACCAGTATGACGGGATCGCCGTGGACGATGTACGGGTCATGGAAGCCCCCCACGATGCAGATCTGCTGGCCATTGTGGATCCGGTAAGTTCCTGCGAACTCAACGTCGATCAGCGATTTACTCTGACCCTCAGAAACTCTGGGCCAGCCACTATACAGGCGGGCGACTCGGTGCGGATCGGATATCATATCGACCATCCGGAAGGGATCCAGACCGCCGAAGAGGTGTATTACCTGACGCAGAACCTGCCGGTGGGCAATACCCTGGACATCACCACCGGTTCGGAGTTCGATTTCAGTTATTCCGGGGAGTACCTTGCCACGGTCTACCTGCAGTGTTCCGATCCCCATTTTTACACCACTCCGTCCGCTGATACGGTTTCGGGGGTAATCTTAGTAAACAAACCACATGTGGACCTGGGGGATGATATCTCCACGGTGAAGCCAGATACCATATTACTCAAAGCCTTTTCGGGTGTAGGGGGGCAAACCTACCTGTGGCACGATGGATCGACAGATTCAACCTTTCAAGTGAGTACGGACGGCACCTATTATGTACGGGTTAGCAATGGTATTGGCTGTATCGCCTCCGATACGGTACAGGTCCTGCAACTGGTTGCCGATGTGGGTGTGAGTGCCTATTTAGGTCCCCAGTCAGCATGCGAGCTGGAAAACCAGTTGCCCCTGGAGGTAACTATTGCGAATATGGGTACCGATACAGTGGAAGTGGGTGAGACCATTTTCATAGGAGGGATCATCAATGTGACTGATACATTTGAAGACACCATTGTGATTACCCAGCGCTTTAAACCGGGAGAATCGTTCGATTATACATACTCCGGGCTCTTTAATTTCTCCACCCCGAATGATTACCAGATGAAACTCTATACCCGCATGAATAAGGATATGAGTGATGCAAATGATACCCTCTACCACACCCTTCAAGTCTTCGGTTATCCCGATGCCAACCTGGGTCCGGATACGGTTGTACTTGCATCAGAATACACCCTTACCCCCGCTCCGGGATATTTTGAATATCTATGGCAGGATGAATCCACAGGAGAGACTTTCACCGTGACAGAGCCCGCTCTGGGGTTATACCATGTGGAAGTGAGTGACGTGAATCAATGTACCAGTAGAGATACTGTTATTGTATCCCTGAATGTGTTGGACTTGGCCCTTGATGAGCTCCTGGCTCCTTCAACATCCTGTGAATTATCGGAATCCATTATAGTTACAGCCAGAGTAAGGAATACAGGGAACAAGGCCATTCCATCGGGTGAGACCATCAACATGGGTTACCTCATCGATGGTGGTCCTCTTGAACAGGATGCACTGGTGCTAACAGAAAATCTCTTACCCGGTCATTTCATCGACTTTGCATTTTCCAAAACGGAGAGTGTCGAGACGGGACAATGGTACGATTTCACTGTCTTTGTGGATTATACCGAGGATTCAAAATCATGGAATGATACCATCATACAGTCAGTGGGAGTCTTTGAGACACCGGCAATTGATCTGGGTGAAGAATACCAGGTGATTACAGACGTGCAGCATACATTGGATGCAGGTCCGGGTTTTGTCTCCTATCTGTGGCACGACGGAAGCACCAATCAAACCTTCATTATTTCAGAACCAGGGATTGGTTTGTATGGGGTTACTGTGACCGATGCAAACGGTTGTACAGTGTATGACGAAACGGAAATTCTACTGGCCGTCCCGGATATTGGTGTTAAAGAGTTGACATATCCCCAGACCAACTGCCGGATAGAGCCATCGGAAAATGTACAGGTGGCCATACAAAACTTCGGGAACTGGGATATCGAACCAGGAGCCAGTATTTGGGTGGCATACTCCATCAATGGGGGTGATGCAGTGCTGGAAAATGTGGTACTGGATAGCACTTTTGAAAATGGGGCGGTTATCTATCATACTTTTGCTCAAGTGGAGGACTTTAGTGAGCCTGGCAGGTACGAAATAATGGCTTATACAATATATGCATCTGACCTGATCCCTTCCAATAATATTGTACTGGTCAATGTGGATCATTTTGGTAGTCCGCAGATCGATATTGGGAACGGGCAGGATACCATCCAGGTGTTTGAACCCATCACTCTTTCGGCTACACCCGGTTATCCATCGTACCTGTGGCAGGATGGAAGCACTAACCTTGATTATCCTATTACAGTGCCCTCGGAAGGGATGTATTCCGTGGTGGTTACCGCAGACAATGGTTGTGTGACGGCCGACAGCGTGTATGTATCATATGATGTTCCAGATATTGAGATCGCCCGCATCGTTTCTCCAGTCTCATCCTGTGGATTTGGACAGGACCATCCTGTTTCCATTGAGATTGTGAACAACGGATATTTCAGGATCTCAGCAGCGGATACCCTGACCATCGCCTATTCGGTAAACAGTGGCTCTACATTCAATGAGGCAATTCACCTTGATACAGATTTGCTGGCTAAAGACACCACCATATTGACCTTTGCAGACGGATATGATTTCTCTGCTATTGGCACTTACCAAATTCAGGCCAGCATACTCTGGTCATTGGATGAATACCTTTCCAACAATATTCTGATTACTAATGTACATTCCTGGGATCCTGTTGTAGTGGAGATCGGAGGAGGTGAGGATACAATGAAAACCAGCCTGCCGGTAACACTGGATGCAGGGACTGGATTTGTAGCCTACCTGTGGCAGGATAACTCAACCGGTTCCACCTATGAGGTTACCGAAGCCGGGCTTTACTGGGTGATGGTAACCAATGAAAATGGTTGCAGTGCCAGTGATTCCGTATATGTTGATTCAGGGACTTCAGCAGAGGAGTGGGCGTCACAGACCGGACAGGTTCGGATCTATCCCAATCCGGTAAAGGAGGTGCTCAATGTGGCCTTTGAACTTGATGTGGAGCAAGGAGTAATCCTGGAAATGTATACCATTGCAAACTCATTGGTCTACCGGGAAGATATTAAACATGCCCAGGTAGAGGAAGCCAGGATTGATGTGAGCAATCTAACCCCGGGTACCTACTTCCTGAAGATCACAACGGACGATATACCCCATAACTTCCTGGTGATTGTAGAATAGAAACCAATAACAAGCAATAGCAAAGGACTAATACTTCTTGCCGAATTTGCGTGTATAACTTACAGCAGGGAAAGCATAAGCATTGATGCCAGACTGACTGTAGGTTTCCCAATTGGAATACTGATCGGGTACCTCCCCCGGGAAATTAATGACATAGGTGATGCCGATCTGCCAGCTGACAAAGTCTTTGTTTTTGTTGATGATCCTGATCCCGGCAACCCCATACCATAACCATAGTTTTTGAATGTACTCTTCACTTCTGTAGGTCCAGGTATCTGTTGCTGCATCATATCGATCGTAATGGGCCCATTGTGTGGTGTTCACTCCAAACAGATAGTTTTCAGTGAGTAAATAGATGTGGGATGAAGCCCTGGCCATGCCGGAAAGATTGAATACTGCAGAAGAGGTTTTGGCTGTTATATCACTTTCATTGGTGGCAAGGTATCCTACTCCAATACTGGTATTTCCCTGAATCCCTCCTGTGCTGAAACTTCCATATAAGAGATTGCCCAGGGCATTGGTACCATAGGTGCCAAATATGAGCATATCCCCCAGTGCAAAAGCAGATTTTTCACCAACGGGAAAGGATATTTTGGGGGTCAGGTAGATGGGAATCCCAATGATACTGGTACCCATTCCAATGGAGAAATTATCTGTAAGTCCGTACTGGATATCGTGCAGTAAGAAATAGACGGTGTTATAATAGAGTTCCCCCTCCTTCAGATTGTATGCAGAGGGGGCAAAGAAGTAGCGTGTATTATGGTCGCTTGTCTCAAAGCTCACATCTTCGGGAGCTTCAGTTTCCGTATCTGAAGATTCCTCCCAGGTTTCTGTTTGATCGGTATATTTTCCTGGGGCAGCAATAATTTCTGATATGTTATAGGACAAGAGGAATGACTTCTCCTCTGGGGTTGCAGTCTGAATCTGGCTTCCCAGGTTTTTATAACCCAGCAACTGATCATCACAGTCCATTACCGAAACAACCACATCATCTTCCACCAGAGTCAGTACAGTAAAATAGTATTCGCACTTAACCTTGAAATCTACCAAGGTGGTATACTCAATATCATTCTCTGCTAATTTGACCTTTACCAGTTCTTCCACCTCCCCGGTAAGGAGGCCTGTCCTGTCATCAAAAACCAGTTTGTCCTGCGAATATACTGAAACAGAAAATAATAGAGCGATCAGAAATGTAGTTACGTATCTGTTCATAAGGTTAGCTTTGTTTTAAAGATAGGATATTCTGTTTAAATCGGAAATTTCACATTTCCAGGATCAGTACACCTGCTCCTGGATATTTTACAATAAGTTTCAAGGCAGATTTTCCGGTTCGAAAGGAGCAAATGGGTATTTATCAGGAGTCACCAGTGTGCCACTGGTAAAGGTGAGCGGGAAATCTGAATCAGGATTAAAGATGATCTCCACAAGGGCTGCTTTATAACCACTTTCAGGCTTTGAAACATGAATGGCATAGGAACCATCAGCCGCTATTTCCAGTTCTTCCTTTTGCCAGGCTTCCCCAACCACAAAAATGCGGAAATCCCGGTCCGTTTCATTGACAGCTTCCCACCTTCGAATTACATAATCACTTTCCGGATCAACCTCCATATAGATGGAATCGCCACTAATACTCCAGTTGAATTCGGGGATTGAAGTATCTGTGATGGTTGCATGATAAAACGATACCAGACTGATGGGCTCGTAGCCCTTCAGTCCATGGTTCCCATTGGGTACATACTGCAGATAATTCTCACCTTTCAGATCGTTCCAGTAAAATTTCCAGGAATCTGTCACAAAGAACTCATCGCAGGTGCCATTGATCAGGAGCTTGGGTATGGTCAATTGATTTACGAAGGAATAGGGCCCGACGATTTCAAGCAGCGCTTTAAACTCTTCCGTGTTTATCCGGTCCATGATATCCTCATCCACATAATCCTGGATGGCAGGGGCCCATTCCCCGTAACATTGCCAGTGGTGATGAAATGAAGGAATGATATTCAGCAGATCAATCACAATGGGAGCCATCCCTATAACACGATCATCCACTGCCGCTGTGGTCCAGGTGGTCCATCCTCTTTTTGAAGCGCCGGTAACAAAGAAGCCTTCCACCGGTTTTTGAACATCCCTGCTTATCTCCTGGACTACATCCATGGCCCTTACCACTGCCCTGGTCATGGGAAACTGAGCCAGCCATTTCAGTTGATCTTTTGAAGCACCGCTTTCCAGGTATTGTCTCCAGCCAAATGCAATCAGGTCATCTTCATACCTGTCATCCTTCTGATCACCTTTATAGTCGATGGGTTGAAAGGGAATATTGCTCACATATGAAATGATTGATCCGGTAGCAATGGCAGCTTCAATAAGCCAGGTGTCGTTATCTATGGGAACCGTATCGTGTTTGGATCCTCCACCTATGATCATCATGGATTCTGTTTCGCGTACTTCATCCGGCACGATGATATTGAGCCAGTGCCACCATACAGGATGGTCCACTTCCTGCTCTGTGAGCCAGGTACCGGAGATCAATTTCACCTTATATCCGGTCCAGGTTTTACCCTTATTGGTCTCTACAATTGTATATCTGAAGGCCTCATCTCCTGCCATAACATAATCTTTTAAAGGGAAAGAGGGTTCAGGCTTTGTTTCCGGTGTAGTACAGCTGTTGATAGCCAAAAGAAATGCAATAACAGGCAATAAAGGTTTCATTGGATTTGATTTTGAAAGGTTGTAAGGGCAATTTAAGAATTAATACCCATTGCCAGGCAAAGGAATATTCATAGATTTATGGAACATTCAAAATATTTCTGAAATGACCTTCTTATTCCTTTTTGGCGGCGGCTTGATCATCACCCTGATGGTGATCCTATTTATATTTCTAATTCCTCTCCTGGCCCTTATCAGTGTATTAATGAATGATTTCCAGGGCAATGAGAAAATCATGTGGGTTCTGATTATCATTTTTCTGCCATTTCTCGGATCGCTCCTCTATTTCCTTATTGGCAGGGATAAGCGGATCAACAGGTAACGCTTTGAATAGCGATGTCTTCCGGTAAAACGTATGACCTGAAAAAGGGGCTGGGGTATTTTTCCCTGACAAACATTGTGATTGCCGATATGATCGGGGCCGGGATCTTTACCACTTCCGGATTGCTCCTGGGCCAATTGCACGATCCGGTACTGCTCCTTATTCTATGGATCATCGGAGGGGGAATTGCCCTGTGTGGAGCTTTGAGCTACAGTGAACTTGGTGCTAATTTTCCCAAAGCCGGAGGTGAGTATGTATTCCTTTCGGAGCTTTTTTCCCCATTGGCCGGATTTTTAAGCGGTTGGGTCTCTTTTTTTGTAGGTTTTTCAGCACCTGTTGCGGCTTCATCTCTGGCCTTCAGTGAATATTTGATCCGTACCATCCCGGAAGGGATGAGTCTGGGTCATATTATAGGCATCAAGAAAGCGACTGCCATCGGTGTTATCATGATCTTTACACTCATCCACTATTTTGGATTGAAGTCAGGTTCAAAGGTGCAGAACATGCTTACCATGCTCAAGATCATACTGATCGTAGTGTTGGTAATCACGGGTTTTGCTTTTGGAGAAGGCAGTTTCGAACATTTCAGGGTTCGGCTGACAGAGGATATTGGGAGGGTAAACCTAAAGACCATCGGACTTGCATTGATGTGGATCATGTTTGCTTATAGTGGATGGAATGCATCTACCTATGTGGGATCGGAGATTATAGATCCGGTGAAGAATATTCCGCGTTCCCTGATTACGGGAACGTTGTTTGTAACGCTCATTTATCTCTTATTGAATACCCTTTATGTTTATGCAGTTCCAGCAGGGGAGATGAAGGATGTGATCTCCATTGGAGGAGTGACAGCCAACAACCTGTTTAATCGATCCCTGGATCAGTTTTTCTCTCTCTTTATTGCGGTGATCCTGCTTTCAGCCATAAGTTCACTGATTATTATAGGTCCACGGGTCTACTATGCCATGGCCCGATCGGGTCATTTTTTTAAAATGGCAAAAAAGATTAACCGGTCAAATGTACCGGGTATCTCCATTCTCATGCAAAGCGGACTTGCTATTATTTTCGTGGTTTCGGGGACTTTTGACCAGATCATCACCCTTTTAAGCTTCTCCCTGGGTATTTTTCCCATACTCGCTGTTCTGGGAGTATTTAAGCTCAGGATGCAAAAGCGATCCATACTTAAGATACCAGGATACCCTCTCTTTCCTGCGATTTTTATCATCCTCTCTTCGATCATTCTGGTGCTTGCTTTCCTGGAGCGACCTGTAGAATCGTCCATCGCTATTGGTGTGATTCTGGCAGGTATCCCTGTATTTTATGTATTGAAAAGAAACTATACCAGGCTCTAATTCATTGCATTTCCCCTTAAAAAATTTAGATTTATACCCGAATCAAATCCCGGTTGAATCATGTTTTTCAGAAAAACAGCCCTGGCCATTCTAATTATTCTGATGGTTTCATGCTCAGGCAGGAGAGAGATATCCCAATGGCGTGGTCCGGAGCGTGATGGCAAATACCCCCAGACAGGTTTATTGAATCAATGGCCGGATCATGGTCCTGCATTGCTCTGGTCTTATGAAGGACTGGGAGCCGGACATGGTAGCGTTAGCATTGCTTTCGGTCAAATATTTGTGCTTGGCATGCCCGATACCATGGGTGTTATCTACTCCTTTGATATGGAGGGTCAACTTCTTTGGAAAAAGGAGTATGGGGCAGAGTGGCATGCCAATTATACAGGTCCGCGCTCCACACCTACAATCGTTGATGGATTGCTCTATTTTGTGAGTGGACAGGGGGTGGCAATATGCATGGATAGAGAAACCGGGGATATACTCTGGAGCATTGATATGTTCGAGAGATTCGGTGCTCAGGAAACGCTCTGGGGTATGGCAGAATCTCCCCTGCTTGACGGGGATCGGATCATCGTTACCCCTGGTGGTGTGGAGCATAATGTGGTGGCCCTTGACCGTTTTACGGGAGAGACAATATGGACCACTGCAGGGAACGGTGATCAATCTGCCTATTGTTCTCCCATATTGGTACAGCATAACGATGCCCGGCTCATCGTTACTATGACAGCCCAATCGGTCCTCGGTATTGATGCGGATAATGGCCAGACCCTTTGGAGAATTGCACATAAACAGGGAAATAAAATACATGCCAACACTCCAGTGTATGATGGTGGGAAGGTGTACTGTGCCAGTGCGCAAGCCGATACCACAAAGGGCCATGTAATGATACAGCTCTCAGAAGATGGGAAGAGGGCTGAAGTCGGTTGGCGCAACGAGGAATGGTTCAACCTATTGGGTGGAATTATCCTGCACGAAGGATCTCTCTACAGCTCCACGTTCAATAAAAAGGAGTGGTATTGCATTGATGCGGAGACAGGGGATCTCAACTATGTTTCAGACCAGATCTCGGGAGGAGCAACTGTTTTTGCTGATGGACTCTTTTATTGTTATGGAACTGATGGCGTTTTGTCTCTGATTGAAGCGAACAAAAATGAGTGCAGGGTGATCAGTAGCTACGAGGTTTCTCTTGGAACTGACCAGCATTGGGCCCACCCGGTTATTCATGATGGGAGGCTGTACGTGCATCATGGGAATGCACTGATGTGTTACAACATTGCTGAATGAATACATAATGAAAATTCTTAAGAATTATCTTCTACTCTCATGCTTTTTGTTGCTCATCAGTTTTTCAGTTTCAGATACCGAAACTTTTCAATGGACAAGATTCAGAGGATCTGACGGAAGCGGAATCGACTCCAATAGGAGTGTCCCGGTTACATGGGACTCAACAGATTATCGATGGACAATCACGTTGCCTGGAAAAGGAAACGCATCACCTGTTGTTTGGGGAAATACAATTTTTATTACCAGTTCGGATGATGAGAAAAATACCGGGTATGCATATGCAATCAATGAACGGAATGGAAATATCCTCTGGGAAAAAAAATTCAACGTGACTGATTTATCAATGCACAAGGATAACAATCTTGCAGCGCCTACCCCTGCGGTTGATGAGTCACAAGTTTATTTCATCTGGTATTCCAAAGAAAGAACAAATCTAACTGCCTTAGCTCATGATGGAACCGTTCAGTGGGAGGCAGAATTCGAAGGGATAGAGTGTCGGCATGGCGGAGGTAGCTCTCTGATACTCACAGACAAGTATGTGGTGTTTACCCGTGAACAGGAAGATTTCAGTTCATTAAAAAGTTCATGGGTTGCTGTGAACAAGCAGACGGGGAGAACTGTTTGGGAACTGGAACGGGAATCTGCAATCGCTAACTCATTCTCGACGCCTCTGTTGGTAGAAACAGACAATCAGTCAGCTCAATTGATATTTGCAAGTCAGGCTCACGGTCTTACAGGTGTCGATCCAGAGAGAGGAGAAGTTTTGTGGGAACGAAAGGACATTTTTCCAGCTCGGGTTGTAGCTTCTCCCATCTATTCGGAGGGAATGATTATCGCATGCCGTAAAGGTGAAGCCGTGGTATTTGATTTGAATTCAGCTAAAAATCAGTTAGCAGATACGGAGCGCTACTTCCTGCCTCGCAACCTCTCCCCCTATGTACCCACACCCATAGTCGTAGGTGAGATGCTATTTTTATTTATGGATAACGGGACGGTAGCATGTGTAGTTCTCGCTACGGGCGAATTGTTGTGGAAGGAAAGACCGGCTGGTGCCATTTTCGGTTCTCCGATTTGTGTTGCCGGGAATTTGTATTGTATAACCAAAGCAGGAGAAGTACTTGTTATTGGTGCCGATTCATCATATCAATTGTTAGGAATTCACGAATTGGGTGAAGGAAGTTTCTCTACACCTGTGATGTGCAGTTCGGGAATGGTTTTACGAACATTCTCGAAACTCATGATGCTTGATACCAGCAGCTGACACCGGCCCCAAAACCAATAAGACCATAAACTATTTCATTTGATATAGATTGGCTATCTCCCAATCTTCCAGAACACGACTATGGATGTAAACATCATCGATCTTACCATCAAAGAAGTCATCGGGAGAGGTGGATGACTTGTCAACGGCCCCGATCATTACCCTTGCATTTGTACGGGTTGGATTTGCTGTTACCGCAGTCTCTTCAATTAGAACGCCATTCAAAAACAATTTCAAACTGCTGGACGACTTGGTCACTGTTACAAGGTTCCAACCCTGAGGTTTTTCTACCCAAACCATATCTCCACCTACAGTACCCACATCATCATATAACTTAAAAAAGATTGAATCCCGACTTGCATTGGCTCCAAATCTGAATTCGCGGTTATCTCCGCTTGAGGAATATGCTGTAAAGATTTCCTGAGGCTTAATATCCATGGAGGAGAGTTCGAACCAGGCTGAAATGGAGAAGTCCCTGTTTTCAAAGTGCAAATCATCGGCATTACTCAGAGTAATGTAGTCATCTATTCCATCGAAAAGGAAAGCTCTATCGGGTGTCCCATACCTGTCAGTTGTAAGTATTGCACCATTTACCTGACCGTGTACCTCATTTCCTGATACATCATTGGCATTTCCATTGAAAGGATAATGGGCGATCAATCCATCTGTGATCTCCACGACATCAAGAATGTTGACAGTGATAGTTGCAGTTTCGGCCTTGCCATTTTCGTGGTCATCCTCCACCTGAACAACAATGGTAAGCTGTTGATCAGATTCAAAATCGAATCCCGAGGAATCTAACACAGAAAGTGATCCTGTAACAGAATCGATCTGGATGTAGTTATCATCATTCTGTCCTATTATACTATAATTAAGATTTTGATGGATATCTTCATCAGTTGCCTGGACAATTCCAATCTCCTGACCGTTTGATGGATTCTCATCAAGGTCAAAAGTCTGATTGTTCATTACCGGGGCAAATTCATTCTCATCAGTAACATTGATTCGAACCTTTGCCGATGACTCCAATGGTTCTTTGTTGTGATTATCAGTAACCGCTATTGTTAGAATGAACTGCATATTTTCTTCATAGTCCAGTTTTACTGGGTCTTTAACAGTAAGAATTCCGGTGGAAGGAGCAATCTCGAATGTACCCTCTGAATTCCCATCAATTATCTCGAAAGAAATGATCTGGCCTTCATCGGAATCTGAGGCTTCAACTGCGCCGATTATTGTACCAGAAGTGCTGTTTTCTTCAATAGAAAATTCCTGATCAACAATCTCGGGGGTATATTCGTTTTTGTCACAGGAGTAGATCAATAGCGTAAGAAATAGGGTGCTTGTAAAAATATTAAGGGTTTTCATTAAGGAAAATTTTGTTGGTATAATTGATTGTATACTGCTTTAATACGGAATTACTATTGAATTGTTGCACATCCCTTCCATTGGGTATCCATCCCTGATACTGATTGGCTATCTCCCAATCTTCCAAAACTCAGTGATGGGCGAAATGTTTTCGAGGATTGACTATTTTTGCAGTTTTGAATTCACATGAAGAAGTGGTACTCCGGACTTATTATCGTATTGCTCAGCCTCCAAGCCATTGGGCAGGAAACTGATAAACCAACCATTAACTGCATAGCGGCCCATCAACCGGTCAGGGTGGATGGCTGGCTGAATGAAAAGGAATGGTCCAGGGCCGATTCCATCACCTCCCTTTATATGGTGGAGCCTGAACTGAACGGAACACCCTCATTCCAGACGATAGTTAAGATCCTGGTCACACCCAAGAATATATACCTGGGCGTAAAATGTTTTGATGATCAGCCAGAGGGAATTGTTGCTTTCTCCAAGGCAAGGGACTCAGAACTGGAAGACGAAGATTACATCAAGCTGATACTAGACACATACCGCGATGGCAGGAATGGTTATATTTTTGCCATCAATCCGTTTGCAGCCCGGTATGATGCCCTTGTATCCTTTAACGGGGAGTCGGAGAATCCCAACTGGGATGGGGCCTGGGATGCGCAGACCCAGATAAACGATGATTTCTGGAGTGCCGAAATCAGGATTCCCCTAAGTACCCTGACCTATAACAAGAGTCTGGACTCATGGGGATTCAATATTGAACGAAGGATTCAGCGGTTCATGGAGGTCAACCGATGGTCGGGAATCAGTATGGACTATACCATTGGTCAGACCCGGCATGCAGGGCTTATCACTGAACTACCTGAATTCAATCCTGGAATTGGATTGACACCCAGGGTCTCTGTTGTTGCCAAAGCCACCCAGGATGGAGAAAATATGGCTACCTATAACTGGAGTCCCAGCCTGGATGTAACCCAGCGGATCACCACTGATATTACAGCACAGCTGACAATGAATACCGATTTCGCAGAAACTGAGGTGGATTCCAGGCAAACCAACCTGACCAGGTTTCCCATCCTCTATCCCGAAAAACGACAATTCTTCCTGGAGGGAGCTGATATTTTCGATTTCGGAATAAGCCTTGGCCGATCACTGATGCCCTTTTACAGTCGAAGGATAGGTCTTTACGAGGGTAAGGAAGTTCCCATCCTATGGGGCGGAAAGGTGAACGGGAAGGTGAAAGATACTCATTTCGGCAGCCTGATTACCCAAACCGGGGCGGTGGATTCCCTTGTGCCAGGTACCAAAATGGGTGTGGTCAGGATCAAACAGAATATTCTGAAAGAGTCCTCATTTGGGATGATTGCCACCATGGGAGATCCGGGAGCACGCAATCAGGCCTGGACTGCCGGAGTAGATTTCACCTACCAGACCTCCACATTTGGATCCAATAGAAACTTCCTGGTGGGTGGTTGGGGAATGATTAACAACCGGGACGGGCTTGAAGGAGATAAAACAGCTGTGGGTATCAAAATAGATTATCCCAATGACCTGTGGGACTGGTTTGTCCATTACAGGCGCATCGGAGATGCCTTTGATCCCTCTATGGGTTTTGTAAACCGCAGAGGCATCAATTACTACTCGGGGAAGGTTGATTTTATGCCACGACCCGAAAACAGGCTGATACGTCAGCATAGATTTCAGTTCAGTCCCTCACTCTACACAGATCTGGATCATCACTGGGAGAGCTATAGAGTATTCTTTGCCCCTGTCAATGCAATGCTTGAAAGTGGAGACCGTTTAGAATTTAACATCATGCCCCAGGGCGAATACCTCAAGAATCCCTTCGAGATCTCCAACGGAGTGACTATTGATCCGGGGGGATACCACTGGATGCGGTATCGAATGGAAGCATCTACAGCCAGCAAAAGGGCTGTCAATGGAATGGCAACATACTGGTTTGGCGGTTTTTATGGTGGAAAACTGGATCAGATTGAGTTGCTGTTGAACTGGAGGGTAATGTCTTTTCTGGTCCTGGAATTCATCTATGAGAATAATATCGGGAGAATACCTGCTGGTAATTTTAACAAGGAACTGATGTCGGTCAGGACCGCTGTGAATATCAGCTCGAACCTGAATGTCAGCCTGTTTGTCCAGTACGATAACGAATCAAATTCAGTGGGTAGTTATTCCAGGCTCAGATGGACCTTTGCCCCTCTTGGAGATCTCTTCATCGTTTACAAGCATAACATCCAACCCGAGCTTACCGACAGATGGCAACAGGATCAGAACCAGCTGATTGTTAAGTTAACATACGGACTGGCATTATAATCCTGAATGGTCCAACGACAAAGAATTCATAGA
>JBDLIX010000078.1:0-23646 GCA_039714655.1 Bacteroidota bacterium
TTTACAAAGAAAAACAGGGAGGCCCTTTACGCTTTTTTTCAAAAGCATCTTGATCATCCCGGCGACCCAACCGACCATGAGGTGGAAACCATACCGGTTGATGAACTATGGGTCACAGAGACAGGTCAGCTTGCTACTTCGCTACAGGGAGAGACCATGTATTCTTTGAATAAAAAGGTTGTGGAGAAGCAAATGGCACTACTCGAGTCTTCACGAATTAACGTCTATGAGCATTTGTTAAGGATTCCGGATGCGGCTGTTCAAATTTCAGGATTTTCTTCTCCAAAGGAATTTGGCCCGGAAATTTTTTCAGGCCGGTTTGTAAATGAAGAATACAAACTGGAAAAATACCTGATACCAGGAAGTGGCCAGTACATGCTTCCTCTGGCTCTGTTTATTCCAAATAAGAACAATAAAAAGGAAGCGATCCTTTTATTGCATGAGAAAGGTAAAGATTATGCGGTAAACAGTGACAGCCTGGCTAAGCAACTTCTGGCAAATGGCTATACGGTATTATTGGGGGACCTTCCGGATATTGGAGAAATGGGTCCCGGATATATGAGAGGTGATGCTTATATTAATAATGTTTCATACAACAAATGGTTCGCAGGTATTCTCACGGGAAAATCCATCGTTGGATTGAGAGCCGAAGATATCATCAGGATGATTCATTTTATTAAAACCAACCTGACTGAAACCAATTCGGTTTCCGCAATTTCAGTGGGAGTATTGGGAAGTGAATTGCTGCATGCCGCACTTTTTGAAAAGGATATTCAAAAGGTATGTTTAATCCGGCCGTTTCTGAGTTTTTCTGAAATTGCGCTTTCACATACATATAAACCCTCATTTATACACTCCACTGTTGCCGGCGCGATTGAAAAGTATGACTTGCCTGACCTGATAGCCATGTTATGCCCTCGAAAAACAGTTATAATAAATCCCCTTTCAGGGAATGGTCTGAAAGCTGATGAGATTAAATCCAAACAAAGCATGCGCTTTCCCTTCAGCGTCTATTCAGACATGAATGCCATCAACAACTTTGGTTTAAAAACTAATATTGACGATCAGGTAGTTTTAGAGCAAGTGCTTTCCTGGTTGTATTAACTGATTCTGATTATGAAATCATTTACAATCTCCTTGTTATTACTCATGTTGGTTTGTGGCTCTGCCTTCACCCAGGAAGCTGAGGGTCCCATTATTGATGCGAGACATTATAGCAATGTTTTTGGAGAGATTAGAAATTACCGGATCTTTTTACCTCCTGACTATTTTGACAATCCCCGGAAGAGATATCCGGTAATATACTATTTTCATGGGTGGTCACAACGCTATTTTGGAAGCACGAGTCACACTTCAAAGGGAATTGATCGGGGAGGTGACAACGACGGAGACAATATTGCGAATTATGTAGCCGGTCATGAGGTAATTGTAGTGAAGCCTGATGGTTATAACCGAAATCCGGAAGGGGACTATTATTTACGTCCATACAATGTGAGTCCGGTAGAGACCAATCGGCAGTTTCCCATCTATTTTCCGGAACTTGTAAAGCATATAGATGCCAGTTACCATACGATTGCTGATAGGGACCACAGGGCTGTTTCCGGTCTGTCCATGGGTGGTTTTATGACCTTCTGGATAGGGGGGAAGTACCCGCATCTTCTCTCGGCGGCAGGAAATTTCTGTGGTTCCACGGAGTTTTGGGTAGGTCCGAAAAATTCTCCGGTTGAATACCGCCATCTTGATATGTACAAAAATTACAATGGGATGAATGTACGTCTCAATTATGGTGATAAGGATTTTATTCGCTGTTATCATCAGGATATGAACCGCGTATGGACCCAGGTGATGGATAATTATGAATACAAAATCTATAATGCTGCCCATTCCACATGCGGACTTAGTGAGATGTATGACTTTATAATGGAAACTTTTAAAAACCCACCGGGGAAACCTCAAAAATGGCATCATATTGATGCTTATCCCGAATTTTCTGTCTGGGATTACCAGATTAGTTCTGACCGCGATCTTCCTGGCTTTACACTACTGGAAAATGTAAATGGCAGAGGTTTCAGATGTTCTGTCAGGGAATTTCTGCCCGATGGTGAATTAATACCCTCTGTTCGCTTGTCTGTTTTAACTGCTCCTCTTTATGAAAAGAACCAACAATATATCATTAATGATATAGACCAAAAGAGGGGGGAGGTATCTCAGAAGGTGATCAGAAGTGACAACTCTGGCAGATTGAAGATTCATCTTAACGGCACTCTTCACGAAATTGGCATCAATAAGATGGAGGCTCCACCCAATATTTGTATTGCTTCCTTCGAGATTGAGAATATGGGCTGGGCGACCCACAAGAAAGAGGTTGCTGTTTCTGTGAAGTTGCTTAACAAAGGAGGTATGGAGGCGAAGGGGGTAACAGCAAAACTACTGACTACCAGAAAGAGTGCTAAGGTGGTGAACAATGATTCCGAATATGGCACCATTGCGATCAATGAAATAATCGATTCCCATGTTCCATTCACTTTTTTTGTACAATCGGATCATATTGAAATGGAAAGATTTAAGTTGCTTATTACAGATAAGAATAACCATGAATGGAGTGAATATCTTGATATACCATTGAGGACGGATCAACCTGAAATCAGAGAATTTGAAATAGCTGATGGTAAAATATTTGAAGTTGCAGAAGCAGGAGATGATACAGCAACAGTTTATCTGGGAGCCGGGAATGGGGATGGCGTGCCAAATCCGGGAGAATCAATCGTAATTCTTATGAAGGACCGGGATAGATATTGGCGCACCTTTTTATACACTTCAGATAAGTATGTCAATCCTTCAGGTATAAATATCAGGGTATCCGATAACTGGAGCAACTATGACCATGTGGGCGGTTCAGCCAAATATTCAGTTCCTGTTTTATCTTCAGCATCTCCCCAAAATCACATGATTGAATTTTCCACAGAATATTGGCTGCCTGACTATCCGTATCATATCATTAAGCGGGGTAAAGTAAAAATAGAAGTAACCGGGCAGGACAGCACTCCCCCACAAGTGCAATGGGTCAAGGGTTCCGGTGATAATGTGATACAGGCGAAGGCGTATGATGGAGGGAAGATACAATCTATGAAAGCCAGACTCATATCCAGGGAGTTTCCTGAGAAATTCATTGAGGTTGAATTGAATGATAAAGGCAAGGAGGGAGACAGGGAAGAGGGAGACCATATTTTCAGTAAAAAGATCCCGGACCAGAAATTCGGTTTGTACCACGTTGAGATCGAAGCAATAGATTCCTTTAACAATAAAATTGCATCAGAGTGGCCCGATGTGATTGTTTTATATTAAATCAGACAACAGATGAAGCGAATGAAAACGAATACGTTGAATCGTCGAAGATTTATACGAAACAGTGCCATTGGAATAATGGGGCTTCCATTGCTTTCAAATGCATATGGCAATATAGCCCCCAGTGACAAAATAAGAGTAGCCCATATAGGGATGGGAAATATGGGGGGTGGACACCTGAATTGGTTTGCCGGTTTTCCTGATGTTGAAACTGTTGCCCTGTGTGATGTTGATAAAATCAGGTTGTCGGAAAAACAGAATCTATTACAAGAATTAATGCCTGACACCAAAGTTGATACCTACAGTGACTTCAGGCATATACTTGACAGAAAGGATATTGATGCAATTACCTGTGCAACTCCTGACCATTGGCATGCCTTAATTGCGATGATGGCTTTTCAGTCAGGCAAAGATGTTTACGGTGAAAAACCATTGTCATATTCTGTGGAAGAGGGGCAAGCAATGAAAAAAAGCATGGAGTATCATGATGCTGTTTTTCAATTGGGAACCCAGATACATGCAGGAGAAAACTATCATCGCGTAGCTGAGATTATTCAATCCGGCATATTGGGTAAAATTCATACCGTACGCCTGTGGAAGACCGGAGGATCACCCGGACTGGGTTTTCCAGCCGTTGAAACTCCCCCTGATACCCTCGATTGGGATATGTGGTTAGGCCCGGCACCGTATGAGGAGTATACACCTGTGCGTTGTCATGGCTCATTTCGTTATTTTTTTGATTATTCAGGAGGAGTTTTCGGTGACTTCTGGTGTCATATTGCAGATATTGTATTCATGTCGCTTCATCCGCAAGGATTATATAGCATTGATACCAGGGGAGCAAGACCTGATGACGGAATTGCCGATACCCCCCGATGGATTGAAGCAGATTTTAAGTTTAAGGATTTAGATCTCTATTGGACTACAACTCCGCCACCGGTTCCCGGTGCAGAGAAAATGCATATCGGGGCGCACTTCGAAGGGGCAAATGGCTCGTTGACATGTGATTATAATACAAAAGTTATTCGTCTGGGAAATGAGATTTTAGATGATATTGCAGAGCTTCCTGTAACCCTACCCAGGTCTCCCGGACATCAACGTAATTTTCTGGATGCCATCAAGTCGCGAAAACAGCCTGAAAGCAACCTTGCATACGTAAGAGAAATGACGCTACCCATGCATCTGGCACTCATTTCATTCCGACTTAAAAGGAGGTTAAAATGGAATAGCTTTGCTGAGCAGTTTGAAGGAGATCATGCTGCCAATTATCTGTTATCAAGGGCATACAGGGCTCCATGGTCATTGTCTCTATAAATTAAAATTTGCCAAACTATGTTAAGAATGAAAAATATTTTCCTAAGCACTCTGTTTGCATCACTTCTATTAACATCCTGTTTTACCCGGAAAGAGGGTGGTTTTACCCCCTTGTTTGATGGCAAAGATCTGAGTGAGTGGACACTTGGAGAAGAGGGTGGCTTTGAAGTAATTGACGGTGAATTATATACAACCAGTTTTGGTGAGGGGAGCAATCTGTTTACAAAAAAATGGTACTGTAATTATCTGCTACGCCTTGAATTTATGTTGTCTGATGTAGGTAACAGCGGGGTTCTGATACGCTCTGATCCTCAGGACGCATGGCAGACCGGGGTCGAAGTGCAGTTGTTGGCACCATGGATCCCGTGGAGAGATGATCTTCATTGTACAGGTTCAATCTATGGACATGTGGCAGTTACAAACCGGCCGGATGAAACAACCGGAATCTGGCACAAAATGGAGATCAGATGTGACCGGAAAACCATAAGTATCTCAGTGGATGATACCATTACAACACTGGCCAGTATCGATACTGTCAAGAGTATGGAGAACAAACTGCTATGTGGTGCTATTGGCCTGCAGGTAAACCATGCCAACAGTGAGGGGCAATTTGCGAAGTTTCGAAATATCTATATCAGGGATTTTGATAGTGAACCTGAATATGTATGCGGTGGTTTTTATGAAAAAGACCCCTTGTTAAGAGGTCAGGCCCAATCAGCTGCTATTAATCTGGGAGCTAAGATGGTTGAACCGCTTGCAACCATAATGTCCGGCGATGACCCTGTTGCAAAAAATGGTTCCAAACAGGTGCTTTTTGATATAGTTGCCAGGGCGACAGCTCCTCAAGGTGAGGAAGAATATAGAAATGATGTGGCCATTGCTCTTAAAAAGAGTGCTGACAATACCTCTTCTGAAATTGTAAGAAATTATCTTAAATGGTTGTTAGGTATGATCAAAGCCTAAAGATGATTAATTGAACTGTAGCAATGAATAAATTCCTTAATGAAATTTTAGAACAACCTGCCGCACTAAAGGAAACCTTAGAATTCTATGAAAGTGAAGCTGGGCAAGAGGCAATACAAAAAGCAATAAGTCTGTATCAGAACAGAGAGATTACGGAGATTATATTTACTGGGATGGGAAGTTCATTCTTCACCTCTTATCTCGCTTCCTGCTTGTTAAATGAATATGGAATTCGCACGTATGCTATAAATGCCAGCGAATTACTGCATTACCATTTCTCTCTTCTACATAAGAATACCTTGCTGGTTTGTGGTTCCCAATCTGGAGAGAGCTATGAAATTGTGAAAATCCTGCAAAAGCTTCCGGAAGATCGTTCCTGCCTGGCAATTACAAATGAACAGGCGAGTACTTTAGCCCAACAGGGCTCAGAAGTTCTCTTATCAAAAGCAGGTCATGAAGAGATGACTTCAAGTAAGTCTTACGTATCCATTGCATTGGTTAAGTTAATATTCAGCTGGGCTTTGGCAGGAAAATGGACCGACAAAAAGAGAGATGGTATACGGCAGTTGATCCACAATGCTGATGAGCTTCTTAATAGCTATAAAAACTGGATGCCTGAAATTTCCCGTTTTCTGGGGGATTATGATAACATTGAGATGATCGGGCGGGGACCTTCCTATGCTTCGGTTCAGCAGGGAGCTTTGATGTTCAGAGAAGCGGTGCGAAATCCGGCAGGGGGCAACCTGGGCGGTGAGTTCAGGCATGGTCCAATGGAAATGGTAAAAGAGGGATTCAGGGCAGTTGTTTTTGCTCCGGAAGGCAACACATTTGATCAAAGCATAAAGATGGCTCAGGATATTGCCAGATTTAAGGGAAAAGTAATGGTTATAACCAATAGTGAACTGAAAATATCCGAACCCAATATTCATCTTTTCCGCATACCGGTCAAAGATCAATATTTATTTGCCATTGGGAGTATAATCCCCTTACAGTTGATGGTTAATTTCAGGGCTATTGATCTTGGTCTTCAACCTGGATATTTTACCCGGGGTGCAAAAGTCACAAAGGTAGAATAAACAACAGTTGGGATTAGTTTGCTGCATTAGTAATTTTTAAATCTCCAATGGTATACCATCCTTCTGGGTCTCTTCCTTCAATGGCCAGTTTGACTTTTGGTTCATGGGATTGAGGGTCAATAATCCCGATTTGCAATTTATATTCACCGGCAGGCATGTCATGGGGAATAAATACCGCATCATCAAAAATATTGTCGCCGGGAAGCCAGGTTGTAATATCCGCATCGGTGATCATCACCTCGGATCTTGTTTCATTGGTGAGCCTGATGGCCAGTTGAAATTTTTTGTAGCATGGTGCAACACCCTTGTTTTCCCACCAGGATTTGAAGTGAAGTTTCCCGTTGGGTGCCACAAACTCAGGATATGCAAAACTACGTAACACAAAACGATAACCCATTTTTGTTAGCCAACGATTGATCTGTGGCCACCACTCTTCCGGTACACCTGATGATTTGGCATTGAAAGAGGATATATGCCATTTCAGTGTTTCATCGATGATATAATCCACATCATCGGCGTTGTACCCCTGCTTTTCTTTCCAGCTCTTAAGTGTGCCGCAAATTTCCAGACTGACAGGTGCTGTTTTCCAGGCGTCCTTCATTCCGAAATTGATGATACCCTGAGGATAATAGCGGTACATATGGGTCCATCCATCCTGATCTTCAGCCCAGAATCCAAGATCGCCGATGCAATCTACCCTCCAGCCCACATTTGCCTGTGAAAGGCCGTATTTGTTGGTTTTCTCATCTGTCAGAAGCATGATCAGAGGTGTTATTTTGAAATTATCGGTATAGGCATTTACCAAAGCTTCCCTTGTTTTTTGTGTAACTATAGCAGAACCTCTGCCCTCTCCCCAGAATCCCAGAATTGAAAGATCAACCCCTTCAAGGTCAGGGTGGCCATCATACCGTTGCCCCAGATCTTTGATCATTTTCCCAAAATATTGTGCATATTTAGGATCCTCAGCGTCCACCCGCCAACCCTTTTTTCCTCCTGGCAACCATTCGTCTCCTTCACCCACCATGGCACGATACCACGCAGGAACATCCCTGTCGGATCCGGTCCCATAAGGTGCAATACGAAGCATCAGGGTCTGCTGTCGCTCATGAGCTGTTTTCAGGGCTTGATCGATCATTGCCCAGTTATAATTGTCCAATTCCGGCTCCACAAATTTCCAGTAAACCCTGAAGTAAGCCATGGAGGTCATTGGATGATCTCTATTTTCCAGGTTTCCATCAAACTCCTGGTACTCTATGGGGAAGCCTTCAGTCCAACCGCTGCCTTCATTAAGTTCATCACCGTTAAACCGTTGAAAGGTCATAAAGCCAATTCCGGGATTGGTTAAAACATCTTCAATTTCATTGGGTCTAACGTAGATAGTTTTCTGAGCTAAACCCTCAATTGCCACTGCTAAAATAATCACCGCGATGAATAAGCATCTCTTTAAGTTTTTCATATCCGGTATGTTTTGTAGTTAATGACTATTTGTTGATGATAGGTAAAATAATACAGGACGGATAGTCGGGACCATGGTATATCGTCTGTTCTGCATTTATCATTGTTGTATCAGTTGCAAAATATTTGCCTGTATTTAGATTTCGGTCAAATCTCGGAAAATTGCTGCTCGAAATCTCAACCCTTATCCGATGGCCTTTCAAAAACAGATTGGAGGTAGCCCACAGGTCGATGGTGTATTCATAGATTTTCCCCGGAACGATAAGTGAGGGTGGAACATCCGGATTACGGTGATCGGCCCGTATGATTCCCTCACAGATCCGGATTGCCCTTCCATCCGGATAAACATCAACAAGTTTGGCTGTAAAATCAGTATTAACGGCCGAACTGGATGCGTAAACGATAGCTTTAACCGGACCGGTTACCTCCAAATCTTGCTTCAGTGGAGGGCTTGTATAGACCAGGACATCCTGCCGCTCTTCAACTGCTCTCTGGTCATAGGGACCCATGGTTCCGATGGTGGGAACCGGATCTTCCGGACGATATATAAATTGATCCGATGACTCTTTTTTGGGATGTTTTGTACTCATCTCTTCTTCACTATGGAAATAATATTTTTGATAATCTGTTCTTGAAAGGGGCCACTCATTTTCAAATCGCCACTTGTTTTCACCCATCACAAAGATTTTTACAGGCGGTTCCTCCATGACACCGTTCTCCACTCCCTTTAGCTGACTATCAAACCATCGAAGTCTGAATTCGGTACTATTAAAAAGAGCCTCCTCTCCGAAATCCAATTCCCCGACGTTGCGTTTTCCCACGCTGTGCACCCACGGTCCAATGAGCAACTTCTGCTTTTTCCTGATTTCCGGGTCAATATCCGGACCTGTCATTTTCAGATAATTGTTAATGGTGCCTTCCAGCAGGATATCATACCAGCCACCGATATTATAAGCTGAAGCCCTGATCTTTGAATAATTATCTCCGACAGTTGTCCTGCTCCAGTAGCTGTCATTTTCCTGATGAGATAACCAGTCCCTCAAAAATGGGATTCTCCATCCCAACGCCCTCTCCTGCTCGATTAAGGGCAGTGTCATTAATATACTGTCTCTCTTATCTGTAATGGATGATCTGCTTACATTATATGGCTTTGTCATTTCAACACTCCAGGGTGTGAACAGATCAAGCCTGAATGCACCATTCTGATATACCACATCATGAAGGTCTGAAAAAGTTACAACCGGCAACATGGTCACCAGATAGGGGCTTTGAAGCGGAGCAGGCATCCATTGCGTAAATCCAACATATGAACCTCCGTATGTCCCGATTTTCCCATTACACCATGGTTGCTTCCCGATCCACTGTTGGGTATCATATCCATCCAGTGCTTCGGGTTGGAAAGCGTCGAACATGCCTTCAGACTCAGAGATACCACGGGTATCCTGAATTACAACTGCATACCCTCGCTGGGCAAAAAAATGCGCATCACGGTTTCCTTTTCCACCATTCCCATAGGGAGTTCTCATGAGCAAAACTGGAAATTTACCAATTGTATCGGGATGGTATATATTGGTGGAGAGCCGGACACCATCGCGCATGGCCACTTTAACACCCACCTCCTCCTTTACTGTGAAGGAGACTAGTGATACATCCTGTCCAAGGCAACTTCCTGAGATGATTGACAGAAAAACCCAAAGAAAAGAAAATATACCCTGCTTCATTTTCTTCTTCATGACTTGTGATTATCAAATTGATTGTAATATTATACCCACCAGGTATCCAATATAATTTCCAATCACATATCCCCAGATACCCAGCATTAATGAGGGAAAGATGAGATTCTGCCATTTCAGGGAGATGGCTGCTGCAACCCCGTTCATGGGACCTCCTGAGGTTACAATGGCAGCCATAACGAGTTCTTCCAGCTCAAATTTGAACAGCTTACCTAAACCAAAGGTAACCAGGAAATTAACTGAAAGTATAATGATGCAAAAAAGGATCATTATGGGTGCTTCC
The DNA here is from genome assembly GCA_039714655.1 of Bacteroidota bacterium. GTDB lineage: Bacteria > Bacteroidota > Bacteroidia > Bacteroidales. Next base: position 10,170 of record JBDLIX010000078.1, read on the forward strand.
TGGATTACCTGGGTAAAGCTTGCCGGGAGACCGATCATCACAAAAAAGATGAAAATGAAAAAAGTGCCTAACTCCTCATTACCAACTATCTTTTTTGCAGTTTTGGGAAATATAATAGGGAAAAGAACAGAGATTGTTGTTAAGACAAGATATTGTTGTCCCAGAAGCATTTTAATAAAAACCGGCATTCCCGGACCATTAAAAAAACTACTTACTTTAACGGATATCATTGCTATGGCAAAGGCTATGGCCAGTGATTTTCCAATATCGATCAATCCTATGGGTTTCGATTTCCAGTAATCTCCACTTTTATGTGAATTGTTTGTACCTGCTATTTCAATGGATTTTTCAGTGATGGGAAAGAGCCGTCTTGCCAGATATAATCCGGGCAACGTAATCAAAAACAGAAAGTAGATAATCATGACTCCCGAGTCAGCCACCAGGGTAGCATTGATAAGATCTTTAGGCGGATTAAACATGGATACAACGGAGACAAAGTTGACAGATCCTCCGATGTAACTTGCGGTCATGGCCGGACCGATTAATTCGAGATGATCAATCAGCGAATAGAGCAATGCTACTGCAATAAAACTCCCAAGGACAGTCCCAAAGGCACTTATGTGAAAAGCTCCTGCAAATCGTCCGGTCTCCTTAAAAATTGTCCGGATATCAGTTTTAATCAGCAGCAGGGGAATCACCAGGGGGACTAGATATTCCCATACCAGGTCGTAGGAGGGAGACTCATGGGGTAATAATCCGATATTGGAAACAAGCATTCCTGCACAGAGCGCAGTTGCAGCTCCGGTGATTTTCCTGACAAATTTGTATTTCTGTTCAAGAAACAGGCTCAGGAAAGCCATTCCAACAAGAAAGGTCCAGATGACCCAGTGATCGTCCGGTGCAATCAGACTATTCATCAAGGCATAGGTTTATTTACTGTCAATTACGACATTATGCTCAGGTCCCATGACGGATGCAAGGTTGATCGTCCGGAAGGTCAGCTCATATTTTCTCTCCTGCAGATCCAGGCTAAACACTTCATCAACTTTTTTCCACTCACCCAAGGGAGATCTCCTTACCTGGTACTCTTTCAGATTGGGGGTATCAGAGTTCAGCGTAATAGTTGCGCTGGTTCCATCAATGGTTACTTCTGCTGCTATCGTATTTGGAGTCCATTCAATAGCATCACGCTCCTCTGTCATGATAACTATTTCCGGATGGTTGTAAGCCCAATGGGGCTTGCCATTTCTGATCCATCTGTTATTTTTGAAAAAATCATCCTGATACCACAGTACTATTTCCTTGTAATCTGGCCAAACTGAACAAAGATTACCGTTTCCCGAATATGTGATCCATGTAAAAGTCTGGCAAAAAGCCTCTTTGCTTTCACCAATTTCTTTATCGAATTCAATGGGAATTAGGTCAGCTCCTTTAAGCATTATTACATCGGCGGCTCTGTTTTTCAGATATTCGTCACGAATCTCCAGCGCAGATAAGGGCACTCCGTCTTTTTCAAAATGATGTTCATACTTGGCATCAATGACCATCCATTTATGGAAATTATTAAGCCATACTTCATTTGTTCCATGGTGTCCGTCAAATTCCCGCGCTACACCGGGACCAGCACCTAAAAATCGAGTGACATACCCATAGGCATTCAAAATACCATTTTGTACCCTGGCAAAATGCCCACAATGGAATCCTTCTCCCTGCAATGCGGCATCCAAAATACCTTCAACATAGCCATCGCCACTGTAATGAGGATTGTTCAAGTCTATTTTAATATGTTCTTTGATCCAATGCCTTAACAATATAATCCTTTTGAATTCATCTGTTTCTCCATGAAAAATAGTATCGAGCTGGTATTTTTCAATCAAATGACTGAATCCCGGATTTGTCAGATCCTCCATGGATTGGAAGAGTGTGTTTGGTTTAAAAACCGGATTATCAACTTCCGTAACAAAATAATGCTTGCTTTCGCAAGAAAATGTTATGATTATTAGAGTTATTAGGACGATTATTGCTTTCATAACATTATTTTGTATTATTGCACAAGATAAATATATTAATTATTCTATAAGCCTTAATTTAACTTTTTATCCCATGAAATCCAGATTTTATGAAGTCTAAGAATTTCAATCAGAGCAATGGATCAACTATCTTCAGAGTGATATGCCTCATCATGTTCAGTTTGTTGGCACCCATCTTCATATCAATTCAATCTTTCGCACAAATACCTGATGGCATTATCACTGTGAGACCGGTTGAGATTGATGATGTTCTTATTAATCCGGGGATAGGATTCAGTACATTCCAGATGTTTAACGGGGATAACCATAAAGCCAATCAGGATGTGCTTCGCATTGCTGATCTGGAACGGTATCAGAATGAAGGGAGTGATCTGGAGAATACCCACCATCCGGCTACGTCATTGGCCTATTTCAGGATTCTGTGGAGTGTAATCGAACCACGGCAAGAAGAATATCAGTGGGAGTATATCGATGAATTATTAAAACTGGCACGATTGCACGGTCAAACCCTGATGCTGCGTATTTCACCTTATAAAGGAAAACCAATTGATGATGTGCCTTTATGGTACCGTGAAATGGTGGGAGATGAGAGGAATTTTCGGCATATTAAGTGGCCGGTTGATCCTGAAAATCCACTTTATGCGGAGTGTTTTGGCAATATGATCAGGGAGTTGGGGAAACGTTATGACGGACATCCTGATCTCGAGGCTGTGGATGTATCCTTTGTTGGATGGGCCGGAGAAGGTGGTGGAACAAAGTTATTAAGTGCTGATGCGATGCAAGACCTGATTGATCCCTATATTGAATCATTCAGGAAAACGCCTCTTATTGTTTTATTAAGTGGTGAAAAAGCCAATCACTACATTACCTCGAAAGCAACTGTAGGCTGGCGGCAGGATTGCCTGGGTGATCTCGGATTTTGGGCCGATGAGCAAAATGGCTGGACACATATGTATGACTATTATCCTCAAACCATTGTACAGTTTAATATGCAGGATGCATGGAAGAATGCACATGTGAGTTTTGAAATCTGTGGGACTTTCCAGAACTGGAAAAATTCCCAGGGATATGGGATAGATGAGGTGAAATATATTATCGATCAGAGCCTGAAGTGGCACATTTCATCTTTTAACGCCAAGTCCTCCCAGGTACCTGAAGAATGGGAGCCATTGATCAATGATTGGTTGAAAAAAATGGGATACAGATTTGTGTTGAGAAAATTTAGTTATCCCGCTAAAGTGGGGCAAAATGAGAAGCTATCTTTTCAATCCTGGTGGGAGAATAAGGGAGTTGCCCCTTGTTATGGGAATTATGTTGTTGCAATCAGGCTCATCAATGAGGATTATGAAATTATTCTGCCCATCAATGCGGATATTAAGCAATGGCTTCCTGGAGATATTGTGGTTGAAGATGCCGTATTTGTGCCTGCTGATATTAAGCCGGGAACATTCGATCTGCAAATTGGAATCCTCGATCCGATGCTGAAAGGCCCCCGAATCAATTTAGCAATGGAAGGCAGGAACCCGGAAGGTTGGTACTTCCTGGGAAAGCTGGAAATTCAATAGTTTCCGGAATTTTCATCAACACCCCTGGGCCGGGGCCCGTAATGGGGCAGAGGTGTGCCAATTTCATATGCTCCCATATCAGGAGCCTTACCGGTGAATTGATCGTTGATATTCGGCAGCAACAGGGCAGCGTCTGCAGCAGTTGAACCGGGGGCAATACGCAAATCCTGAGGTTGACGCTCCGGGAAAACCGGATCGGGGAACTCTATATCCGCCGCGAAAACACTCATGTCAACCTGAACGCAATGCCCGGCACCTGTTAACCGGTGCAATCCTTCAATCGATTCGAAATGTTGATTGTCAATTTTTCCGGCAAAAGGTGTGTTGGCAGTACCGACTGCGTTATAATCAAATTTGCATGTAGCATTATAGCCTGGAAGTGAAACTGCCAGCCCCTCACCTGTTGAGTAGCGACCTTTCTTGCCTCCACCGGAACCGCCAATACATAAGTTATTGAGCCACGTAGTTCTGAAAAACGCATCCTGACCGTGGTGTTCGAACAGTCCGTCACCGGATTTAACCACTGTGTTATGCAGAAACAGATTGCCGTAACTGTGACGCTCAAGTTTAAATGGGGCCATGGAGATATTGTACATCACGTTGCGAATAAAATAGGTCGGACCACCCAGTCCGGGCTGAGAGCTGAGTCCCATTCCGCAGTTGGTGATTCGGTTATTCATAATGCGACAGTTGTTCATTGCGAAATCAGCCTCAATTCCGTCATCCGGTCCCTCCGAAATGTCATTGTTGTATATATCAATACACATCTGGTCGTAAACCCATAAATCTTCCATGGTCGATATGCAATCCCTGTATCCGGAGACGCGGTTATAGCAAATAACGTTACCGGGGCCTGTGAGTTCGATCCCCTCGCCAATGTTAGCCGGACCACCCCAGATACTACCGGAACCAGTGCTTTCGGCTACCCAGGGCATCTTATAGCTGACCCTGTTATCAGCTATATAGCAGTTTTTACAACCGGGTTGCTGCTGGGCGATAATGCCGAACTGGGATTGGATGTTACAATAGCGCACGGCCACATCTTCTGCCCAGCGCATTTGAACTGGTCCCCAGACCGTCAGTCCATCGATTATCACGTGACGGCGGTGTTCAAGGCTGATGGAGTTGAACGTACTGCCGATTACCGGATGGGCATTGTCGGCACGTATGACGATGGGTTTTTCCGGTTCTCCATCCACAGGCATTGTAAAAGAACCATAGTAGCCTGGACTTAGTAACAGGACATCACCCGGTTCAGCCCGCATGGCAGCCTTTTCAAGTGTTTTCGGATTAACCTCAATAATTCGCGAATTCGCGGCTTCTCCGGGTACAGGACGAGTGGTTGCTTTGACAATCTCCGTAGCTTTACCACCATCGGGATCACTGAGTGATAAACGAATTTCGTACCCGGTATCCGGCATGAGATTGAATATACTGCCTGAGTGCTTGTTCTTCCATGTGTAGGTCGGCCTGGTATGGTTTCCGGTACTTCCCGCAGGAATGCGCACCAGATTCATGGCAGCCAGCCATTTCTCCTCGCCGGCAGCTCTGTAAGAGACCTCAACCTTGCTGTCCAGGTTGTTATCACCCTCTATCAACCATTCAATGGCCAAACAGGTGAGCGTGGGGTATGGCGTAATGATCTCACCTGGTATGGTTGCGTTTTCGGACCGGCTGAAAGAGAGCAAGAAAAACCCCGGCATCAGAAATAATACAATGATTGCAATGCGGTTTATTGAATTCATCTTATTTAATCGTATTAAATCTGAATATCTCGCTCCACTCGCCCCAGACACCCCGGCTGTCCTGAGCCTTTACTTTCCAGTAATAATTAGTATCCCGGTTGAGCCAGCCGTTTGGCAGCTGCCATTCAGAAAATCCGGAACCAGTCTCTTTGAACAGTGCGGTTGCCACCGGCCAGCGGCACTGTGGATCAAAACTGATCAAGATACAATGGTTTGTGATCTTGTCTCCCTTATCAGGATCAGAAGCCTGTTGCCACCTGAAAACCGGTGTCAGTGTCTTTATGGTTTCGCCGTCGGCGGGGAACAAGGGAGCATCAGGAATCGCAGGCGGCGTATTATCATTTCGCTCGCGCCAGATATGGGTAATTTTAACCTTGTGTTCGCCAGGTGTCTCATCGTGATAACGGATTAGATTGCCCCCTTTTGACAGCGCCGGAAGGGAATATGAGCTGACCTGGATATCAGTCACCAGCTCTACTGCATCCAGACCGCTCTGGGTGGGTGGATCATTTCGCTCATCTGACATAAAATTGAATTCAATAGTATAATCATGGCGACCCCGCTCACCACTGGGAAACAATACCTTATCAAGGTCGATCTCAGCATCTATATAGCCTGTAACTCCCTCGGGTGCGCTCCAGATCCTCTTTATAACCGGTCCGGTTTTGCTTAAGAGTGTCGCCGAAAGACGATCCCACTCTTTGGCTGCGCCACGGTAGAAAGTAGCTTTCAATGTGCCACCAAGAATGGTATAAGGAGTTTCAGTTGACAGGATCGCCCTTTCGGGGAAGTCGTAGATACCGCCATGTTTATGGCGAACATGTACAGCAGGCGCCTGGCCGTCGATCACCTCGAATCCCGGGGCCTGATCCTTGTTAAAAAATGATGGGGTCAGCTCCGATTTGAGATCTGGTTTCCAGATGATTTGTCCGTCACCGTAGCGTATGGGTTTGGCATAATCAATTCCGCGCTCAAATTTTTTATTATGACGTTCATAATCATAGTATTTTTCTCCGCCCTTCCAATTTCGAATCAACTTTTCACCTGGACGAAGGGTCATGGCCATGCTATGGGGTTCATGGCCAAACCGATCGTAGCCCGTCTGTATGAAGCATTCATCCGGACCAAAGAAATAGCGATAGCCACGAATTTTCTCGCCGTCCTGAGACAGATGCGGATTGTTGCCTTCTACATCTGTATAGATCGCCCGCACTGCCTTGTTGCGGCCGGAAAATTTCGTCAGAGCCGCACCGGATTCTTGTCCGCCGCTTATTTTCTGATCCTCCCAGAGTTGTTCCACCGATGCGATGGTGCGATTGTCTGCGGCCAGATAATAAAGGCCGATGTCGCTGTCCAGCATGTGCCAGGCATTGTTGTAAAATGCTTCGGTGATGGTGTGATGCCAGACTTCCCAGACACGTGCCGTGACTCCTATGGAGTGGCATAGTTCTGTGAATACTGTGCTGTGATATGCACAATTGGCATAACCGTAAACGTTCATCGCCACTACGGGATTATGGCACTCCCTGTCACCGGGGGAATCCAGGTGCTGGAAATTACGGCGGATGAAATCCCAGATTGCCAATGCTTTTTCCTTATCTGTATTACAATCGCGGGTGACCTCAAGGGCAATGCTCTTCGTGTCAAACCAGTCATAGTTGCCATTAACCGTTATTCGGGGACTGACGAGCGGCGAATTGCCGAGATTCTCAATAATGATTGTTTCGTTGACCGGGTCACGGCTGCCATCGACCTCAATCTCGTATGTATAATCATTCACAGTGATTATCTGAGAATATTCTCTGACCTGGCCTGAGGCGGTGACACCGCTCAGAATAAACAGTGCCAGAATCTGTTGTAGACCAGTTTTACTCATACGCAGATCATTTTTTCCTTTCTGGAAGTCTATTGACTTACTCCCCATCCCATCCTGCTATCCGGGCCAGGATCCACCACATGGCATAGGCTTTCCTGTTGGCTGTAATATGCTGGCTGTTATGTGCTCCAAACACTACTTCTCCGCCAGGTGCACTCCTGTTTTCATACCAATCTATGCCAAGCTCATGAGCATTTTGCCAATCCAGATAATAGTTCCCGCCATAAGCTGCAGAATTTCCGTCGTCACCAGCATCCTCCCAATAATTGTCCCCCATATCATAGGTGTCAATGCTATAATAGTCCAGACAGTACTGATCATTCTCCATGCAATAGTCGACAATCAGTTTTGCCTGATTTTTCGGATTACCATCACCGGTATTGCTTTCCAGGTTGGCATGACCGGTCATGAAAATGAATGTTACAGGATGCTCTCTCAATCCCTCTCCGGTGCCTATCTTTGTTCCCCCTTCGCCATATTCTGAAATAAGTAACTCCATTCCGGGCAGATAATTTGTTGCGGGAAGATGGCCGGCAATATTACACCATGACCACATGATTACATTGATATCATCATTTGCATCGTCACTCAGAAAATTCCTTGTGGCCTGGATGAATGCTGTTTCATTCCTGCTTAAGTCAGAAGCATCTTCTCCCGGTGTTGCGTAACTTGCTAATGCATAATCATCAAAATCCAGTTTCCCGGCTTCAGGAGCATTGTTTGTGATGCCAAACAGGAGATCATCTCCCTCTTTGTAGTCAGGCAAGCCAAAGATGCCCCTGGCCACCTGTGTACCATGTGATGTGTGCTGGTAGGCTATATGCAATGTAGTTCTTGCCTTGTTAATATACTCCTCCGGGATCTCCCTTAAAACAGCTTCTTTTGCGACGCGATGGTTTGCAATAAAGAGATCTGTCAATTCAATATCAGAATCTTCATCTTTCATTTCACCTTGGTTACAGTTTGTGAAAAGCATACAACTCATTACTACTATGGGAATTACCAATACTGTTCTGTTGATGATCATTGTGATTCATTTTTTAAGTTAATAACGTTACGGTTCTTGGGTTATAATAATTTTATGTTCCGGTCCGGTAATACCAGCCAGGTTCATGGACCGAAAATGTAATTCATAGCGCTCTCTTTTCAATTCTATGCTCAATGACTCATCTACCTGTTCCCACTTACCCGAAGGCACCTCTTTCATCTGATACGCTGCAAGGTTTGGCGTCTCGGAAGTGAGCGTTATTGTGGCAACATTACCCTTTATCCGGGTTTCTGAAGCAATGGTATTGGGTGTCCATTCAATGACATTACGCTCTTTCACCAATCGCATAAACTCAGGTTTATCGTATGCCCAGTGTGGATTGTCGCCCCATATCCAGGTATTATTCACAAAATAGTCATCTTCATACATGGTTAAAAGGGTTTCATGGTCAGGCCAGGCGGTAAACATGTCGTTATGGGTATGAAACTCAATCCAGGTATAGGTCTGTGCACTTCGTTCCCTGGTTGTCCCGGTTTCAGGATCTGCGTCAGTAATCGTACGTTCTGGACCCTTTACTTTAACAATATCCGCTGCCCTGTTTTTTAAATACTCATCACGTATTTCCAGCGCAGATAACGGGATGCCATCTTTTTCAAAATGGTGGTCGTATTTCGCATCGGATAGAAACCACTTGTTATAATCGTTTAGCCATATCTCGTTTATTCCATGATGCCCATCAGGACCTCCCTTTACGCCGGGTCCTGCACCCAGGGTGCGGGTCACATATCCATAGGCATTCATGATGCCATTCTGAACAACCATAAAATGGCCGCAATGGTATCCCTGTCCCTGTAAAGCCGCATCTAAAATTCCTTCAGCTTTTTTGTCTCCAGGATAAGGATCTCCATGGTCATCAATCTTTATAACTGATTTTATCCAATGCCTGAGCAGCAAAATCCTTTTAAACTCATCTGTTTCTCCATGAAATATGGTATCCAGCTGGTACTTCTCTGTTAAGTGTTGAAAACCGGGATTGCTTAAATCTTCGAACCCCTGAAACTCAATGTTTTTATGGTAGGGAGGGTTATCAACTTTTTCAGTAGAATATTCCGCACTCTTACAACCGGAGAGCAATAAGCATGAAGCGATCAAGAGATATAAAACTTTCATTACGTTATTGTATTTTTTAAAAGCGCAATAAAAATACGAATTTACCACATTACAACCTTACGAAGCAAGATAATTATTCTATTTTTGTTAAATGGAGAAAGAATTTGATGTTATCGTAGTAGGAGAGTTAAATGTCGATCTTATTTTAGATGAGATAGAAAGATTTCCTGAGATAGGAAAGGAGGTTCTGGCCAACAGAATGACATTAACGCTGGGAAGCTCAGCGGCTATTTTTGCAAGTAATATTTCGAGTTTGGGTGCAAGGGTGGCTTTTATCGGGAAAATTGGCAAAGATAAGTTCGGCGAAGTAGTCCTTGAGACTCTTCAAAAGAGTCAGGTTGATGTCTCCATGATAAAGGAGAGTGATCAGTTCGGGACCGGTGCCACTGTAAATTTAAACATGATGGAAGACCGTGCCAATACCACATATCCGGGAGCAATGGAGACCCTGACCATTCATGATATTTCTGAAGATGACCTGGGTAAAGGAAAGCATCTTCATTTCTCTTCCTATTTTCTTCAACCTGGGTTGAGGAAAGATGTTGGAAAACTTTTCAGAACTGCAAAGCGCTTAGGTTTAACCACCTCCTTTGACATGCAATGGGATCCCAGGGAAGAATGGGATCTGGAAATTGAAGAAATCCTTCCGCATGTAGATGTGTTTCTGCCCAATGAAAAGGAACTTATGTTTCTTAGTGGAAAACACAACTTGAAAGAGGCTATAAATTCAATAAAAAAGTATACTGATATTCTGGTGATTAAAAGAGGGAATCTGGGTTCAATGGTTTGTTACAGGGATGAGGTATTGGATCGGCCTGCTTTTGTAAATCAAAGTGTTGTGGATGCCATTGGTGCCGGAGATAGTTTTAATGCGGGCTTTATTCACAAATATATTAAGGGAAATTCGATTCCGGAGTGCCACGAATTCGGCAATCTTACAGGTGCTTTGTCAACCACTGGTGCCGGTGGAACCTCGGTTTTTCAGGATGGAGAAGAATTCAAGAAAAGGGCCCGGGAAATGTTTGGATTTTCTCTATAATTAAATTTCTGATTATTGTTTATGTTATATTTTGAAATGTAAGATATATGCGATACATTTACATAAAGTAATGAATAATAAGTAAATTAACAAAAAAAGAAACGTTACGTAATAAATATTAGATAATAGGTTGGGATTAGTATCAGTTGGTAGTTTTGGGTTTTTAGGGATTATAGCTCATAAGGATTTAACTTTATGAGCTATTTTTCTCCTGAGAATCGGTTTATGATCTATTCTTGAACTATATTCTGGTATCTTCGTTAATTATTACATGTATGTTTATGAGCGCTTATAAGATGTTTGCCATTAGAATTTTCCCATTACTACTCTTGCTGGCATCCTGTAAAGGGATTCAATCAGATCTGTACGAGGAGATGACAAAAATTGATGCGCATGTGCATATCAGGACAGAAAAACCTGATATAATGGAGTTTGCTACCGCTGAAGGGTTTAAATTACTTACTATTAATACCAGGTCAAGTAGCCAGGCATATATCGATGAGCAGATGCAATATGCCAAAGCTATGAATGAACAGTATCCCAACAGGATCTCATATATAACAACCTTTTCAATGGAGAATTTTGAGGATCCTTCCTGGGGCGAAAGAGTGATCCGCAAACTCAAAAAGGATTTCGAAGAGGGAGCCATTGGTGTGAAAGTCTGGAAGGATATCGGAATGACATTTCGAGATAGCCTTAATAATTTCGTATTAATCGATGATCCGCTGTTTGATCCGGTTTTTGAATTTATTGTAAACAATAAGAAAACGGTTATAGCTCATATTGGTGAACCAAAAAACTGTTGGCTCCCACTGGATTCAATGACCGTGAATAATGATCGTGTTTACTTCAGTGAGCATCCACAGTATCATATGTATCTGCATCCCGAATATCCTTCCTATGAGCAGCTTGTTGCCTCCAGGGACAATTTATTAGCCAGGCACCCCGATCTGAGATTGGTTGGAGCGCATCTGGGGAGCCTTGAGTGGAGTGTAGATGAATTGGCCAAGCGTCTGGATCGATTTCCGAACCTGGCAGTTGATATGGCTGCAAGAGTGTGTCATTTCCAGGTCCAGGAGAGGGAAAAAGTAAGGGAATTTATAATGAAATACCAGGACAGACTGCTCTATGCAACCGATCTTGTGCTTTCGGATAAGGACGATTTCGAAGAGAGAAAATCCTGGTTGGAAAAGGAATGGAGGTCAGACTGGAACTATTTTTCCACTGGTGAGACAATGACTTCTCCCAACGTAGATGGCTCTTTCAGGGGATTGGAACTGGATGATGATGTGTTGAAGAAAATCTACCAAACCAATGCAATTCAATGGTATCCGGGAATATTTAATTAATCAAAATAATGAACAAGATGGGACAGTCATCCAATAAATCAACGGTAACCAGAAGAGCGAAAATCTTAGAAGAGCTTGATATAAAAGGGCAGGTAACGGTAAGCGATCTGAGCAATAAGTTCAGCATCAGCGAAGTTACCATCAGAAACGACCTTGCCCACCTGGAAAGACAGAATATGCTGATCAGGGCGAGGGGAGGAGCAATTAAGGTTAAATTTTTCAGGATGGAGATTGATCCTCCAATTTCTGACAAGCAAAAAGAGTTCCAGAAAGAGAAGCAAAAGATTGCAAAAGCGGCTGTGAAATTGATTGAGAATGGGGACACGATTGTCATCGATTCGGGAACTACCACAACAGAAGTTGCCAAAAATCTTGACCAGTTTAATAGCTTAACCATTATCACCAATGCACTGAACATAGCAAGTATATTGTCGGAATATGAGAATTTTAACATATACATGCCGGGAGGAGTATTGCGAAAGAAATCCTTATCTCTGGTTGGAGCTCTTGCCAGTGAGAATTTCAGAAAATTCTATTGTGATAAGCTCTTTCTGGGTGTTGACGGATTTGATACACAACATGGACTGTCTACTCCTAACACCGAAGAGGCTCATTTGAATTCCATAATGATAGGAATGGCAAAAAAAGTCATTGTAGTTACCGATTCAAGAAAATTCAGTCGCAGGCGGTTTGGTTTTATTGCTACGATTTCTCAAATCCATGTAGTTATAACAGATGCCGGGATAATGGCAGAGGACAAACTCTACCTGGAAAATTTGGGAGTAGAGGTTATAATCGCTTAGATTAATCATGCCATAGAAGGGTTCCTGTCACTTAAGAATATACCAATATGTTTAAAAAGCCTTGGTTACTTTATGCCCTTACTACAACTCTGTTTTGGGGTACCTGGGGAGCTCTCATTGAAATACCGGAGCAATCAGGATTTCCGGCTACACTGGGATATATTGTATGGTCACTAACGATGATACCCTGTGCATTGGTAGGATTGGCAATCATTAAATGGAAGCTTGATTATGATGTGCGGTCGGTAGTATTAGGTTCGACCATTGGGTTCCTTGGCGCTGGAGGACAGTTGGCTTTGTTTCATGCCCTGGTGGAGGGGCCTGCCTATCTTGTTTTCCCCATCATCTCCCTCTCTCCCTCAGTCACCGTAGTCCTTTCAGTGATCTTCCTTAAAGAAAAAGCCACCAAACGTCATTGGATTGGAATTGTACTATCCCTGACAGCTATATTTTTGATGTCGCTGCAAAAACCGGATAATGGGGTCATTAAAGGTTATTTGTGGCTTGGTTTTGCAGTGATGGTATTTCTGGCCTGGGGAACACAGGCTTTTTATATGAAAAAGGCAAACAGGACCATGAAGGCGGAAAGCATCTTTTTTTATATGATGCTAACCGGATTACTTCTTTCACCTATTGCTTATTTTATGACAGATATGAACCAGGAGATCAACTGGAGTTTCAGGGGGCCCTATTTCGCGGCGATCATCCATACTTTAAATTCAATAGGCGCATTAATGCTGGTATATGCCATTAGATACGGAAAGGTCATCATTGTGGCTCCCCTTACCAATGCAGTGGCTCCGATCATAACCATCATTATTTCCCTGCTCATATATACAGTTATCCCGGGCCCCGTAATTATCACGGGAATGGTGGTTGCAATGATTGCAGCCTATTTACTTGCTGATTGAC